>NZ_JAFCVA010000002.1:0-368655 GCF_049896785.1 Psychrobacter sp. TWP2-1-2 | reverse complement strand
CGACAATAGCATGATGGCACCACCTGATCCCTTCCCGAACTCAGAAGTGAAACATCATTGCGCCAATGGTAGTGTGGATTCGTCCATGTGAGAGTAGGTCATCGTCAGCTCTCTATTCTAAAGAAAAACCCCCTCCGCTTTCGCGGAGGGGGTTTTCTTTGCGCGCGGTTTGAGAAGATAGTATAAAATTATACTTAGTCTAACCTGTTTTTATAATTCACACTCTATAAGTGCGTTTTCTATTTGAATTGACGAGTTTTCTTGTTTAATTGCTATGCAATTTTATGAATATATTTTCTAGCTTTGCCATCAAAATGATTTGACTTATATCATTATAGCTGCTAATTTTAAACTAGATTTTTATTACAGGCATGTAAAAGACATATTTCAAACTTGTAAATTATTACATCTGGTATAGATTGGATTATTTACCAGTGATGTATTACTCCTATTTTCACAATTATCAAAAGGAATTGATAATGGAGCTAGCTCCTCTTTTTTCAATTGGTGCCTTAGCGGCTGTTAGTCTTTTAGGCTGCTCTAACCAATCTGCTAACACGACTGATGACTCATCAGTAAACTCTCAAGAAATCACCGTTTTACGCTTCTCTCACTTTTGGCCAGCAACCTCTTCTATTAGCACGGAGGTTTTTGAACCTTGGGCAAAGCAAATAGAGACAGATTCTAATGGTCGCTTAAAAGTAGAGTTGTATCCTTCCGCGGGTCTTGCTAAAGCAGATGTTACGTACGAATCTGCTGCTAAAGGTACGATAGATATTGGTTCACAAGCACATGGGTATACCAGTGGTCGTTTTCCTTTAACTCAAATCACTGAACTTCCTGGTTTATCAAACTCAGCGACTCAAATGGGTTGTATGCTTCAGACTCTTTATGAGGATGGCACGCTTGCTAGTGAGTATGAAGACTCACATCTACTATTTATGTATGGCGCTGGGCCTGGCTCACTGCATACTACGGATAAGTTGATTCGGACTCCTGAAGACATGAAAGGCATGCGCATCCGCCGCCCTTCTGCGGTCGCGGGTGATATTATCGAAAGTGCTGGGGCGTCACCAGTAGGATTGCCTGCTAATGATATGTATACCTCGCTACAGCGCGGCGTCGTCGATGGGTTGAGTTTTCCCTGGGAGGCCGTAACAGCGTTCAAAATTGATGAAATCACCAAATATCATACCAACATTCCTTTTTATAGTTCGGCGCTGATGGTTACTATGAATAAGGATAAATATAACAACTTACCTGATGATTTAAAGCAAGTGTTGGATAAAAACTCAGGAATGGCATTGGCTAATAAAGTTGGTGAAGTGTTTGATAAGCATGATCAAATGGCCATTCAAGCTGCTAAAGCTAAAGGCGATGAGATCGTTGAAATTCCTGATCCATTGAATGATCCTGATTGGAAAGGACCACTTGAAAAGGGTACTAAAAAATATCTAAGTGATGTCAATGCTTTGGGTTTAGATGCTGATAGTGTCTATGAGAAAGCAAAAGCTGCCAGTGCTGCTTGCAAAGTGGTATAACCCATTGGAGGTGTCACATGGCATTTTTAGTAAAAATCAGTATTCTAATCTCTAGATTATGCCAGTTTATTGGTGGTATCAGTCTTATTATTATTGTTCTCACAACGATGCTCGATGTGACTGCTCGTTATATTTTCAAGCTGACTGGTGGTGAGTTTGGCTTTACTGTTAAAGGCAGTGTAGAGATCGTCTCTTACTTCATGCTCTTTGCTTTACTTGCTGCCTTTGGCTCTTTCGTCGAACGCTCACAAATCATCGTTGATGTCTTTACCCAAAAAATGCCGCAAGCCATTAAAGGTTATATGATGGGCGTCTTTATGATGGGCTTTTTTATCATTGGTATCGTTTTTGTTTGGGGGCTTTATGAGAGTGCTGTTGATGCCATAGAATACGGTAAAGTCACTCAAGATCTTAGATTGTCAATGATGCCCATCTATGCATTTAGTGCATTTTTAAGTCTCTTACTTGCCATTCGCTCATTAATCGAATCCATTAATATCTTTAAAACGGGCGAGTTCTTTGACGCCGAGGAGACAGGCGCATGAGTCCAGAAATTATTGGAGCTATCGGCTTAATCGTCATGATCCTGCTTGTTGTCCTGCGAGTTCCAGTGGCGCTTGCCATGTTAGGTGTTGGATTGGTTGGTTTTGGCGCAGTGACGGCGCCCAGTGGTGCATTACAAATGCTCAAAGACATCCCAGTCGATGTCTTGGCAAAGTATGACTTTAGTGCGATTCCCTTATTTATTTTAATGGGAGTTTTTGCCACTCATTCAGGGATGGCAGGGAAATTATTTGAAGCTACCCGAACTATTTTTGGTGGAGTGAGGGGTAGTTTGGGTATCGCTGGCATAGGATCGTCTGGTATTTTTGCTTCTATCTCAGGCTCATCCTTAGCCACAGCATCCACTATGACCAAGGTTGCGCTGCCACAAATGGAGAAGTATGGTTATCAACCAGGTTTTGCCTGTGGTATTTTAGCAGCGGGTGGCACGTTAGGTATTATGATTCCGCCTAGCATTGCGCTACTGGTTTATGCCATCTTAACCCAGCAGTCAGTCGGTGACATGTTCATCGCTGGTTTCTTGCCTGGGATTTTGGGCATGGTGATGTATTCAATCACTGTTATGATTATGGTACGCTGGAAGCCGCATTTAGCGCGTCGCGGTGAGCCTACTTCTTGGAAAGCCAAGCTGCTGTCATTGACGGGACTCATACCATTTAGCTTTATTTTCATTGTGATTATCGCTGGTATTTTCTTTGGGTTATTTACTCCGACAGAAGGAGCGGCAGTCGGTGCGTTTGTTTCTTGGGCTTATGCTTTTGCCAAAGGCATGCGTATAAAAGGTCTAAAGCAATCTTTGATTGAAACGCTTGCATTATCAGCGGTGGTATTCTTTATGCTGCTGGGTGCAGAAGCCTTGGGTTACTTTATCTCCGTTTCACGCTTGTCTTATACGCTAGCGACTTGGATTGGTACATTAGCAGTTAGCCCGATGATTGTACTGATCTGTATCTTAATCATGTACTTCCTCTTAGGGTTGTTCATGGATGCTTTGGCGATGCTGGTCATTACTATTCCAGTGGTATATCCAATCATTGTGGCGTTAGGGTTTGATCCCGTATGGTTTGGTATCATCGCTGTATTGACAGTAGAGCTTGGACTGATTACGCCGCCGATGGGTATGAATATATTTGTGATTAAGGCAATGGCACCGCATATTAAGCTGTCTGATATGTTTCGCGGGGTCGCACCGTTCATTGTCTCTGATTTGATTAGACTGGTTATTTTGGTCGCCTTTCCAGCGATATCTTTAGTGCTGCTAACGTAAGCGCTATTGATAAAAGTAAGCTTAGAAAATCATAGCTTCGTCGTTCATTTGTATTGTTCATTAATAGAGCCATATTGTTTTCATAGCAATATGGCTTTTTTATGATAAAAGAAAAAATCGGCGTAATAATTCTATGGTTAAATTATTCCACATAAAGTTACATTATGAGACACTTTCTGAGCGGTCATTTTGATTACTTAAAAAGTAGTTTTTATACTAAATGACATTATACGTGGATAACTTTTCTTATCATTCTAAGGGCTTGTGAATGTAGTAAACTGGTTGGCATTTCCGAATAGATAACTTTATAAGTAGAGAAAATCATGGCAGTCGATTTTAGTAATACGCTCATCGTCGCGATTTCTGCAACGGCACTTTTTGATTTAACCGAATCAGAAAATTATTTGCTAGAGCTGCTAGAGCAGAGACCTGTAAGCGCCATAAAAGAGTTTCGAGACTATATGACCAAGCGTGAAAACGATGCTCTCAGTATAGGTGCTGGTTACCCATTAATTAAAGCTCTATTAAATCTGAATAATTATTGCAATGATGGCATGCAAGATTTAGAGGTTGAGACACCTTTGGTGGAAGTGGTCATTGTTTCAAAGAGTAGTCCAGATACGGGCATTCAAGTCCTCAATGCAATTCTTGAACATGAGCTGACTATCTCACGCTCGGCATTTATTTCAGGCAGTCCTGTTGCTCCTTATATTAAAGACTTCAATGTCGATCTATTTTTGACGACCAATCGCGAAGATGCCCAGCAAGTGGCTGATGCCAATATCTGCGCTTGTGCGATACTCGACGCAACCCCCGTCAATACCTATGAGTTAGATACCGATCAGCTACGTATTGCTTTTGATGGTGATGCGGTGCTGTTTGATGATTCAGGTGAACTGCTGTACAAGCAAAAAGGACTGCGTGCTTTTCACGATCGCGAAATACAGATGCGTGATTTACCGATTGAAAAAGGCCCCTATGCTGAACTGTTGATTAAACTATCAAATTTACAGGAACGTCTACCCGCTGGTCTCAAGTATTCTCCCATAAAGATTGCATTGGTGACAGCTCGCAACGCACCCGCTGATCTGCGTGCGATTAAGACATTGCGAGAGTGGGGCGTCAATGTTGATATGGCGTTTTTCTTAGGAGGTTTAGAAAAAACAGCTGTACTTAGAACGTTTGCACCTCATATCTTTTTTGATGATTCTATCAAGCATATCGATGCCGCTCGTCGTTTTGTACCCACCGCTTTAGTGCCTTATCACTCGACGTCGTTATTACATAGTGACAGTTATTTGATGACTGACAAAGAGGCTGCATTGTTAGATTTTACGCCTGTAACACGCTCCACTGCTACGCTGAGTCATTAAAATATCGCTAAAAACATGGATTAAAAGAATAGGGCATTATATGAATTGGCAGCAACTGCTTAGCTTGATTATGATACGAATAAAGCAGGTTATAGGCTTATATGCTTTTGTATTAATACCGATGTGGGGCATGTTTTTTTTAAATGAAGTGGCATTATTTGGCATGTGGAATATCTTTGGAATTGTGCCTCGTGCCTTGGATGTGGGCAGCATGATTGGAGTATTTGCATCATGGACGATGCATGGCAATTTTTCACATTTGCTTGGTAACACCTTGACGTTATTACAAATTTTATTTTTGTTTGGATTGTTTGAAAAGAATGCTTATCGAACAGTGATTAAGCTCATTATCGCATCTGGATTGGTTACTTGGATCATTGGCTCGCCATTGTCAATTCATGTTGGCGCATCAGGGTTATGCTTTGCGATGCTTGGCTATATGATAGGCGGTGCTGTATTTGCGCGGCGTTGGGGTTATTTGATTGCCTGTATTGTCATGGGTACTGGCTATTGGTTGACAATCAAGCAAGGATTGATGCCGCAACAAGGTATCTCGTTTGCGGCGCACTTTGGTGGTCTATGCGCTGGATTGCTGTTAGGCGCTAATTCAAAGCATACTTATACCGCAACTTCTCAGCGCAATTGAATACATGACTATAATATAAGCCGTCTTAAACCCCTTAGTAATCAGATATTTTAGCAGGGTTTTATTTGCATATTTATGAGGAGGTTAGCTTTTACCAGTACAAATACTAATGAACAACGGGTCATCTGTTGCCAACTCTCGCCATGCTGTTGTTTGCTTGACATGTTCATCAATCGTTAGCTTACTGTCTTTTTCGGGTATGACATAATCGGCACGTGCAGGAATACGACAGTCTATAACTTGTGGTACTTTCTGCACACTTCTGCGTCTTTCAAACAGATATAAATTAACCAAATATACATCTGGATTGTCTACCTGTACGCTAGCGTTGGCGGTATCGGCAGCGATAAAACGTAATATTTGCGGCTTGATATAAGACCATGGGCGAAACCACTCGGTGCTTTTTGCTACTTTGACGACTTGCACGCCTGCTGGTAACTTGCTCACTTGCTGACCATACCAGTTATACTCTTGGTGTATTTGAAAGGCAAACATACCAATCGCAGCAAAAAAAGGAATAAGCCACTTTGGTGCACGTTTGCCAGCCAGTTTACTGAGGTGAGTTATAATGAGTGCCAGACCAGCCATGCCAAATGCGGCAGCAATGGTAGCGATAAACTCAAAAAGCATAAAATCTTCCTTAATGCGTTAGGCACTTTTAATTAAGCGCTTTTAACTAGGGCGTGTCCTCATTTTAAAAACGGTCATAAAAATGAGATAAATTGCCGTCAAACAAGGAAAGTAGCGAAAATAATATCGAAATATTGATAAGCTATTGACGATGTTTGGCAAAATTTAGCCATTTTTAGCCCATTTAGAGGGTAATCGATTTAATTGAGAACACGCCCTAAGCATAGTTAATAAAGTATATTCAATAAAGCAAAAATCTAACATTTTTTATAATAAATAAGAGATAAAAAAATCACTCACAAGCAGCTACTGCCTGTGAGTGATATATAGTAACTGAAGATATATTCTCATTTATACACTTAGTGGTCGACTGCACCGCCTGCGCCACGTGGAGAGCGGACACTTTCAACCAACTCTTGAATGTGTAATGGTGGGGGAGCAGTAGCATAAGAGACAGCAAACGCTACGATAAAGTTAAGCAATGCCCCAATCGCACCAAATGATAGTGGTGAGATACCAAACAACCAATACTCTGCCGTATCAGGGAAGTTCGCTGTACCGCTAATGAAGAACCAACCTTTAAAGACAAAGATATAAACAAGGATACTAATCAGACCTGTTAGCATACCAGCGATGGCACCAACATTATTGATCCGTTTAGAGAAAATACCCATCATTAGTGCAGGGAAGAGCGATGCACCAGCGATACCGAATGCTAATGCGACTACCTGTGCGGCAAACCCTGGTGGATTTATTCCTAACCAAGTAGCAACTACAATCGCAACACCCATCGTAATACGCGCAACTCTCAATTCGCCTTTATCAGTAATGTTTGGATTAAGGTTTCGTTTAATCAAGTCATGACTGATCGCTGACGAAATAGCGAGTAGTAGGCCTGCGGCTGTTGAGAGCGCTGCTGCCAAACCACCTGCGGCGATAAGACCAATAACCCATGGTGGAAGATTCGCAATTTCTGGGTTAGCTAATACTAAGATATCGGCATTGACATCCAGCTCATTACCCTTCCAGCCTGCTGCGGTGAAGCGTCCATCAAGTTCTAGATCCTGTGCGACACGTGCAGTCTCTACGGCTGCAGTGGCAGCGGCTACATCGCCACCATCCGCTTGTGCAGCACTCAAGGCAAGCTCAGCGGCACCAAGACCACTGTCGTTGTACATTTGGATACGACCATCATTATTAAGATCATTATATTTAATAAGACCGGTATCTTCCCATGTCTTCATCCAGTCTGGACGTTGATCATAGTTTATAGGTGCTTCTGCTACCCCTTGTGGATAAATCGTATCAATCAGGTTTAAACGTGCCATTGCACCTACGGCAGGAGCAGTGAAGTATAATAGCGAGATAAATACCAATGTCCAACCAGCTGTCCAACGCGCATCAGCGACTTTAGGGACGGTGAAGAAGCGGATAATAACGTGTGGTAGACCTGCTGTACCGATCATGAGTGATAAGGTAAATAGCACCATGTTTAGTTTGTTAGGAACGTCAGCGGTATAAGCCGTGAAACCCAAATCAGTAACCACCTGATCTAGCTTAGTTAAGATAGGAACCCCTGCTTCCACATGGTTTGAAAACAAGCCCAAACCTGGAATTGGATTGCCTGTTAACTCAAGTGAGATGAAAACAGCAGGAATGGTATATGCAATCATTAGAACCACATACTGCGCTACCTGCGTATAAGTAATCCCTTTCATACCACCAAGTACAGCATAGAAGAAGACAACAACCGCAGCAATCAGTAGACCAGTAGTGTTTTCAACTTCCAAGAAGCGTGAGAAGGCAACACCGGCACCTGTCATCTGACCGATAACGTATGTGGTTGAGGCGATAATCAAACAAACTACGGCAATCATTGCTGCCGTTTTTGAATAAAAACGGTCACCGATGAAGTCAGGTACCGTAAATTTACCAAATTTACGTAAATAAGGCGCTAGGAGCATTGCCAGTAGTACATAACCACCTGTCCAACCCATCAAATAAGTTGATGCGCCATAACCGCCAGCGGCAAGAATACCTGCCATCGAAATAAATGACGCAGCACTCATCCAGTCAGCAGCCGTTGCCATACCGTTGACGACAGGGTGAACACCGCCGCCTGCTACGTAGAATTCACTCGTTGTGCCAGCACGTGCCCAAATTGCAATACCGAAGTATAGAGCGAAAGATAGACCTACAAAAATAATATTAATCGTAAATTGACTCATGGGGCTATTCCTCGTCTACGCCGTATTGTTTATCTAACTTATTCATACGCCAAGCGTAGAAGAAAATTAAAACGATAAATACCCCAATGGATCCTTGCTGAGCAAACCAAAAGCCCAAGTCGGTACCACCGATTTTAATACCTGCTAAGAGAGGACGTAACAAAATCCCAAACCCGTATGAGCATAGTGCCCAAATAAATAGGCTACCTAAAATGAGACGGACATTGGCACGCCAATAACCGGATGGATCGTTGTGGTTTTCCATAGGACAACTCCTTTTGCCTAACATAAAAACAAGATTACTGATTTGAGCCTGACAAGTTATTTTGCTTTAGCATGTATCACATGATGGAAGACAGTTCGATACGTTGTCTATAAACGAATCCTAAAATCAGTTTATAGGCTGATAAAGCAGAATGACCAACCAGTAGTAAGTAACCCAATATTATCGAAAAAAAAGCAGATTTCTATCAGTTAAAACACTGCGAAAAATACTTTTCTGTGGTTCGATTTTGCTAAAGATGACATTGTAAAATATGGCTGTGGGTCGACTATAACCTAAACATCTAACAAGATTTATGGGCTATAGAATGACTGGATTTATAGTACATAGAGATGAGGATTTATGGAGGAGGGTCGTTATTGATTGACAGTCCTCTGTCTTATTATGCTCATCATCCCTGATGATATTGTATTAATATTTCAACTTATTATTCATGCCAATAAGTATTGCAAGAAATATTTATGAACTTATTGGGAATATATACAATATTGACTTAATTAACAATAAATAAATTTTATTTACTTTATGTAACTAAATGTTTGCTTTATGGAAACCATGGTCAACTTATGTTAGAGAGACCAGCTAAAAAAAAGGCCGTTGCTCAGGTGCTGTGCTAAAACCTTATTTATATTAAGGATTTAGTTTTATGGAGGTATTAGAGCATTATTAGCAATAAAAGTCATTCATTCTATAAATATAGCCAATACTTTACTCAATAAATATTATGGCAGTGACTATTTTTTTTGGAATGGTGTTTATATGAATACGTTTTAAAATCTATCTGTTATACCTAGTCTCAAAAGTTTTCTTCAATATTTCATATAAAAAATATTTTTTTGATCTTTATCTAAACAACTTACAAAAGTTCGTAATTATTTAATTTTATAATAGAGGTTTGAAATAGTTAAATAATCTTTAGTCAGTTAAAATGTAGCGACAGGATGTTAGTGATTTACTTTGCCAGTATATTGATCAGGTATTCAATGTTTCATGAGTAGGCAGAGGGATTAGTAAGCATTTTTAAATATCATTAATCACATCAATCCATAAAATATACTAGCAGTATAAAATGTAAGTGAGAGGATAGCAGTATGGGTGAAGGGATAGCAGGTTGGTTTAATAGCATCGTCAATTATGGTGTCAGTATTATTTGGGGCAACAATGATTGGCTAATTGCAAGTAACCCTTGGTATGGATTACTGATGTTCGTACTGATTGGTGCGGGTCTTTATTTTACCATTGCCACACGTTTTATTCAGTTTCGCCACTTTGGGCATATGTGGCAGCTATTGCGTGTGTCCAATCAAGGGCGTAAAGATGGCGGTATCAGCTCATTTGAGGCGCTGATGACGTCATTGGCGGCGCGGGTCGGTACAGGTAACTTGGCAGGGGTTGCAATCGCGATTTACCTTGGCGGTCCGGGTGCCGTGTTTTGGATGTGGATGACTGCGATCGTCGGTATGTCGACCAGTTTTATCGAATCAACATTAGCACAAGCCTATAAAGTGCCGCACAATGACAATGTTTACCGCGGTGGACCGGCTTATTATATCGAAAAAGGTCTTGGTCAGCGCTGGCTAGCGATATTTTTCTCATTATGCTTATTAGTAGCGTTCGGCTTAGCCTTTAATGGCGTGCAGTCAAATACCATCGCACAAGCGACCAACGAAGCATTTGGGGTCCCAACGTGGATGACAGGCTTGGTATTGGTTGTATTAGTGGCGCCAGTGGTATTCGGTGGTTTACGCTCGGTTGCTCGTATTGCGGGTAAAATCGTACCCGTGATGGCGATTCTTTATATCCTATTAGCCTTGTTCATTATCGTGACGAATTTTAGTCAATTCCCAGCGGCGATTGTGTTAATTGTTAAATCGGCATTTGGTTTTGAGCAAGCAGCAGGCGGGGTGATTGGTTATGGTATTGCTCAGGCAATGATTAACGGTATCAAGCGCGGTCTGTTTTCAAATGAGGCGGGTATGGGTTCAGCGCCTAATGCGGCGGCAACGGCGAAGAGTCATCCCGATCATCCAGCGGTGCAAGGATTTATGCAAATGCTGGGTGTATTTATGGATACGCTTGTCATTTGTACGGCAACGGCGTCGATTATTATTTTGTCCGGTGTGGTCGATCCTAGTGTTGAGCAAGAAGGTATTCAGCTGACTCAGTTGGCTCTGTCGCAGTATGTGGGTGATATGGGCGTGATTTTCGTTGCGATTGCTATTTTCTTCTTCTCTTTCACCTCTATCATTGCCAATTATAGCTATGGTGAGTCAAATCTTGAATTCATCTCTGGTGCCAAAAACGCCAAAGTCATGATCATGATATTCCGCTTTATGGTACTTGGCATGGTATTTGTGGGTGCTATTGCCAGTCTTCCTGCCATATGGAACTTCGCTGACTTATCAATGGGTCTAATGGCGCTCGTTAACTTAGTGGCTATTTTAATCTTGTCACCCGTAGCACTGCGCATATTGCGTGATTACGAGCGTCAGATTAAAGAAGGTAAAACTGGCGATCAAATTAAGTTTAATCCTGATGACTTTGTGAAGCTGAAAAACGAAGCCAATCGTGATGCATGGACAGATTAATCTCACCTGATTAAAGATAAACTTGTCTCATGTTTCGAAGTTAAAAAAACCGCCCTTATGAATTCATAAGAGCGGTTTTTAGTATCAGCGAGTAATCCTAATATTGTTTATATTTACATATTAGGATAGTTAGGGCCACCGCCACCTTCTGGCGTTACCCAAGTGATATTCTGTGAAGGATCTTTGATATCACAAGTTTTACAATGCACACAGTTTTGCGCATTGATCACAAACTTAGCTCCTTCGGCATCTTTTACTATTTCATATACACCGGCTGGGCAGTATAAACGAGCAGGCTCAGCATATAGCGGTAAGTTAATTGAAACAGGTACCGTTGGATCAGTCAGTTTCAAATGTACCGGCTGGTCTTCTGCATGGTTGGTATTAGAGATAAATACCGATGACAGCTTGTCAAATACCAGTTTACCATCAGGCTTGAGGTAGGTTGGCTGAAAAGCATGATTGGCACGCTCTAACTGATCATAATCTGGCAGGCTGTCATGTAAGGTAAGCGGCATTTTACCTTTTAATAAGTTGTGCTCGATAAAGGTAAAAGCACCGCCCATAAACAGACCCATGCGATGTATTGCAGGCGAGAAGTTGCGTGACTCATAGTTGTCTTGATACAACCACGACTCTTTATACATGGTGGTATAAGCAACGACTTCATCATGCTGACGATCAGCTTGTAGTGCCTCAAAAATGGCTTCGGCGGCTAGCATGCCTGACTTCATCGATGTGTGTGTGCCTTTGATTTTAGCAGGGTTCAAGAATCCAGCATTATCACCAACCAAGACACCACCTGGGAAAGTAAATTTCGGTAGAGAGTTTAAGCCACCCTTGGTCAAAGCACGTGCGCCATAAGAGATACGCTTGCCGCCTTCCAATACGTTTTTGATGACGGGATGGGTCTTTAGGCGCTGCATCTCATCGAATGGCGACATATATGGGTTGTGGTAAGACAAGTCAGCGACAAGACCAAAGCTTACTTGGTTATTTTCATCGAAGTATAACCACCAGCCACCAGTAGAGCCTGTTTCGGTCAATGGCCAGCCAAGACCGTGCATGACCACGCCTTGCTCGTGTTTCTCAGGGGCTACGTCCCACAGCTCTTTTAGACCGATACCATAATGCTGAGGATCTGAGTCTTTATCAAGATCAAAACGGCTGATTAAGCGCTTACCTAAATGACCACGGCTGCCTTCGGCAAAAATAGTGTATTTAGCAAGTAGCTCATAACCTGGCTCAAAGCTAGGCTTGGCTTCGCCATTGGCAGCCACACCCATATCGCCCGTTAAGACACCACGTACAGAACCATCATCGTTATATAAAATATCATCTGCAGGGAAGCCTGGGAACATCATGACTTCAAGCTCTTCAGCTTGTACCGCCAACCAGCGCACCACATTGCCCAATGAGACAATATAGTTGCCATTGTTGTGCATCGGTCCTGGAATCAACGAGTCAGGTACTTTAGTAGAGCGCGTGGCTGAGTTTAAATAATAAAAGCGATCTTCGGTCGCTGGCACATTAAGCGGCGCGCCTTTTTCTTTCCAATCTGGTATCAGCTCGTTCAAAGCGCGCGGTTCGATGACAGCACCTGATAAGGTATGCGCACCAAACTCAGAACCTTTTTCGACCACACAAACCATAAACTCATCATTACCAGCAGCGATAGCGAGCTGACGCAGGCGGATAGCAGCAGATAGCCCAGCAGGTCCACCACCGACGATGATAACGTCAAATTCCATGGACTCACGTTCAATCTCAGGCTCTGCCGCGACAGCTTCTACTACTGGCTCTGGCGCTTTGTCGATAGCGACTGTTTCAGCTGGCACTTCTTGGGTCACAACGGCTGACTCTGCTTTATCTAGATTTGCCGTCTCTGTCGCTACTGATGGGTCAGTATTCACAGTGTCACTATCAATGACTGGCTTTTGATTGTCTTGCTCTTGCATACCTACTCCTAAACTTTTAGTGGCTTATCTCAGGGCATCATTAGCTTAACAATTGAACAATAGACTTGCGGCGCTAACATTACTCAGACATATGGCTGCCCGATAAAAACTGTCTTTGCGACATCAATTGACCATGTTACTGTTGAGATCCATGTATTTAAGGATATCAACACATCACGTAAAATGTGTCATTAACACAACACCCACTTGACCATTTCAATAAAAAATCGTTACTCATTATAAAAGAAAAGTCCTACAAACACGATACGCATTTATGAGTATCGATGTTAAGGTAAGATTGAACTAATGAGGGTGCTAAGATGATATGTTTTCATCATACCCGAAACTAAAATTTATAGTAATAATAGATTTGCCAAACTTTGAATGCTAAGTAAAGGATTATAAGATGAATAACAATAATGAAGACATAATTCAAAACGATGAATCGGCAGCTAAACCGCCAAAAGACGTGCCATCTGAGCTAAGTAATATGGATTCGCTCAGTCAGTATCTAAAGTCTACCGTAGGCAAACGTGAGGGACGTGCCATCCCACCATTGGATAAATGGCACCCAAAAGATGTGGCCGATATGGATCTGGTCATAAAGGCAAATGGCGAGTGGTGGCATGAAGGAGGGCAAATGACCAGAGAGTCATTGGTGAGCTTATTTGCGACTATTTTATGGAAAGAAGACAATAATGGCATCATTGAATATTTTTTGAAGACGCCAGTACAGAAAATCCGTATCCAAGTTGAAGATGCCCCTTTATTAATCAATGACGTCGGTATCGTCAACGAAGGCAATAACCGTTGGTTAGAATTTACCACGACGACTGGCGATGTGGTGCGTTTAGATGATGAGCACACCATCACATTAAAGGCGTATAATCCTACAGACAATGATACGATTGATCGGCAGACAGCAATGGATATGCAGGTACGTCCTTATATGCCCGTTAGAAATGGTTTGGACGCACTTATTGGGCGTAATACTTTTTATCACTTGACCGAAATTGGCGAATTGACAGAGCAAAATGGTGAGACGATACTGACATTACAAAGTGGCGGAAAATCCTATGAGCTGTCGATGCCAGACAGTTAACGCAAGGGCTCAAAACTATGTGTCCGTCAAATAATTTACGGTTTAGATATAGTCAATCCCATATAAATCAGATACGGTATCAGGTTCGCTTAGTCTACTATTTGTAGTACTTTTGCTTGCCCTCATTGTATCCAAATTATATTGAACCGACTATAGCGATAAATCACCAGATAATTACTGTAGTATGCCAAACAGCAAACAGCAAACAGCAAATAGCAAACAGCTTAAAGATGACGATATGTATATAAAAATGGTAGTAGAGTAGTGATGGATATTGCTGCAAGTAATAGCTTAAATAGGGTGAAAATGCGCTTAGATAGCCTTGATGGTAAACATGTTGAGCATGTCGATAGTGCAACTAATGCTAAAGCTGACATCCATAAAACGAATATTGGCACAGTTGTAAATAATAAAAAGCGCAATGCGCCAATTGGATTGTTTGACTCTGGTGTCGGTGGACTGTCTGTTTATCTACATTTGGCACAGCAGTTGCCTGCCGAGCGTTATGTCTATTATGCAGACACCTTAAATGTGCCTTATGGTAATCGTGATAGCGCCGATATTGAAGCGTTGACTTTAACAGCCGTTGATTGGCTGTATGAGCAGGGCTGCAAGCTCATTGTTATTGCTTGTAATAGCGCCTCAGCCTATGCTTTGGGAACAGCCAGACGGCGTTATCCGCAGCTACCTATCGTCGGATTAGTCCCGGCGCTAAAGCCCGCCATATCAGCGAGCAAAATTGGTCGCGTGGTCGTTTTAGCGACTAAGGCTACCTTGAATGGCACATTGCTTAATGAGGTCATCGATCACTTTGCTAAACCCAACAATATGGTAGTGACCAAATATTTTGATCCGCAATTGGTACCTTGGGTCGAGGCAGGAATGCCAGAGCAGGACGATACTGCTTTAAGATTACGCCAGCAGCTCACATTATTTGCTCATGATGGCGTTGATCAATTGGTACTAGGCTGTACGCACTATCCGTTTTTCAAAACGTTTTTGTTAGATGAGATTGCTCAGCAGCAATTGGCGATGCAGGTCGTTGATTCTGGACAAGCGATTGCTGAGCGAGTTAAGCAGCTATTGGCTGCAAACCAGCTGTCTGCATTGGTTGACAATACCTCAGATGGTCATTGTTTAGAAACAACTGACAAAACAAAAGTTGTCACTCGACCGCCATTGATTTTTTATGCGACTAAGTTCGATGATAAACTAGGTACTTTAATAGCGCGTTTGCTTGGCAAAGACGCCATCTTGCAATACTATTCTAAATAGGCACAGCTAAAGGTATTTATACAAACCCATAACCATAATATTGATATAATCAAAATAAATTGAGCTTATTTTTATAAGATTATGCTAGGCTGTGCAAAACAAGATATTTGTGCTCTATTTTATATCATATTATTCTATGTCATGACCTAAGCTTAGAGGTGATTGTGCCAGACCGTCGCTATCATATTCATATCATATGCGCTGACAATGATCAATTGTTGGTCTTGGACAGCTTGGCGATATTTTTTCAGTCGCGGGCTTTCTTGACCTATGATGTGTCGAGCCAATTGCCAAAAGCATCGCTATATGGTCGACAATGTATCGACTCCTGCGATTATGCACTGATGCTCATTGGAGACAGTTATGGCACCGTGCAAAGGAATGGCGTTAGCCAAATGCATTTGAGCTATTTGAATGCCAAAGCCAAGCTCAAACCGTTACTCATCTTAATCAAAAATCATCATCCAGATGCGAGTATCAGTCGTCAACTGCAAGAATTTATTAAGTCGGTGACCCGGCAAGACAACAAAATATATTATTATGATACAGAAACGGATATTGAGCCATTGCTCGTGCAAGCTTACTATAACGCAGTGACCAATCATCAGGTCGTTGGTGGATGGCTGAGAGCTAATGAGGAAATGATTAAATTTAGCAAGCAAACCGTGGCGGAACGGTTTGCAGATCTATTGTCTACTGACAAAACGCTAAAGAAAAATAGCCCACCTGCTGATGAATTCGTCTCTGATGATGTGAGTAAGCCTATTATATTGTTAGAAGCTTTTGATATTCAATATAGTGCTCAAGCTTATGCAGGTGGCAACCTAACCGATGTTACCAGACCCTTGACCTTAACATGGCAAGAGATATTGATCGCCTTGATGAAAATACCAGCGACCTTTTCGAGCTATGGCTTGCAAAATGCTGTGAATCGCTTAATAGCGTCAAAAGCTGAGCAAGACATCAAAAAAGAGATGCCGAATGTCCATGCAGTCTCGCGCTGCCAAATTTCACAAGATGATTTGAACCAGCTACAACGTCAGCTAGTGGGTGCAAACTGGATCCAGCTCACAACCTATGGCACTCGTGTCTCGCAAGAACTTTGGAAGTTGACCTTTCACGCAAAAAATTTATTGAACGAAGTCCATCATAACTCCCAATGATTCGCACTCTACGCTAATAATTAATATTCCTGCCTTCCTCATTTCAAAATAGTCAGTAGCCTATCTGCTGTAAAGAGCAGACGTATGGCTGTGACTACGTTTTGTAATACAAAGCATACGCGTCAACGGTTGTGAATCCATTTAAGACTGGTAATATTGAGACTAATCAGAGATTGATAATAAATACATTATTTATATTAAAATTACTGACGTATATATTGTATACATATAAATCGAATGTATATAAATCGCATAATAATACTGACTAAGGAGAGCACCTGATGAGTAACGCTAAGAACGATGCATTAAAAAAAGAGCTTGATGGCTTAGAAGAATCTATGCATGCTGCCGAGCAGTTTCATACACTAGAAGAGCAAGTAGCGGACATGAAACGTCGCGGTATCGACCCTAGCCAAGCTTACAAAGACTTGGACAGAAAAGAAGAAGATGCTGATTGGGGCGATGCTACTTGGAAAGAAAACGGCAAGTGGGAGCCAAAAACGCCTGCTGATCTAGATGAAAAGGCACGTGAGAACTGGGATGGTGAAAATGGTAAACCGAACCCACCACCGATCGTTTAAGTTAAAAATTGACTAAAAAATAAAGAATACATCCTATGAAAAAAGCCACGTTATTATTAACGTGGCTTTTTTTGTGTGCTTAATCTAGGGCGTGCTTAGTATAGTATGTGTTTAACCTAAGATACATCCGCAGAATACTAAGAACCTTCGTCAACACGAACGAGCTTCACCACACCGTCGCTACCAATGACACGGCGATAGCGTGTGTTACCAGAGGTAGGTGATTGTGCAGAAGGCTGCGTCGAGTAAGTATTAGGAGTACTCGTTTGCTGCTGAATCAGCTGTCCCATGCGATCAGCAGAGGCAGGGTTTAAAGGCTGGCTATTCGACGGCTGTCCGTATTGATTGCCGTATTGCGTGCTTTTCGGGGCTGTGTTTCCAGCATCTCCAATGATTGCACGGTAGAATTTCTGTCCTGCGCGGCCATCCGCTGGCAAGATACCACGACTAGATTGGTATTGCTGAATCGCGATACGGGTATTGTCGCCAATAATGCCATCAACACCACCAATATCGTAACCCGCATTCAATAACGCCTGCTGGATATCTTTGGCTTGCTGGCGACTGATACCAGGGTCATCGGTAGGCCATGCTGTGACAAAGTCAGTTTTGCTGCTGTCCTCTTTGGTGATTAAGTCTGATAAATGGGCGATTGCCAATGCATAATTTTCTGACGCATTATAAGAGTAAAACGTATCAAAGTTTTTACCGACCAAGAAAGCAGGACCATCTTTGCCAGCGGGTAATAATAACCCAGCGCTACTCAAATCGTTTGGCAATGGACTGCCATTGGCGAGCGTGATACCTTGATTGCGCCAGTGGCTAATAGACTTCTTGTTTTTACGATCAGACGCTGCCCAAAATCCACTGGGCAGCTTGACTTCGTAACCCCAAGGCTCGCCCGTGCGATAGCCACGATTGTCCAAGAAGTTGGCGGTAGAGGCTAGCGCGTCAGGCACACTGTTGACCAAGTCGCGGCGACCATCGCCATCAAAATCAACTGCTAGCTCTAAAAAGGTACTTGGCATAAATTGCGTTTGCCCAAAAGCGCCTGCCCATGAGCCGGTCATATCACTTGGCGCGATATCACCGTTTTGGACGATTTTTAGCGCATTGGCATATTCACCTTGGAAGTAGCTCTGACGGCGATCAAAACAAGACAGCGTCGCTAAAGACTCAAACAAAGGTTTTTTGCCCAATGTCTGCCCAAAGTTTGACTCAACGCCCCATACACCTAGTACGTGCTCGGCTTTGACGCCATAGCGTGATTCAATTTGACGGAGCGTATCCGCCCATTGGCGCTTGGCACGGATGCCATCTTCTACACGCTCTTTATCGACCAGTGAAGATAAATAATCCCAAACGTCTTTTTGAAATTCTGGCTGATAATTCAATGACTGAATCACGCTAGGATCAGGCTGGCTAGGGCGATAGTTATTAAAAGTAGAGCTATCGACGCCGCGAAATTTGCTAGAGTTTTTCAAACCGTCTAAGCATTGTTGAAACTCGGCATTAGATAAGTCTGGCGCTGGTGGTTTGGCTGCTTGAGCAGTGCTAGCAAAACTCAGCCCAACAGCAAGGCTAAGTAGCGATAAAGTAGAAACTGGAGTCAAACGCATGAAAATATCCTATAAACGCTGAAATAGTTATTAAAAGAGAAAGCAAAGCGGATTGGTGCAGTATGGACTTAGAGTAACCAATCTCATGGGTAAAGAAAAGGTATCGAAGTAAGCTGTTACTATAAATTGACGGTGGCGTGAGGTTGAGAGAGGGTTTTAAGGTAGATAGGCTAAAATGGATAAAGTGCTAAAAAAATCCAATTAATCACTTTTACTTCTCTCGAAACCTAATCACTCCCCTAAAACCCTATCCAACTCTTCAATCAACTTATGAATCCGCGCCGCATTTTTGCCCAAATCGCTCCCACCAACCCGTGACTTGCTACGAATATCTACTAGACGTTCACTACTGTTATCCGTGATACGCACGACAACATCATCTTTAAAACCGAACCAAGCAGTCGTATCGGTCGCTTCAATGACGCCTTTATCCGCATCGATATTGACAAGCTCCCAACCTAAATTATCGATGGCTTGTTTGGTTGCCCCAACCAACTCAGATTTTGACTGGCTATAGCGTAAAGTTTGTAATTCAGGGTAGGCGGCGCGCTGCTGCGTTGCAGTCTCTACACCTGCATACTCAACTGGGTTTGGTGCATCAGCGCGCAGTGGGGCAATGGCCACAAATGCAGGTGGATTCACTAGGTCGGTTGAAATATCGTGAATGGGCGGTACATTTTTGGCGGTATTCATCATGCTTAGTGGAATAGCAATGGCAGTGATAGCAAGCGCTGCCGATGGTAATGCGCTACCAAGGCTAGCCGTGTCTCGTTTAAATAAAAGCTGTATGCCTAATAGGACCAATGTTGCGATACCGGCAAATACACCAAGCTTAAACCCTGCAAACGCAGTCGCTAAATCGACTAAGCCAAACTTGTACAGCGGACCTGCGAGTGTGACTAGCAAAATAGAGATTAAACTTATCAGCCCAACTAATATTTTCATTCAATTTCTCCATCATAATTTAGTACTGATTAATCACTACGCAAACGGCTCTATTAACGACTCATTTCATTTATTAACCACTCATTTCAACAGCCAAACATGCTCCGTGACCATTAGCTCAGGTGCCGATCCTATAGAAGTAGGTTCACTCGTCAGTTCGCTGATATGATAGTTATCGCCATAATATTGCTGTATTTGCTCGCTACTGATAGAGAACGGCGGTCCCGCTTTTTTGCTTTGGTCATAAGTGAGAGTGATGATAAATTGTGGTGCATTAGCACTGAGCTGGTACATTTGCGCACTATATTGCACACGCATATCAGCCGGTAGCGCAATCAATGCGGCTTTGTCATATACGGCATTTACAGATCCAATATCCTCAGTCGTTAATGCAAAAATATCAGCAACCCATAAGGTAATGATTTGTCCTGACAACTGACCTTGATAGTATTTAATGGCTGGATTATCTAGATACTGGTGCACAGTAGGGGAGATATTCTGCTCAGTAAAGAATTCTTGTACCGCTGTTTCCACCAATTCAACGCCTACAACGTCGTAGCCTTGCGCTGCCAGCCAAGCCATATCAATCGATTTACCGCAAAGAGGGACAAAGACACGGCTACCAGCTGGCACGTTTAATTGTTTAAAGTAGCTCATTAATAAGGGATTCACTGCAGACTGATTAAAGCCAATACGTTTCTCTTGCCAGCGGCTGTGCCAAAATTCAGCGTTCATACCTTAGCCTTTATTCGTTGAGGGTTATATTTGAGTTGTTTCTATCATAACTGTTTGAGTGAGAATGCTAAAGATGTTAAAAAGCCAAACGCTCATACAATAAGCGTTTGGCTATAATGAAATGCTTAGATAATCTTTTTTCAAATGAAAATTATCTTCATTTTGTGGTTTAGCTCACCATATATTGACTAAACTCTTTACGCAATTTGGCAAGCTTTGGTGGTATGGCAAAGTTACAATACCCTTGTCCTGGATTCTTATTAAAGAAATCCTGATGGGTCTCTTCTGCTTGATAAAACTCAACAGCTGGATGTACTTCAGTGACCACATTGACGCCCATATCGCGCAGTTTGTTGATAGTGCGGTCAATCGTTGGTTTCTGATTTTCTTCGGTATAAAAAACCACGCTGCGGTACTGGCTGCCGACGTCATTGCCTTGACGATCCATTGTGGTGGGATCATGGGTGGCAAAGAAAACATCAAGTATCACTTCTAACGGGACGATAGAGTCATCGAACTCAATTTTGATCACTTCAACATGCCCTGTATTGCCACCACAGACCGCTTCGTAATTGGCAGAAACAGCGTCACCGCCCATGTAGCCTGAGACGACAGATTGCACACCTTTTACGGATAAAAATACCGATTCGGTACACCAAAAACAGCCACCGCCTAAAATAATGGTTTGCATAATCTTTCCTATTTTTATAACTATAAAATGCGAGCCAAGTGTTTTTTACTTAGCAATACGTATTTAGCTTAGCAGGGCATCTGACTGCGATAAGTAACAAACAGTAATGTTATAATGGGCTTTTGCTACGTCGTGCCGCTTTCAGCTAATAATGACAAGCAAGACCATCAATTATCTCCTAATTTAAGTTCTATCATCACAAAATGAGTCGCACCATGAGTCAATCTAAGCCTGCTATTGTTAAACACGACACCCTATTTGACAAACCGTTTACCACGCCACTCGATAAAGCGGCACGCTTCTCTTTTGATGAGCAAGTGGTGGCTTGTTTCCCTGATATGATTCGTCGCAGTGTGCCCGGTTATGGTCAGGTGCTAGCGATGCTGCCCATATTTGCCCGACGCCATTGTAAGTATCGTCAACAGAGCGATAGTGGTCAGCGCGTCAGTCGAGTGTATGATTTGGGCTGTTCACTTGGCGCAGCAAGTATGACGTTGGCGGGTGAGTTTGAGCCGCAAGATTTGCAGATTAAAGCGATTGATATCTCACCAGCGATGACGACCGAAGCGACCACGCTACTGAGTGAAAACTATCCTGAGCATGACATCGAAGTGATTACCGCTGATATTCGCGATGTCGAGCTTGAACCGTGCGATATGGTGATTTTGAACTTAACCTTACAATTTTTACCCGCCGCCGATAGAGTCGCAGTATTAGAGAAAATTTATGCAGCGTTAAGTGAAGGCGGGATGCTGGTATTAACTGAAAAAACCCATGCTTTTGATGAGCAATATGATGCGTGGTTGGTTGAGCGTTATTATGATTTTAAACGTGCCAATGGTTATAGCGAGATGGAAATCAGCGGCAAACGTAATGCACTAGAGAACGTGCTTATTACTGATACCTTAGACGAGCATCATGTACGGTTAGATCAAGTTGGCTTTAAACGTCATCTCACGTGGTTTCAGTTTTTAAACTTCGTCTCTATTGTGGCGTTTAAATAATCCTTATTTTTAACACAGTTTTTTTGATCAATACGGTAATCTGCTTTTATGCTTAACGACACTATCACCCACGCCGAACGCGCATTATATTTAACCTTGTTGGAGTTAGCACAGCAGCAGCCGAGTGCTTATGAATGGCTTACGCGCTTGCCAACATGGTTAAATGATATCAAGGACAAAGCCAACTACGCGCATGCACCTGCTTATCAAGCGTCAGTCGCTCGTTTGCCAGAATTAACCGTCAATAATGTCGATCTGAACAGTGATGTCCTGACGATTGAGGCAAATCTTAGTGAGTCTCAGCGCAAACAAACAATGGCACTATTAAAGCAGCTGATGCCATGGCGCAAAGGGCCTTTTCAAATTGGTGGTCAGCTCGAAAATCAAATTGATAGTGGTCAGAATGAAGACCAACAAGCCGCGCCAATATTGATTGATACCGAATGGCACAGTGATTGGAAGTGGCAACGGGTCACACCGCATTTGGGTAATTTAAAAGGTCGTCGCGTATTGGATGTGGGCGGTGGCTCTGGCTATCACGGCTGGCGTATGGCTGGCGCTGGCGCGGATACGGTCATTATCATTGATCCGTCTTGCTTGTTTTATCATCAGTTTATGGCGATTCGTCATTTTGTCGGGGCTGCTGATAGCTATAAAACGCATTATATCCCCGTACCACTTGAAGCATTGCCCGAGCATAGCCAATTATTTGACACCGTATTTAGTATGGGTGTGCTCTATCATCGCCAATCGCCGTTTGAGCATTTACAACAGCTTAAAGGGCAGTTGGTCAAAGGCGGTGAATTGGTGCTTGAAACCTTGGTTATCGAAGGTGATGCCAATACCGTACTGGTGCCACATGACCGCTATGCCCAGATGAATAATGTGTATTTTTTACCATCAGTCGCGGCATTGACAGGCTGGCTAGAAAAAGCAGGATTCTCAGAGGTACGTTGTGTCGATGTGGCAACGACTTATATCGATGAGCAGCGTAAAACGGAATGGATGACTTATCATTCGCTGGCCGACTTCTTAGATCCTAATGATGCTAGCAAAACGCTTGAAGGCTATCCTGCGCCGATGCGTGCGACTTTGATTGCAAAAAAGTAGCGCGTGGGTACTGTATTACTCATAGGGAATATGGACAGTGAAAAAATTAACGATTTTGCTCAGCGCTATGATAGGCTTGCTGCCATTGACGTCCATATCAGCTCATGCTGCCTATGGTACGCCATTTGAAGGGTGGGGCTTTGTGCAGGATGATTGGCAAGTGGTTTGTGATAATACATTGACTTGTCGCGCAGCAGGTTATGCAGATGAGAGTATGTTCGATACGCCAGCTTCTATTTTATTAACTGTCATACCAAAAAAAGCCTTGCCGATTGCCCAAATTCAGTTTTTATCAGAAACCTCAGACAAAACCTACCATAGTGCTGAACTGTGGTTAAATGGCAAAAACCAAGGCGTGCTACAACCAGATGCTGATGGTTCTGCGTACGATTTAACCGCCAAGCAAACGCAACACCTTATTAACCATGCGCGTCAAAATACTAGGATAGAGATAAGAGTAGGTAGTGATCGCTGGACAATTAGTGACAAAGGTATGGGTGCGGTATTGCTCAAACTTGATGAGGTGCAAGGCAGAGTAGGCAAGCCAATAGCATTGGTGAGTAAAAACCACACAAGTAAGCAAACACCGAAATCCGCTAAGCCAAAGCCAATCATCAAAAAGGCATTCTCGTATTCAGAAAAAGACAATAAGAAACTATCTGCATCAAAACAGGCGTACTTTCAGGTCAATATAAACCAGTGGGTAAATATTGATGATGAGCAGTTAATGGGCTCAGATGAGGTGATGGGAGACTGTGAACTTGTAAATTCCAAAAGTGAAGCTTCTATAAACTTTGCAAAATATGCTAGCAACAGTGCTAGTTGGGATTTTACCCCTATTGATGATAATCATACGCTTGCCAGTCATCTTTGTTGGCAAGGTGCCTATAATGAAAGCTATGGATATTGGCTTATAGACAACGCAAACCCTCATATTTCGCAGCTAATCACCACCGCAGGCAATGACTATTCTGATGGCGAGATTTGGGCAACACATAAAGATCGAGGCTTGGGTGATTGCTGGAATCATGCGATATGGGTTTGGAATGGTCAAACATTTGCCAAATCAGAAGATTCCAGCTCAGGAATGTGTCGCGGTTTTGCTGGTGGTGCGTGGGATTTACCAACTTACGTGAGTGAAGTCGTAAAAAATGATAGCAAGGCTCAGTGAGTGATATTTTGGTAGGAATGATTGACACACTGTAAAGTGAAGCCGTCATGAGCCATGTATTTTTTAATTGATTATTTAACCGCTTATTTATCAGTGATAGGCGAGTTATTTATCACCTATCATTGACAGTGAGGACACGGCCTAGTCATATAAAAATTATATCAACCACCTTTTAAAAGCGACTTCCAACAATAGCTTGAGTAAGAAGCCCACAAACCCTGCGCCTAGTGCTAAGAAAATCCAAAATGTACCCGCGCGCCCAGCTTGAGATTCTTTAGAGATGTCCCACATAATAAAAAATAAGAAGGCGATGAATATGGGTAGTAAAACATACAATCCCCAACTGGTAACCGTACTGGCAGCAATAGCAAACATGGCATAATCCTATAAAGTAGTAACGCCGTCTTTATTTATTTCTATTATGGATCTTTTGATAATAATTGCCTTCAAAATGAAGTATTACCATTCATGATATAAGCAGTAATCCATAAAATAAGTCAGAAAAAAGCAGGCAGCAATACAAACCGTTATTATAACGCGGAAGCGAGCAGGTATAAACTGCTGCTAAGTAGGAGACAACAGTAACGCTACAATTTGCAGGGCTGACTGATCGGTGACAGCGCTAAATCCTGATCTATTTAAAATATTTTAATCTGACTTATCGTGAATGAAAGCACAGGCAACGCGTCTGTTAGGGCGTGTCTTCAAATAAATCGATTAACCTCTAAATGGGCTAAAAATGGCTAAATTTTGCCAAACATCGTCAAATAGCTTACCAATATCTCGATATTATTTGCGCTATTTTCCTTACTTTACAGCAATTTATCTCCTTTTTATCACCATTTTTAAAATGAGGGCACGCCCTAGTCACCTAAATTATCAGTGTTAACTGTCATAACCGTAAGATTTTAGTGCTAATTTTGGTGCAAATGGTGCAATGCAGGGCAAAGATTGTTATATTTACAGGTTACTTATCTTTTTTGTATTATTTTATCCCCTGCAATGTCGGTCGCTATTATAATAGGCAGTTATTGGCTGCTCGCATTCGCCACATTTTTATACCGTTTTTGTTGTTTATTTAATTGAGTTCAAATCCTTATGTCACAAGCCCAAATTGATACACTTGCATCACTATTTAACGATGCGATTCAAACCCTACAAGCAGATGGCACGTTACCAAGCGATTGGCAAAATAATAGCCAAATCACCCGTACTAAAGACTTAAGCCATGGTGATTTCGCCAGTAATATCGCGCTGACAGCGGCCAAAGCTGCCAAGGTCAATCCACGACAGCTTGCCGAAAAAATCGTCAATGCGCTGCCTGAAAACCAAGACATTCGCCAAGTGGAAATCGCAGGTCCAGGCTTTATTAACGTGTTCTTAAATGCGGAAGCCAAATTTGCGGTATTAGATGATATCTTTGCCTTGCAAGATCGCTTTGGTTTAAGCGATCAGTTTGACGGGCAAAAAATTCAGGTTGAGTTTGTCTCTGCCAATCCAACGT
Organism: Psychrobacter sp. TWP2-1-2; assembly: GCF_049896785.1. NCBI lineage: Bacteria > Pseudomonadati > Pseudomonadota > Gammaproteobacteria > Moraxellales > Moraxellaceae > Psychrobacter > Psychrobacter sp. TWP2-1-2. Next base: position 342,677 of record NZ_JAFCVA010000002.1, on the reverse strand, counting down.
CAAGTTTGCACGTTGGGCACGGTCGCGGTGCAGCGTTCGGTATGAGCGTGGCAAACCTGCTGGAAGCGATTGGTTATGACGTCACGCGTGAATATTATGTCAATGACGCCGGTCGTCAAATGGATATCTTGGCGACCAGTACCTATTTGCGTTATCTGGAAATCAATGGCGAGCAAATAATCTTCCCAGTCAATGGTTATCAAGGTGATTATGTCAGTGACATCGCCCAAACGTTAAAAGCGCAACATGGTGATCATTACGTTCATAGCTTTGCAGCAATCGCCAAAGATGTGCCAGCAGATGCTGAGTTTGAGATTAATGCGGACGGCGAAAAAACACTGCTATCAGGTGACAAAGAAGCGCATATTGATGGCCTAATTGCCAACAGTAAAGCCTTGCTTGGTGAGGGCTATGAGCTGTTTTTAAATGCGGCATTGAGCAGTATTTTAGCCGATATCAAAGATGACTTAAATGACTTTGGTGTGCGCTACGAGTGCTGGTTTAGCGAACGGTCTATTGACAGCGAGATTGAGCCAGTCTTGCAAACCTTAGATGAAAAAGGCTACCTATACGAAAAAGACGGTAATATTTGGTTCAAATCAACCGATTTTGGTGATGAAAAAGACCGTGTTGTGCGCCGTGCCAATGGTCAATCTACTTATTTTGCTTCTGATATTGCGTATCACAAAAACAAATTTGATCGTGGTTTTGATAAAGTGGTCAATGTTTGGGGTGCCGATCACCATGGTTATGTACCACGCGTAAAAGCCGCTTTATTGGCGCTTGGTATTGATGCTGAGCGTTTAGATGTGGTGCTTGTGCAATTTGTTGCACTATGGCGTGGTAGTGAAAAAGTGCAAATGTCCTCGCGTTCAGGTCAATTTGTCACCCTGCGTGATTTACGTACCGAAGTTGGTAACGACGCCGCGCGTTTTTATTATGTCGCCCGTAAGCCTGAAGTGCATATTGATTTTGATTTGGAGCTGGCTAAATCACAAAGCAAAGACAATCAAGTGTATTACATTCAATACGCGCATGCCCGTGTTTGTCGAGTGTTAGAAAAGCTACAAAACAGTGGTCTTGTGGTAGACGATGCGATTGGTTTAGAACATCAAGACTTACTTAGCGCACCAAACGAAGACGAGCTGATTAAATTATTAGCAGGATATCCAGCGACATTATTACGCGCTGCGACGGGTTATGAGCCACATGTCTTGACCAACTATCTTAAAGAGTTGGCAGCGCTATTTCATGGTTGGTATGACAGCAATCGCATTTTGCCAGTGAGTTTGACGTCAGGTGAGACACCAAGCTCGGATGAGATGGAATTGATGCAAGCCCGTTTGCGTCTGTCTAAAGCCGTACGTCAAGTATTGGCCAATGGTCTTAGTTTGTTAGGGTTGTCGGCACCATCTAGCATGTAGTTTTTTTCTAGTATATAGTAACTTTCTAACATGTAGTATGAGTATAGATGACTGCCAGCCATAATTTGATGATAGTTAGATTCAGTAGGGAGAACCAGATCCATGCTAGCCAAAAAACCTAAAGGTGCGACTGAAAAACGCAAAACAAGTAGCGTATCAGGCTTATTGTGGATGTTTGTCGGGGCTGTATTGACCCTTATGATAGGGGTGTTTATATACTTGTCACCATTATTTGATTTCAGTCCCGCTGACAGCACCGCTGGTAATGATCCTGATCGTCAGGTACAGCCACGTGTCGACACTGATACTGATAATGGTGATTATGAGTTCTATGATATTTTGCCCAATCAAGAGATGGCGACTATTCCTGATGAAGATATTGCTGAGACAGGCAATGATCGCATAGGGGATATCAGTGCCTTTGAGCCTGATGTGGTGGTGACTCAACCTGAAGATGGCTCAGCCAGTCGCAATGATGATACTGGTAACTTTGGTATCTCTGAAAATACGGTTATTGCGCCCAGTCGTGGTAATAACGCTGCTACCAGTAATAGCGGCGATGACATTGTGATCGTTGAAGAAGACGCGACCTATGATGGATCGACGCCTGCTAGTAGCAATAATACGTCCACCAATAATGCAGGCGCAGGTACTGCTAGCGTTCAGGCTGCAAAACCTGCGGCAACTTACATTTTGCAGATCAACAGCTTCGGTGATGCGGATGAAGCAGATCGCCGCCGTGCTCAAGTGTTGATGGCAGGTGTAGACGCTCGCGTGGTCAAGAATACGACGGGTAATGGTTTGCCAATCTATCAAGTTATTTCTCGCCCGATGAATAACCGCCAAGCAGTAACCACTGCTCAGCAGCGCCTACAGAATAATGGTATTGACTCCATCATCGTTGAACAGCGTCGTTAAGTTGCGCTGTTTAATGACAGTTATAGTTCTTTATGAATAATAAAAAAAGCGTCGCAATGACGTTTTTTTTATCTCTGATTTTTAGCAAAGTTATTTTTCTGTTGGTTTATTACCTTTCATCAAAAATTTTATAAAGAGCATGGCTATGACTGTCTCTCATTTAGCAACACCGCCTACTGGCTTCATTAAAGCATTTTTCCAAAAGTATTTTATTGATGCGTTTACTGGCATGGCTTTAGGGCTATTTGTCACATTGATTGCTGGTCTAATCATCTCGCAAATCGGTGGCTGGTTAGATTTGCCCGCATTGGTTGCGGTGGGCAAGCTTGCCTCAGTACTAATGGGTGCGGGTATCGGAGTAGGGATCGCCTATTACCTTAAAGCACCGACGCTCGTCATGCTCAGCTGCTTGGTGGCGGGTATGCTTGGCGCACACTCTGAAGCATTAATAGCAGGGACGTTATTTACGCCCCAAGTAGGTGGACCTGCGACCTTTGCCGCGTTACCGGGCAATCCGATAGGGGCGTATTTGACCTCGGTATTTGCTTATCGTGCTGGTACTTGGGTTGCTGGCAAAACCAAGCTTGATATTCTATTGGTTCCTTTATTGGTATGCGCGGTAGCATTAGCAGTTTGCGCACTATTGAATCCACCTATCGTCGCTACGGTCGCTGCCATTGGTCAAGGTATTCAAGCGGCCACTGAGTTACAGCCTCTGTTAATGGGTATTGTGATTGCAGTGGTGGTGGGTATTTTATTGACATTGCCAACGTCCAGCGCTGCTATTTGTATCGCAATTGGGCTTGGCGGCGTAGCAGGCGGGGCAGCAGTGGTAGGCTGTGCAGCACACATGATTGGCTTTGCCGTTGCAAGCTTTAAAGACAACGGCATTAGTGGCGTGATATCTCAAGGTCTGGGTACCAGTATGCTACAGATTCCTAATGTGTTAAAAAAACCGCTGGTGTTGTTGCCTGCTGTGATTGCCAGCGCCATCGTTGGTCCTATTGCGACAGTAGGTTTTGGACTGGCATGTACGGCAACGGGTGCGGGTATGGGTACCGCCGGATTGGTCGGCGTATTTGGAGTGATTGAAGCGTCACAAGACATCATGAGTACGGGTCAATTATGGACAGCGATTATCCTGTTGATGTTTGTATTACCTGCCCTAATTGCAGGGGTGGTCGCTCATGTGATGCGCCGCATGGGCTGGCTAGTTGATGGTGATATGAAATTGCCTTAAATTAAAGATAAAGGACGCAAATTATCCTAACTATCAATAATAAAAAAGCCCAGCTATTTAAGTAGTTGGGCTTTTTATGGTAACTTTTAAAGGTGCTTAAAACTAGCGGCGTACATCTTTAGGGGCATCACCATTGGGCCAGTCTTTGTCTTTGTTGGCTTTGATAGGTCGCGGCAGATGGGTAAAGTAAGCGGCAATATCGACCGCTTCTTGGTCACTAAGCGAGTTACCTTGACCAAATGGCATTTTGCCTTTGATAAAGGCCGCTGCTGTATAAGTTCGTGCCATACCTGCGCCATCGTTAAAGGACTTGTCTCCGGCTACTGCTGGATAGATATAAGTGCCATCGTCGTTATATTGACCTTCGCCATTTTCACCATGGCAAACGCTACATTTTTCAGCAAACAGCTTTTTGCCATTGTCCGTATTTGGCTCTAAAGTTTTGTCTACCTTAACAAAACCGCGACCTTCAGGCGAGACGCCATAAGGCAAACCCTGTGATAACCAGCTCATATAAGACACCATCGCATTCATATCATCTGAACCTAGGTCAAGCGCTTTGCCATTCATTGAGCGTTCAAAACAGCCATTGATGCGCTCTTGTATTGAATTCACGCGACCAGCACGTGAACGATAAATAGGATAAATGCCCGGCATGCCATTCCAAGGCGCCGCGTAGGCCTCTGAGCCATTACCCAAGTGACAGCTGGTACAGTTCAACTGGTTGCCGACATTGTCAGGCATCTCTCTATAAGTATGATTGGCGATTTGTAAGCCGCGACGTACTGCTGCGCCAAACTCATCATCTGGAATAGTGGATTCATCTGGCATGCTAACGCTCAGTTTGGCGCTTGGATTTGCAGCCATCTCGTCTTTAATTTCTGAGGCACGTGCCTCAAGTGACTTAACGCGGGCTAATGCTTCAGCTTCTGCGACACGGTCGACAGCCTTGGTATCTGATTCACTACAGCCTGACAGGCTAACTGCACCAATAGCAAAGATAGCAGCCAGTAGAACGGAGGAAGAGGGTTTGACCTTTAAAAGTATTTTCATTGGAATATCCTTATTATCAAAAATAATATGTAATAATATATTTTTATGATAATTTAGCTGTCAAAATGACAGAAGTAATCTTAATTTTTGTGCAAAAAATCTGAATGAGTCATCAATCTGTAAGTTGCTAGAAACATAATTGTACCAAATATTAAATAATTAAAGTATATAAATAGATAAAGTGTTTTGGCTTTAGAGGGACATGAATCAATTTCATACCGTATGAAGAACCATATTGAAAGACAGTGTTGAAATACTCGCCACAAAAAAGCGCTTAAATATTATCAATATTTAAGCGCTTTTTTGTGGGCAAATACTCTTAAAACATACTATTTTGGCGTGCTTGATTTTTTATGGCGGCGTGGTTTGAGCTTACGAGAGAGCGTATGGACATCGTTCAATATTTGGCTGTATGTCGCTGGAAAGACACGCTGTACCGCGTCGATTATTTTGGCATCATTGCCAATAAGACAGCGCGGTTGATTGGTCGCGGCAGCCTGCAAAATAATCAAAGCGGCATTGCCTGCATCAAATTTCAGGAATTTATTAAAGCTCTGAATGGCTTTGGGGCCAGTACGCATGCCAATATCATTGATGCTGTCATTGCCACGGGCACTATTGGCAATATTGGTTTTAATCCCGCCGGGATGGATGCAGGTCGCTGACACGCCGCAGCGCTGAATATCTAACTCTTGACGCAAGCTTTCAGTAAAGCCGCGTACAGCAAATTTACTGGCGTTATACGCAGATTGTGACGGCTGTGCGGTCAAGCCAAACAGGCTTGAGATATTAATGATGTGACCATGCTCGTTAAATTGGCGTGTTCTGTTTTTTTTGCTGCCATTCGTCGATTCGCTTTGTTTGACACTATTTTTAATCAATGGCAAAAATGCTTTAGTGCCATAGACCACACCCCAAAAATTGATGTCCATCACCCATTCAAGCTCGCTAATGCTACTGCCTTCTACGGTCGAATATAGCGCAACGCCTGCATTATTAAAGATGAAGTTCACTTTGCCATGGTCTGCCATGACGCTATCTGCCCACGCTTCCACGGCTTTATAGTCTGAGACATCAAGTACTGTCATGGTCGCTTTGATGTCATAACCGACGAGCAATTCTTTGGTCTGTGCCAGTTGCACCGCGTTGATATCAGAGAGCGCCACGTGGCAGCCCATCTTTGCCAAATGAATAGCCAACTCGCGCCCCATACCAGAGCCAGCACCCGTAATAGCCGCGACATGATTATGATAATAAGGGGCAATATCTTGGTCTGTCGTGGTATGAAAAGGCAAGTGTTGACATAATGAGGTTGCGATAGAAGTGACATTGTTAAGCATGATAAACAGTCCTTTGTTTCATCAGTGATAGGTGTTGGTAGCACATTTACCTTAGCATGCTTTGTGGTTTTAGCTATGAACGATTGATAGACGCCGCTGTCACTTTATCCATACATTGGCTGTCATAAAAAGATCATAAGTGAGCAGCCATAAAAAAACGTCTAGCATAAGATATGCTAGACGCCTTTACTTCAATGACAGTTTTAATAAAGCTGATAACAACCGTTAAGCGTCGATTGCTATTTGCTCTGAGTCGTCGGTAGAAAAGATGATTTCAGGTGTTTTACCTTCATTAATCACTTGCTCATCGACGATAACAGTCTTGGCGTTTTTCATCGAAGGCAACTCATACATAGTCTCAAGGAGCGCATTCTCAACGATAGAGCGCAGTCCGCGAGCACCAGTCTTACGCGCCATGGCTTTTTTGGCAATCGCATCGAGCGCTTCTTTGGTAAAGCTAATGTCAGCGCCTTCCATATCGAATAGATACTTATATTGCTTAACCAAGGCGTTTTTTGGTTCCGTCAATATCTGAACTAATGCGTCCTCGTCCAGCTCTGTGAGTGCAGCGAGAACAGGAAGACGACCGATGAGCTCAGGAATAAGCCCAAATTTGATCAAATCTTCAGGCTCTACTTGTTGCAGTAATTCTGAGCTGCGTTTGCTATCATCTTTTGAGCTGACATCCGCATTAAAGCCGATACCGCCTTTTTCTGTACGCTGCTGAATAACCGCATCAAGACCGGCAAACGCCCCGCCGACGATGATTAAGATATTACTCGTATCAACTTGGATCAGCTCTTGCTGTGGATGTTTGCGCCCACCATGTGGCGGAATGGCAGCGACCGTACCTTCGATAAGCTTTAGCAACGCTTGCTGTACGCCTTCGCCTGACACATCACGGGTGATAGACGGGTTGTCGCCTTTTTTACTGATTTTATCAATCTCATCGATATAGATAATACCTTGCTCTGCTTTACTGACATCATAATCTGATGCTTGCAAAAGTTTTTGCACGATGTTTTCGACATCTTCACCGACATAACCTGCTTCGGTCAAGGTCGTCGCATCGGCCATTGCAAAAGGCACATCCAGTAGACGCGCCAAGGTTTGCGCCAGCAAGGTCTTACCAGAACCCGTTGGGCCAATCAGCAAGATATTGCTCTTAGCCAACTCAACCATGGCATCGTCAGCTCCAATCTTCGCTTTTTTGCTGTCATTGGCTAAGGTTTGGCTAACTTTTAGACGCTTATAATGGTTATAGACGGCAACTGCTAGTGCTTTTTTAGCAGCGTCTTGTCCAATGACGTATTCGTCAAGCTTAGCACGCAGCTCTTTTGGCGTTGGTAGTTTTTTATTGACCCAAGACGTATCAATGTCGCTGTCATCATCGCCATCTTCAGCGCTGTCAGCGATTAAATCGGTACATAGCTCAATACATTCATTACAGATATTGGCATCGTCAGCGGCAATCAGCTGCTGTACATCGCTTTTGGCTTTGCCGCAAAACGAGCAATGCGGGGTGTTATCTTCTGCCATAAAAGGCGCTCCTAAAATTTAAAACTTACAAATATTTTGATTTTTTACATCAAAGCCAAAACGTATAACGCTCAGGCTTTTGATGCCCATCAAAGCTTTTGCTCTTATGCGGTAATTATAAAGAAGTAGGGCGGCGCTCTAATACTTCATCAACCAAACCGTACTCTTTGGCTTCTTTCGCATCTAACCAAAAGTCACGCTCAACGTCTTTTTCGATTTTCTCTAATGGTTGACCAGTACGTTCTGCCAAAATCTCATTTAAACGGGCACGCGTTTTTAGAATTTCACGCGCATTAATTTCGATATCGGTTGCTTGACCTTGCGCGCCGCCTGACGGCTGATGAATCATGACACGAGCATTGGCAAGAGAGTAACGCTTGCCTTTTTGACCAGCCGCAAGCAAGAACGAGCCCATGCTATAAGCGCCGCCCATACAGATGGTCGATACCTCAGGTTTGATGAAGTTCATGGTATCAAAGATTGCCAAGCCTGCACTCACTGAGCCGCCTGGTGAATTGATATACAAGTGAATATCTTTGTCTGGGTTTTCTGCTTCTAAAAATAGCAACTGTGCAACAATCAGATTGGCCATGTGGTCTTCGACTTGACCGGTCAAAAAGATAACGCGCTCACGCAATAGACGCGAGAAAATATCAAACGAGCGTTCACCACGAGAGGATTGTTCAACGACCATTGGCACTAATGCTGCATGCGCAGCTTGAGGGGCACTTTGGGTATATTGCATGCCTTGTGCGTCATTGTGCGCACTCATCAGCATATCAAAATGTGGGTTGGCAGTGATGCGATCATAATCTGTCATAAAGATGTCCTGTTTATAAGTACATAAAATAAAGGGATTGAAGCTAGCGAGCGGTTACGCTTGTATGGCTGCTCATCATGCTAGATGTTGCCGCTTTTTAATAATATTCGCTGGCTGAAATAATAAGCGCCAGATATCGCTAAAAATAATTGAGCTAATGGTAACTTTTTTATTGAGGCAATAGTAACTTTTTCATGTGAAAAATAATTTTCTATTTATAACATGAGTGCTATTAATAAAATGATTGACTCACTATTAATAAGGCGTCTGTAACCATTTATCAAGGGGCTTGGTTATAAACTGTCCATAAAGATAGCATATAAATCCCCAATAAAAATGCCCTAACACATATGTTAGAGCATTGCGTTAGAGCATTATGTTAGAGCATGTTTAGATTGAGATTAGCAATTTGCCATTGAATGGCAAATTGCTAAGTTATCTCACTAAATTACATGCCTTGCTGCTGTTGTTGCTGTGCAGCTAATAGGTCTTGGTAGCTAACTTCTTTGTCAGTTACTTTGCCTTGCTCGATTAGATAATCAACTACTTGGTCTTCTAATACCACAGACTCAATGTTCGCGCGCTGCTGCTTGTCATTGGTGTAATACTCGATTACTTCGCTTGGATCTTCGTAGTTTTCAGCGGCTTCTTTGATGAAGGTTTCAACGCGTTCTTGATCGACTTCTAAGCCTTTGGTATCGATAACACGAGCAACGATGATGCCAAGACGGGCAGCACGTAGCGCTTGCTCTTCAAATAGCTCATTTGGTAGCATGTCTTTATCGAAGCTATCAGCATTGGCACCGAACTGCTGAGAAAAACGTTGCATCATCATATTGCGCTGACGCTCGATTTCTTGCTCTAGCATAGCGTTTGGTACGTCAAATTCATTCTTTTCTAGCAATGCATCAAAAGTCGCTTGCTTAACTTGGCTACGAGCCGCGTTTTTGATTTCGCGTTCCATGTTTTTGCGTACGTCTTCTTTCAACTTCTCAACGCCGCCTTCTTTCACACCGAACAGCTCAAGGAACTCTTCGTTGATTTCTGGTAGCTTAGATTTTTCAACCAATTTTACATTGATTTTGAACTGAGCTTCTTTACCCGCTAAGTTTTCAGCTTGGTAGTCTTCTGGGAAAGTGACGTCGATAACTTTCTCTTCGCCAGCTTTCATGCCTTTGATACCCGCTTCAAAACCAGGAATCATCTGGTTGCTACCGATAACCAGTTTGAAGTCTTCAGCAGAACCGCCTTCGAATTTTTCGCCATCGATAGAGCCTTCAAAGTCAAAAGTTACTTGATTGCCTTTGTCCGCTTTACCTTTTTTCTCAACGAATTCCTCACGTTGCTTTTGAAGGTTTTCGATCATAGTGTCGACGTCTTCTTCGCTTACTTTAGCCGTGTGACGCTCAACTTCGATCTCATCGATACCTTGCACGTCTACTTCTGGGAAGATTTCAACAGTGGCTTGATAAACCAAGAAATCGTCTTCAAGTTTTACGTCGTCGATGTTAGGCATACCAACCGCGCGGATGTCTTCAGATTTGATCGCTTCAAAAACGGTATCACGGATCACATCGTTGATGACTTCTTGTTGAATGCCAGCACCGTACTGAGAGCGGATATGTGACATAGGGACGTTACCTTTACGGAAACCGTCAATCTTGGCAGTTTTCGCAACTTGGCGAATACGACCTTCGACTTTGTTTTGAATTTTTTCGACAGGTACTTTAACTGTCAATTGGGTTTCTTTATTAGATAGCTTGTTGGTTGTGACTTGTAAATCTGTAGCCATGTTAATTACACCTTTAGGATTAAATAGTACGTTTGATTAAATAGTACTTAGGGTTAAATGGTAATAGACAAACCGTGCCTCAAATTACGGGCGTGTACCATGGGTTGCCGTTGGAATAAATAGGGGATAGCGATAGCGCGCAATGTCAAAGTCAGTACCTTGAGCAATCGCCTTTGGTCACCACTGGCGCTGACTGGTACTAAAATGTGAAACGGTTATCTTAGTAATAGGCGCTATCAGATATCAATCATAAACCGTTAATGCACCGCATAATAACGCTTTTTGGTGAATTATACAGACAAATAACGGCTTTCAACAAAATTTTAAAAGTAGAACAGTATAATCTATCTGTTTATTAAAGTAAAAATTATCTCTTTATCGTCAATTCACTTTGAATCTGCTACATCGTCAATCTCGCTTAAAGTACGATTTGTACCTCTGCGCTAGACTTTCTTGTATCAGCATTAATAGCTAAAGGGCTAAATTGAATCGACTATAAGATTTAAGGGTTATCTACAACGGCAACTGCGCCAATAATTGCTGAATCGCCTGACCACGATGACTAATGCTATTTTTATCAGCAGCACTTAAGCTCGCGGCGCTAGCTTGTAACTCTGGCAACCAAAATAGCGGGTCATAACCAAAACCGCCGTCACCATGCGTTGTCTCTAAAATCTCACCCTGCCATAGACCTTGCGCGATAATAGGTAGCGGATCATCAGCATGACGAACCATCGCCAGTACGCAAACAAATAACCCTTTAATAGGTTTGTTAGCTTGCGCATCACGGATAGGCTGCAAGTCAGCGATGAGCTTGATGTTGTTTTTACCATCGTTACCATGCTCACCAGCATAGCGAGCAGAGTAGATGCCCGGTGCGTTACCTAATACAGGCACACACAGTCCTGAGTCGTCAGCAATCGCAGGCAGTCCGCTGATACGGCTGGCATGTCGCGCTTTGATAATAGCGTTTTCTACGAAGCTTAGCCCGTCTTCGATGGCGTCGTCAATATTGAGCTGACCTTGCGGGATGATCGTCACACCCAAATCTGCCTCGGCAAACAGCCTTTTAAACTCAGCCAGTTTGCCTTTATTATTACTGGCGAGCACCCATTGATTATCAAGGGTCGATTGGGTAGAGGATCGTGAGGTATTCGTGGTGCTCATAGGGTTATTCCGTTATGTCATTATTAAGAATATGGTTAGTGAAAGTATCATTATTGAAAGTATGGTCAGTTTTTAAATTATAGCGGTATCTTAATGCCAATTTTATCAGTTTATCAGTCAGCTAAGTGCCTAGCACGATTGGCATGGTAAGGCATTCTGCGCTTAGTCTATAGACAACCAAAGGCTATACTAACAGTGTTATCCATAACATTTGGTAACTGATATTTGTCGCCACTGTTGCTATAATACCCGCCAAGCTACCGTGAATGATATCTTATGGCTTGTGAATATTAAGTTAATAAATGCTTATGAAGTCAAGCACTTGGCTTTTGAGCAAACTGTAACAAAAGTAAGTTAATTTTGGATTCATAATAATACGTGATACTGTGTTAAACAATAAACGGTATTAAGCAATAACATTCATTTCAAACAATAAACTCAGCCAATTTAGTCCGCCATTTTATCGTGTTTTTTATCATGTAAAAATAGCGTAAAATTCAGTTTCTATAATGAGTTTTTATCAAATGACGGCTAAAAACAGCAAGGATAAAATAACTATGTCAAACATTACTTTACCAGAGCTACCATACGCAAAAGATGCACTAGAGCCACACATCAGTGCCGAGACGCTAGAATATCATCACGACAAGCATCACAATGCTTACGTGACTAAGCTCAACGAATTGCTACCAGGTTCTGGTCTAGAAGACAAAACATTGCCAGAAATCATCGTGGCAACCGCTAAAGATGACAGCAAGCAAGGTATGTTTAACCAAGCAGCCCAAGTATGGAACCACACGTTCTACTGGAACTGCATGACGCCAACCAATGGCGGCGGCGAACCTACTGGCGATCTAAAAGCTAAAATCGAAGAAGACTTCGGTAGCTACGACAAGTTCCGTGAAGAGTTCAAAAACGCAGCATTGACTCAGTTCGGTTCAGGTTGGGCATGGCTAGTCGCTGATAAAGTCGGTGGCAAATTGTCTATCGCCAAAACTGCTAACGCTGACACGCCACTTGCACATGACCAAATCGCGGTATTGACTTGTGACGTGTGGGAACATGCGTACTATATCGATTATCGTAACCGTCGTCCTGATTATGTCGACACGTTCCTAGACAATCTAGTGAACTGGGACTACGCAAACGCAAAATATAAAGGTCAAGATGCTGGTGTTGAAGAGTAATCTTTAACGACTAAGTATTTGATTAATAAAAAAGGAGGCTGAAAGGCGTCCTTTTTTATTTGGTTAAGTTGATATCTTTTCAAAGTGCTTTCAGTAAATTATTCACTATAATATAAAATGTTGAAGGTCATGTTTTGAGTGTTCGTATTTATCTACCTTTCCCTTCTTAATATTTGTAATTGTGCCAGCATCAATCTGTTTTATAAGTTCAGCTTCCAAGTCAGGCAATGAGTTTTTTATTCGGCGAATATCGCTGCCAAATATACCCATAATTGGCACTTCATCCCCTGAGTTAAAATGTTCAAGTTTCTTGTTCAATATCTTTTCGAATTGCATAAACTCTGTTATTAATGTATCGATATTACCTTGTATTTGTTCTTCAAGAATATAAACACTTAAAAGCATATGTTCGACTATCTTTAAAGCAGCTGATAGTTGAATTGTATTGGGTTTTTTGATCTTATGAGCAGCGTCATTTCCCATAAATCTGATTCCATGTAGTCGTTCAGCATCTCTACGAGAAATATAACCTGCAGTCGCTAACTTAGATATCTTAATTTCGAGGTCTCGGCCAGTAACCTTCAAATCATTACAGACTGCTTCAACTGTTCCTCTTAATCCTAATCCTGCAAGAATAAGAGCTTCTTCCTGAAAAGCTAGGAGTACTTCCTTATATATTTGTCTAACTGTAACTGGCAGATGGTATTCGCCATCTAAAGAACGATGATCTTTGATGAATCGAGGGTAAACAGTAATGGAAGTTGGAACTTCCCATTCATTTTGAGAAATTTGAAAAGCATGTTAAATCTCTTCAAGTACGTCTCTAAAAGATTTAGTGTCACACCCAAGGCACTCAAGAATTTGATAAGTTTGATCATACTCGTAGTCCTCTCGGAAAGAATCTATTTGCTCAGCAAGTATGTTGTGGTTGGTAGATTGCCCACAACTGCGACAATAACTTCTGACTTTTTTATTTGACATTTTTTAAAGACCCATTTAGTAAAATCGTTTTATAGTTTATAAATATCATAGAATCTCAAACCCAAACTTACCCAACGCTTCTCTAAGCATCGCAATATTATAATAAGCATGGGCGTTGACGGTATTCTGAAAAAAAATATATAGCGTATCAAAATGCTGACGCTGATTAGCAATCGCTTGCGCCCAGTCCTGCATTTCTGTCTCGCTATAGCGATAATCATGCCGGTCAGCGGCGCTCATCGCATCCCACCAGTTCAGATTATTACCGTGCATCCGCAGATAGCCAGTACGCTCAGTAAATATCAGCCGTGATGGTGGTAGACCGTTGACTTTCGGATAATCGACGCTACACCAAATCAAACCTTGCTTGACGAAGCTATCGACCACTTGCGGGGTATGCCAGCCGTTATGACGAAGCTCGACCGCTAATGGATAATCTTGAAACCAACTAACGAGATTTGCTAGATAGAGTCGATGCTCACGGGTACGATCAAAGCCATGGGGAAATTGTAATAGTAAAGGCGCTAGAGCATTGGCTTCGATAAGCGGGGATAGGGCATTTAAAAACGCTTGCGCATGTTCAGCAGTGCCCTTACGTGCATGAGTGAAGTCTTGATGCAGCTTGACCGCAAACTTCAATTCACTATTTGCTTGCACATAAGCTTTATCAACCATCCCAGCAAAGGCTTTTTGTCCGATAGGCGCGTAAAAGGTGCTATTAATCTCCACCGCGCCATATTGCTTGGCGTATTCGCGTAAGAAGTCCGTTTTCTTTGTGCCAGTTGGATACAGCGTACCAAGCAAGTCGGTATCGCTATAGCCACCAGTGCCAAGATAAATACGCGGGATAGGGTTACTGTCCATGTTGACCACTCATTACCGTTCTTTGATGGTTAAATTTTTGGCTATTTTTTACGTGCCCATAGCCATTCTATTAATGCCAGTAAAGCATCATTGTTTGCGTCATTACCAAGCTCGCTACTGCTTGGTTTATGATGACTGAGTTCACGAATGATGGCTGCACGTCCATCATTAAATAGTGATTGCGCGTAGCTAGTCGCCTGCTCAACGCCCATCAATTTCACATAGGTAGATTTGTCTAATTTTTCATCGCTGCCAGCAGGTTTGCCAAGGGTATCAGTAGAGGTCGTGACGTCTAAAATATCGTCTTGAACCTGAAAGGCGAGACCAATATGCTGGGCGCACTCCTGCAAGGCCATGCGCTGCGGAGCGGTTGCACCAGCACAGATACCGCCCATAAGCATAGCTGCTTCAATCAATGCGCCTGTTTTATCACGGTGGATAGCTTCTAGATCGCCTTGTGAAATATTAGCACTAGCCTCAGCATTCAGGTCAAGCATTTGACCAGAAACCATACGCCGTGCACGTGGCGCAAATATTGCGATAAGCTGGCTGGCGATGGCTGAATCAAAGGGTGCAAAAGTGGGCAGCTCTGCGGTCAATACTTCAAAGGCGAGCGTCTGTAATACGTCACCAGCGAGTAGGGCGGTCGATTCTTCAAAGACGATATGAGCCGTTGGCTGACCACGGCGCAGCTCATCATCGTCCATACAGGGCAAATCATCATGTACCAATGAATAAGTATGCAGCAGCTCCACCGCTAATGCCGCACGGCGCGCCATATCATAATCGGATTCGTTTTCTAACAGAGCTTCCAAACCATCAGCGTTAGCCATACTGTTTTTATTGTCAGTGCTTTTATCTGTATTTTCATTGGCATTAGCATTGCTTTGATTGACACTATCAAAGGCACTGGCAACCAATAGTGGACGCACCAATTTACCTTGACCGGTCATCACATAACGACAGGCATCAACCAAGGGGCTTGGCAGGTTGGCATACGCAAACAGCACGTCGATATCTTGTGCAAGTTGCGCCCGCACGGCGCTATGAAATTGCTCGGTGTTGTTATTAAAGCTAGTAAAAGATACAAGTCTTGAAGGCATAAGGCTTTCAGGTATAAAGCTTGGCGTAGAGGAAACAGTCATAACCCAACCATTTATCAGGTGAATAATAAAAATATCGCTAGTGTAGCATGATAGATTATATAGCTTATGGGCTGAACATCATCAATGCCATATTTTTGGCAGCTTACTGTTAAAAATTCGATTAAGTACACCGAAATAATGCAACAAGCCCTCGTTACGTATTGGTGATTTAACTTAGTCAGTGGATATGTTTTGATAAAGAATCACGTTAAGCGTGTGACGGCGTGTGACGATAAGCATCTGTCATTATAATCTTTAAAAGACGAATTTTTAGTATACAATTTCAGTATACAAACCGTCACTTAAAGCACATTACTAGTCAGGTAAAGGGCTGCTGCTGATTTAAGAGTGACTTGTGAGTATGGTATTAGCTTGTGACAGTTAGGGGCATAATCCCCTACACTAATTGGCGTAAAAATGATCTGATGATTTAGGGCTAGAGGTTTGCGTGCTTATTTCAGCGAAAAATTTGCTCAAATCTCAGTCCATATTTTTAATGTTAGTATGTTCAATATCAGTACTGGTAACAATATATATAAATGAAGCGCCGTATTCACTTGTGCTAACGCGGTAATATTAAGCATAAAAAATGAATATATAACCATGAGCGCTGGATAATAAAGACATCTTCAATGCTTACTCTATACTGACTTTATAACACAGTATATTGGCAGTGTTATTACTCGTTTTTCTAACAATAACTGGCTATGACCTTTAATTTTAAAACTTTTAATTTTAAAACTAGCTTTCGTTATATAGCAAGGAGTTCCAAATGGTATACCAAGGAAATCGCATCACGGTGACAATGCTAGAGGATGGCATCGCCAATATGCAGTACAACGCCGAAAATGAGAGCGTGAACAAGTTTGATGCTGAAACCAATAAGCAATTTGGTGAAGCGGTTACTGCTTTAGAAAAAGCCGACGACGTCAAAGGTTTAATCGTGACCTCAGGCAAAGGCGTCTTTATCGCTGGTGCTGATATCACAGAATTCGTTGGCTCTTTTAAAAAGCCAGAAAGCGAGATTAAAGATTGGGTCGTAGGTATCAATGACGCCTTTAACCGCTTTGAAGACCTGCCTTTCCCGAAAGTAGCGGCCATCAATGGCGCGGCGCTTGGCGGTGGTTGTGAGATGACTTTGGTTTGTGAATACCGCGTCATGAGCGACAAAGCCATCATCGGTCTACCAGAAACCCAACTGGGTATCTTCCCAGGTTTTGGTGGTACGGTTCGTAGTACGCGTGTGATTGGTATCGATAATGCGCTTGAGCTGATTGCGACTGGTACACCAAAGAAACCACTTGATGCCCTAAAACTGGGCTTGGTTGATGCGACCGTTGCTGCTGATGACTTGCAAGATGCTGCCATTGATTTGGTCAAAAAATGTATCTCAGGTGAGCTTGATTGGAAAGCGAAGCGTGAAGAGAAACTCGTTCCTGTTAAGCTAAATCAGCTTGAGCAAGCGATGGCATTTAACAGCGCAAAAGGTATGATCTTTGCTAAAGCCAATCCTAAGCAATATCCTGCGCCAGCACTTGCTATCGCTGCGATGGAAAAACACGTTAATTTACCACGTGATAAAGCGATTGAAGTAGAAGCGGCTGGTTTTGCAAAAGCGGCGAAAACGCCACAAGCAGAAAGCTTGGTTGGTTTGTTCTTAAGCGATCAGTTGGTTAAAAAATTAGCTAAGCAGCACAGCAAAAAAGCACATGAAATCAATGAAGCCGCAGTATTGGGCGCTGGTATCATGGGTGGTGGTATCGCTTATCAAGCAGCGAGTAAAGGCTTGCCAATCATTATGAAAGACATCAAGTCTGAGCAATTAGACCTTGGTATGGGCGAAGCCAGCAAGTTACTTGGCAAAATGGTCGATCGCGGCAAAATGACCCCAACTAAAATGGGCGAAACGTTAAGCCGTATCCGTCCCACTTTGAATTATGGCGATTTTGCTGAAACTGATATCGTTATCGAAGCGGTCGTAGAAAATCCAAATGTGAAGCGTGCGGTACTAAAAGAAGTAGAAGGTCTAGTAAAAGACGACTGTATCCTAGCGTCAAACACCTCAACCATCTCTATTACTTTCTTGGCTGAAGCACTTGAGCGTCCAGAAAACTTCGTTGGTATGCATTTCTTTAACCCAGTACACCGTATGCCATTGGTTGAAGTTATCCGCGGTGAGAAATCCTCTGAAGAAGCGATTGCGACTACCGTTGCGCTAGCGTCTAAAATGGGTAAAGTGCCTGTTGTGGTTAATGACTGCCCAGGTTTCTTAGTGAACCGTGTGTTGTTCCCATACTTTGGTGCCTTTGATTTGCTCCTCAAGCAAGGCGCTGATTTTGCTCATGTCGATAAAGTCATGGAAAAATTCGGCTGGCCGATGGGTCCTGCTTATCTAATCGACGTGGTTGGTTTGGATACGGGCGTACATGGCGCAGAAGTCATGGCAGAAGGTTTCCCTGATCGCATGAAGCCTGATTATAAAGGCGCAATTGAGCTTTTATATGAAAACAAACGCCTAGGTCAGAAAAACGGCGTTGGTTTCTACAAGTATGAAATGGACAAACGTGGCAAGCCAAAGAAAGTCGCTGATGAAGCCACTTATGAGCTATTAAAAACCACGACTGATAGCGACAAGCAAACGTTTGAAGATCAAGCGATTATTGACCGCACTATGCTGGCCTTCTGTAATGAAACTGTACGTTGCCTAGAAGACAATATCGTCAGCACGCCATCTGAAGCCGATATGGCGATGATTATGGGTGTTGGTTTCCCGCCATTCCGCGGTGGTCCTTGCCGTTATATCGACCAAATGGGTCTAGATAACTACTTGGCACTGTGTGAAAAATACGCATACCTTGGCAAAGCCTATGAAGCCCCGCAAAAGATTCGCGACATGGCAGCAGCAGGCGAGACCTTTTACGCCACCGCGTAATGGGTAGTCATTACTAGGATGAAGTGCCGTACGTTTACTATTTAGGCTGAGAAAAATTAGTTTATCACTACTCTTTAGTAGCAAGGTTCTTTAATAGTAGACGTACGATTATAGTTAGTTTTATTTAATGCTAGTACAAGGAAATCGAGCGCAGAGGTACGTATTGTACTTCAAGTGAGATTGACGAAGTAATAGCATTGAAATGGGCTGACTACACTGACAATAAAAATTGAAAAGGAAGTATAGTATGACAATTTTAAGTCCAAAAGACGTGGTCATCGTAGATGGCGTACGCTCAGCGATGGGTAAAACCAAAAACGGTATGTTCCGTCATGTCCGCGCTGATAGCATGTCTGCTGAATTGGTTCGTGCATTGGTTGAACGTAATGACTTTGACCCACGTGACGTCGAAGACATCATTTGGGGCTGTGTCAATCAGACCTTAGAGCAAGGCTTGAACATCGGTCGTAACATCGGTCTGCTAGCTGGTATTCCAAAAACTGCTGGTGGCCAAACAGTCAACCGTCTGTGTGGTTCTTCTATGCAGGCGCTTCACACTGCAGCGGCTCAAATCATGACCAACCAAGGTGATGTGTTCATCATTGGTGGTGTTGAGCATATGGGTCACGTCGGCATGATGCATGGCGTTGACCTTAATCCTGAAGCATCAAAGCACTATGCAAAAGCCTCAAACATGATGGGCTTGACCGCTGAAATGCTAGGTCGTATGAATAACATCACCCGTGAAGAGCAAGATGCCTTTGGTCTTGAGTCGCATCGCCGTGCATGGGCTGCGACTACTGAAGGTCGTTTTGATAATGAAATTATCGGTATCGAAGGTCATGACGAAGCAGGTCGCCTGCAACTATGTACCGTTGATGAAGTGATTCGCCCTGATGCGACGATGGAGCAAATGCAAAAGCTACGTCCAGCCTTTGATCCAGTAGGTGGTACCGTGACTGCTGCTACCTCATCTGCATTATCTGATGGCGCATCAGCGATGCTAATCATGAGCGCGCAAAAAGCCAAAGAGCTAGGTCTAAAGCCACGTGCGCGTATTCGTAGCATGGCGGTTGCTGGTTGTGATGCTGCTATCATGGGCTATGGTCCAGTACCTGCAACGCAAAAAGCATTGAAGCGCGCTGGCATGAGCATGGATGATATGCAAACTATTGAGCTAAACGAAGCATTTGCAGCGCAGGGCTTATCAGTACTAAAAGCCTTAAACTTGACGGACAAGCAAGACATCGTCAACATTAATGGTGGCGCGATTGCATTAGGTCATCCACTAGGGTGTTCAGGTGCTCGTATCACGGTTACTTTGCTAAACGCCATGGAGCAGTCAGATACTGAAATTGGGCTTGCGACGATGTGTATCGGTCTTGGTCAAGGTATCGCGACTATTATTGAGCGTGTTTAAGTTTCAGCTAAGCTAATATTTGTTGATTAATATGTTTTAATATCTTGTAAGATGAGCGCCTCTAACTTAATGTTGGAGGCGCTTTTTTTTTGGTTTAAGTCATAGTAATGAAAGGTAGAGTATAAATGGCACATCATAAATCGTCAGATAAGAGGCGCTTAGATTTAGAGGTGTTTAAGTTAAAAATGCGCTATATCTTTCTTCCTTTTTTAGGTTTTAGTATTGGCGCCATTTTATTCTACAACATCATAAGATGGATGTTAGACATCTGTCTAGGGATATGGCCTCTAAAAGATACGGTCTGGAACTTAATTATCCCAATAATTATCAGTGTTACTTTAGTGCTTGTCATAATGCGATCAAGGATTAGACTGCTACGATTTGAATTATTTGATGATAATAGCGCTAATGTATTTTACTTGGTGATGATACTTGCTTTATTTCCGCCTATATCAATCAGTCAAGCTTACTTATATGAAGCAGCATATGACATTATTGATATAAGTAATATAAGTGATATTAAATTATATCCAAAACAAAAATACTTCCAATTTGATAATAAAAGTATTGAGAAACAAGGGGTTGTTTCTTACTTCAATGCTAGGGAGATGGGGAAATCTAGACAAGAGTTAAAAATATACTTATATTTTGCCACTCCTTTTTATGGAGATAAAGATATCTGGTGGGGACAGGCTTTTACTAAGGTTATTGATAATGATCTTGAAGAAAAAGAGAAAGTTCAACAAATAGAAAATTTTAAAAAGATTTCTAGACAACAATATGCAAATGAAGAGATATCTACTGCTGATTATTTTGAAAAATTGCAAAACTCAGATACTAAGTATGGTTATTTAGAAGCGATTAGATTGTCAGGTCAGCAACATATTAATGACCCAATAATACTTGTATCTCAGTTGAGCACACTTAACGAAAAAACATATAAAGAGTTAGCAAAATTCTTTAGGTTTTTTATCATTGGCATGTTTATTTGCTTACTATTAGTCTTAAAAGCAACGATTGATAAAAAAGCATTTCAACAGTTTAAGGTACGCTAGATTTGTGGTGATAGGGCATGGATAATAATAAGCAAAGCCAGTACAGGTATAAGAATAAAAACAGAAGCAGAAACAAAAAAAGAGTAAGCAAAAGAGATAAGCAGAAGCGAACGCAAAGCCTAAGCGCTAAAGAATCGATCAAACTAAAACTAAAGCAAGTATTCTTGCCATATTTAGGTCTTAGTATCCTGACCATTCTACTTTTCAGTGCTTTACGTTGGTTGCTAGATATTTATCTAGATATTCTACCTTTAAAGGAAGGCTATTGGGATTTTGGTATTCCTTTTCTCTTATCTGTTTTAGTCGTTAGTATTTGGATGTGGCCGAGGTATGAGCTTCTGACTTTAAAGTGGGTTAAGCGTAGTAGTTTAGGCTACTTTTTTATAACGATGGTTTTAGCATTAGTGATACCGCTCGTTCTCAGCCAAAACTATTTGTCTAAGGCTGCCTACGAAGTCATTGAAGTAAATAGCTTGAATGATATTCGTCATTATCCAAAGCAAAAGTATTTCAGAGTAAATGATTTTGAGCCACTCAAATTAGAGAGCGTTTCTTATATAGAAACACAAGTAATCAGTGGACGAAATTTTGACTCAACATTGCATATTGATTATTACATTGCGACGCCATTTATAGCCGCTGAGAATATTTGGCTAGGTTCTAGCTACCACACGAAATACGATAATCGTGCAGACCAAAGTATTAAAGACAGTCAATATTCAGCGTTTATTAACGACTCGCGCCATAAGTACGAAGCCAAAGACCTCTCTAATATCAGCTACTTTAAGAAACTTAAATCATCAAATGGCAGAAATGCTTACTTACACACGATTTCTACGGCTAATAGGCAATCTAATTTGCCACACTTGGTATTGATGCCTGAAACAGGATTACTTACTGACAGTTTAGATCGTGATTTTGTTTGGGGATTTGGTTCGTTTTTTATTGGTATGGTGCTGTGCTTGTTGCTCGTTCTCGCAGCAGAGTTTGATAGTCAAGAAAAGAAAAGTACGCAAAAACATATACAAAAACAAAAGCCCGTAAAAAAACGAGCACCAGTAAGTGATCTATCAAAGAGCCTAGTAGTTTGGTTTAGAAGTAATAAAGAGCGACCTGCGACGTTAATGTTAATACTGACCTGTATAGGTGCATTTATACTGACCGTATTCATGGGTATGGATATCATTGATTCTTTATCTAGACAGGTAAATAGTGTAGGTGGGTTGACGATGGACGCGCTGCAAGCTGGTAAGTATTGGCGAGTAGTGACAGCACTTTTTGTACACGCAGGGATTATGCATTTAGTAATGAGTCTGGGGATGCTTTTTGCGACAGGTTATATTTTGGAAAAAGTATTGGGTCCTATACGTTTTACGATTACCTTTTTTATATGTGGTATTTTCGCTAATGTTTTAGGGGTGCTATATTTTGATATGGACATGGCAGGTGTTTGGGGTACTACATTTGGCTTGTTTGGTATCGCGATACCGTTGGTGGCCTTTAAGGTTTTTAATAAAAAATATCGAGAGCTATTCGGCGGTACTATCGCTGCGATATTAATCATTACTTTAAACAGCATGTTCTTTGCTTTCATAAACACGCTCAGTTACATGGCGTATTATCTTTTAACCTTATGTTTTGGTATTGTTTTCGGTGTGGTCATGGTTATGACTCAAAAACAGTCTTTATTAAGGAATGCTAGACGCCATAATATATAGTTATTGGCTACTCTTCATTAAGAAACTATATCAAGCAGTATGAATCAAACGTGATGAATTGTTATTAATCATTATTAGAGACTATCTCCATTGACGCCCTCAGCAAACTATGACTAAATAAGAGTAAGGCTCATAAAGACAATATCAATGATAAAATTAACATAGCCTTTAACAATAAAGTCAGCCGTACAAGGAGTGTGCCATGTCTACTATGATTACCGACCGTACCTATCGAATTGCTCGCGAAAATACCCAAGCGATGATAATCGATGTTCAAGAACGCTTAACACCGCATATTTATGACCATGAAAACATCGTCAAAAAAACAGTGACGCTTATTAAAGGTCTGCAAGCACTGAATATTCCTATCATGCTCAATGAACAGTATAAAAAAGGGCTCGGCGACACGCTACCTGAAATACGCGAGGTATTAGAAGGCGATAACGCCAAAAGCTTTGAAAAGGTCACTTTTAGTGCTTGTGATAATGATGATTCGTGGCATTATTTAGCGCAGCAAAATCGAAGTATTGTTTTGCTATTTGGCGTAGAAACACATGTCTGTGTACTACAAACAGCGCTTGATTTGCTAGATAATGGTATGCAGCCCGTCATCATTGGTGATGCGGTCGGCTCACGCTTCCCATATGATAAAAAGCAAGCAATACGCCGTATTCGCCGTGCTGGTGGCGTGATTACCACGGTTGAAACCATTCTGTTTGAGTTATGCCGAAGTAGTAAAGACCCTGCTTTTAAAACCATCAGTAACTTGATTAAATAGTTCTTTTACTCAAGATAAAGCCGATAGCGCTTACTCACATAAGCGCTATTTTTTTATAGTAGTGTTCATTAGCTATAGGTTGGCATGCTCTTTTATAGCGCTCATAAAATGTATAATACTTGCTTATGCGTAAAGATAAAATGAAGCGCTATATCTTCGTAGAAAAATTAAGAGAAAATTTATGCCATCAACCAAACCCCTTTTATTAACCAACCCAACGCTTGCCTCAAACATTGACATAGATCATGTCACTCATTTCTTATTAGAGCTTGATGCGCTTAAACGTATCAGTCGTCGTAGCTATGTGACGCATACCACACGCAAAGAAAACTCTGCCGAACATTCATGGCATTTAGCGATGGCGTGCTGGTCTATCGCTGAACAGTTTGAGCTAGATGTCAATCATGAAAAACTACTCAAGATGGCATTGGTACATGACTTGGGTGAGATTGACGCAGGCGATACGTTTTTATTCGCAAATAGTCGTAGCGAGGCGCACATTGAAGAACGCGCTGGTATTGCCAGGTTACAACGTGAGCGTGGCAATGGCATCATGGATTTAAATGAGATTTGGGAAGAGCAGGAGACGGGTAGCAGCAATGAAAGTCAGCTGCTCAGAGTGGTTGATCGCTTATTGCCGTTTTTATTGAATTTAAATACCAATGGAAAAACGTGGATTGATGCTAACGTCACGTGCTCGCAAGTGACTACAGTACTTGCTTTTATCAAAGACAGCTTTCCTCCCATTCATGATTGGCTATCAAAAAATATCGACTATGCGACCCAGCAAGGGTGGTTGATTGATGCTTAAATAGAGCCATTATTTTGCCGTTTACATGTTTGCAAATATTCATCTTTTTCAACTAGTAAAGCATTTAGAATTAGCTAAATGAGCGATTAAGTACATTATATAGAGAGATTATTAAATGAGAATTACTGGTACTTATAAGGTTTTTGCTAAATCGCTCGTCTTTGTTAGCCTATTAACTTTGGCGCAACTAACTCAGGCCGCCGCACCTATTAGTAATGGTGATAAACTGGCGCACGATGCCAAAAAACAGATCGGCATTACCACCAGCTATGATCCTGCTTACCGCAAGTTGGATTTTCCGCGTGGCGATGTACCGATAGAAACTGGCGTCTGTACCGATGTTATGGTCCGTGCTTATCGCTTGCAAAATATAGATCTACAGCAATTAGTCAACCATGATATGAAGTCAAATTGGTCGGCTTATCCAAAGACTTGGGGGCTGAAATCAACCGATAAGAATATCGATCATCGCCGAGTGCCCAATCTTGAAGTGTTTTTTGCGCGTCACGCAAAGACATTATCGACGACTGATAAAGCCAGTTTTCAAGCAGGCGATGTGGTGACGTGGCGACTACCGAATGGTAATCTGCCGCATACAGGTATCGTCTCTGATAAAGTCGCTGCGGATGGTACACCGCTGATTATTCACAATATCGGACGCGGTACGCAAGAAGAAAATATCTTATTTGCTTATCCTATTCTCAAACACTTTCGTTATTAACTACTTTCATTATTAACTAGAGGGTGTCATCAATTAGATTGTGAGGCTTAAAATGAGAAAAATTGTAGATAAACAAGGAAGAAATTGCCGTTAATATGAATATATTGACAAGATTTCTGACGATGTTTAGCAAAATTTAGCCATTTTAAGACCACTAAATGTATTCATGTGCTAATTGATGACACGCCCTAATATGTTGCGATAAGATAATTACCCACAATAAAAAGCTCAGTTAAGCATAAATTAGGATGCTGAACTGAGCTTTTTTGAGTCGTTAAATCGCTTGCCTATTGAGTATTAGCGACACCCAGTAGTTGTCCCATTTTTACCACACTATCGGCTTTCATACTGTCTTGCCAATCTGCTTTTGCGCCTTTTGGTAGAATGACAATTGCGGTTGAGCCTAAATAAAAACGACCCAGCTCATCGCCTTTTTCAAAGCTCATATTGTGCTCAGCTTCTTGAATATCATCAGTGCGGGCAATTTTACCAGTCGCCACTGTTTCGATACCAGCGACAATCATCGCCCCAACCATCACCACCGCTGCTTTGCCATATGCTGTATCAAACAGACAAACCAAGCGTTCATTACGCGCAAATAAGTCTGGCACGTTCGCCGCTGTAGTATTGTTGACCGAAAACAGCGTACCCGGTACATAACGGGTTTTGGTCAGAGTACCAGCGAAGGGCATATGGACACGGTGATAGTTACTGGGCGCAAGATAAACCGTTGCAAAACTCCCATCCGCAAAATAGCGGCCATCTTCACTGTCAGCAAGCAGTTGACCAACGTCATAATAGCGACCTTTTGCTTGGAGCAATTTATGGTCGTCAATTTGACCCAACTGCGAGATAATACCATCGGCAGGACTGACGATACCATGAGGCGTCATGTCGATAGGGCGCGCGTCTTCTTTTAGCTCACGAGTAAAAAAATCGTTAAAGCTCTCATAGGCGTTGAGACTTTGGCGCTCATACTCGTCCAAGCTGACGTTATAGGCTTTAGCAAAGCTACGGATAAACGTGCGTTTAACATAAGGATGGCGGCTAGCGGCTAGACGCCCAGCAACTTTACTCAGTTGCTGCTGCGGGACAAGCTGTTGTAAAGTAGTGAATACATTCATAATGAGGCTACCAAAATAGGGTGTGATGTAATAATTAATAAGCAAGAGAATGGCCGTATTTTATCATGGACGGCGTATTATTGTATGGGCATAATTGGTAAGGAATCCGTAAATGAAAGCACTTATACAGCGCGTACGCCGTGCTAGTGTCACCGTCGATGCGCAGTGTGTTGGTACGATTGAGCAAGGCATATTGGCTTATATTGGTTTAGGGCCTGATGACGACCTAACAAGCGCCCAGCGCATGGTAGATAAAATCCTCACCTATCGTATTTTTGACAATGATGATGACCCTGCCAAGTACGGCAAACTGGATAAAAATGTCCAGCAAGTTGGTGGCGGACTATTATTGGTATCACAGTTTACGCTAATGGCAAAAACAGACAAGGGTCGTCGCCCTGACTTTGGTGGTGCGATGGTACCTGATGCGGCGCAAGCGTTGTTTGCGCAATTGGTCGCCTATGCCAACACGCAACATCCAAACGTGGCAACGGGTCAGTTTGGTGCCAATATGCAAGTGTCGAGCGTCAATGACGGGCCATTGAATTTCTTGTTAGAAATAAATTGAGTAAACTCAGCATTAGCCGTCACGAGACCTATGAAGCGCTTAAAAGTTGAATGTCATTAAACTGTCATAATTACCCCGTTTAATAGGGAGCAGCAGGCGAGCATTTATCGCCTTTTTTGTCAGCTAAATGTTGTCCTCTAACACTGAGAATGCCGTATGTATAATGAGCAAATTTTGATTGTTGAAGATGAACCTGCGATTCGTGAAATGATCGTCATGACGCTAGAGATGGCGGGATTTGATAGTCTGCAGGCAGCGGATGTATCTGAGGCGCACCAACAAGTGGTCGATCACCGACCTGCGCTGATTTTGCTAGATTGGATGCTACCCGGCGATAAAAGTGGCATTGATTTTTGCCGATTGCTCAAAAACGATGAGCTACTCGCTGAGATACCAGTCATTATGTTGACGGCTAAAAGTGAAGAGGACAGCAAGGTGCATGGCCTCGATGCTGGTGCTGATGATTATATGACCAAGCCTTTTTCGACACGTGAGTTAATATCCAGAATCAAAGCAGTATTGCGGCGTAGTAACGCGCTCAGTAGCGATAAACCTATCGAAATCGGCAATCTGAGCCTTGATCCCAAAAGTCAGCGAGTGACAGCGGCTGGTAAAGTGGTTGATGTCGGGCCTACGGAGTATCGATTACTGGCATTTTTTATGAGTCATCCAGAGCGTGCCTATACGCGGACGCAGCTGCTAGACCAAGTATGGGGCGGTAATGTATATATCGAAGATAGAACCATTGATGTGCATATCAAACGTTTACGGACATTACTACGACCACATCAATGTGATACGTTGATACAGACAGTACGCGGGACAGGCTATCGATTTTCTAGCTTTATTGAACCAATTTAACGGACGGTTTTTATTCGCTATAAAAGCAGTATGTTAATCGCAGCACAGTGAAAAACGGCGAATAGTGATAAGGATGATGGATGAACACCCTAATATCGGCTCAAGGCGACCAACAAAATAAGTCACTGCTAGCAACTCAGCAGAATACAACGGATCAACTCAAAAAAATTAGAAGCGCACTACGCGCATTGCGTGATGCGGTGGTTTTGCTCAATGACGATGATGGGCTTGAATGGTGGAATCAGGCTGCCGAAGATTTAATGTTGTTACAGTTGTCAGATAAAGGTAAGTGCATCTTTGACTTTATCAGTGCGCCTGAATTTCGTCAGTATTATCAGGCGACGACTAACCCTAACGATGGTGCTCAGGATGGTGTACACATTGTCTCGTGGCGCGCGCCCAAGCGTTATTTAAAGTGTGAGCTCACGCCTTTTGGCGATGAGAAGCTGCTCATTATTTATGATGTGACGCGCTTGCATCATTTAGAGGAGATGCGCCGCGATTTTGTGGCGAATGTCTCGCATGAGTTACGCACACCGTTGACCGTCATGATGGGTTATCTAGAAAATTTTTCGGATCAGCCAGATATGCCGCCGCATTGGAAGCGCGGATTTGAGCTGATGAGCCAACAGACTGCGCGTATGAATAGAATTGTGAATGACTTATTGCTGTTATCTCGCATCGAAATCGAAGAAACCCATGAGCTCAGTTATATTGACATGACCAAGCTGCTGACCCATGTTTATGATGATGCGCAAGCGTACAATCAAGAGTATGGGCATACCATTCACTTGCAGATAGATACTTATGACGGACTGTATGGCTCAGAGATGTATCTAAATAGTGCGCTTTCTAATCTGGTGATTAATGCCATCAAATACACGCCCAAGGGCGGTAATATCGCCATTAGCTGGACAAAAACGTCAGAAGGTTGCCGATTTGCCGTCGAAGACAACGGTATTGGTATTGCACCTGAGCATATCGCACGGTTGACGGAGCGCTTTTATCGTATTGATAAAGGTCGTAGTCGGGCGACTGGCGGCACAGGGCTAGGTTTGGCAATCGTTAAACACGTTTTATATCAGCATGAAGCCAATTTGCAAATTGGATCAGTAGAAGGGGTAGGCTCGACGTTCAGCATGGTATTTCCAGCTGCCCACATTAGATCAGCTGCGATACCCTAATTTTTTTGTAAAAGTGGATAGGGGTTCACTGCACTGCCGCTGATATAAATACCATAATGCACATGTGGCGGCGTACCTTTTGCATTGCCACTGTCGCCGACGTAGCCGATGATATCGCCGGCATTAACCCAGTCGTTTGGACTAATATCTGCATAATCTTCTAAATGCGCATAATAATGCCCTGCGCCTCCTGGTCCAACCACGACCACCACACGACCGCCTAACGTATTTTCACCAACTTTGCTGACGATGCCTTGTGTCGTGGCTCGTATTGGTGTGCCTCGTGCGGCAAAGATATCGATACCTTCATGACTGCGACCTTGACTGCGTGCAGCGCCCCACGTATCTGTTAGATGTTGTTCTGGGAGTGGACTGAGTAAGCTATTTTCCGTCGGTAGTTCTTGCTGTAATAAACTGAGCTGTTGCCATTTTGCTATCACAAATGACTGAGTTTGTTGGCTGATACTGGGTAAGAGCCTATCAAATACAAATAATAGCATCAACAATATAGCCGCTTTAATGAGCACACTGAGTACACGGCTTAAAAAAGTTAGCCTTTTCTTTGGCTTTGATTGCGGGTTACTGCTATCTGCTAGCATCGATCTCTCTTTAGTTTTTTAAATTAGTTTTCCTTATTATTATATAAGTGAAGTCGTCTATTCTTTGTATGCCATTGTTATCTCTAGTTTTTATCCCCATAAATATATCGTTTCTTTTAAAGTTTACGTATTTTTAAAACGTTACATAAAATACCAATGTTGCTATCTATTGTTGTTATCTATTATTGTTATCTATGGCTGAATCTTTATGACTGACACTGCGCTGATTATCGATACCGAAACCGATCAAGGTCGTGATCCGCGTCCGATTCAAGTGGCGACTATTAATGTAGTGACGGGTTTTGAGTGGATGAAGTATTTTAATAGTGGTCGCTCGATATCGCCAGTTGTCATTAGAATTCATGGTATCACCGATGAGGATGTCGCTGGTCTTGAGCGCTTTGATTTAGAGGCGTTTGAGTTGCCACAGTATTTGATTGGTCATAACGTCCGCTTTGATTGGCGGGTTATTGGCAGTCCGTCTACTAAGTTGATATGTACGGTTCGGCTGGCACGTGTGGCTTTTCCAGAGTGGAGTGCTTATGGTCAGTCCAAATGTATCGAGCAATTATTAGGCAAAGAGGAAGCAAGCAGGATGACGATTGCCGCTCATGATGCGCTGGGTGATGCACGTATGTGTTATCTGCTTTATCAGGCGTGTTGTGAGCGCCTAGCCATTGCACCGACGGATTTTGCTGCTGTCCATGCTATCGCCAATAAAGCCAATCCAGTGAGCAAAATGCCCTTTGGCAAACATAAAGGCACGCTGATTAAAGACGTGCCTATCAGCTACGTGAAATGGATGCTGGGTAATATCCATAATATGCAGCCGTCGCTTTATTCTGCCTTAACCAAGCGTGTCAAAGTAGAACAGGCAGAAAACATGAAAGAATCAATAAACGAATCCGTAGTTAAATAGGCTCTGAAGTCTATTGATTCTTTAGCCAATCAACTGCCATTTGCCAAAGCTGCGGTGCTTTAGCACTGGTTCTGCTACTAAAATAGCGCATATGACCGATGCTGTTTAGACCAAAGTTTTTGGGATCTAAAAACTGCTTTTCGACTGGCATTTTAGTAAAAACACGAATCATATCATCCATATTTTTGCTATTGGCAATGTCATCATCACTAAACCCCAGCCATAATGATGGCATAGTCATGTCATCATAAAAGTGCGTTTGTATACTTTTGCCAAAGGCTGTTTTGATATAGCCTGCGCCATTACACCATTCGCGCCACTGCCGAGACACGCCCCGTGGTAGCGGTTCGCCCATACCAATTTTATCTGACGGCGTGTACCCTAACGTCAAGTTGGCGAGTGGAATAAAGGCATCCATAAAACCCATCGCCTTGAGTTTATAGGGCATGCTCATATTTTTAATACGACCTGATGAGCAGGCGACATTAAATACCGAAGTAAGCGCCTTATAATTTGGCATCAAACCTAGCAGCTGACCGCCTGCACTATGACCAATTAAATGATAAGTGGCGTCGGCAAATTCATCTTGCAATGCATCAAGGACGGCTGGCATATCATGGCGACCCCAGCTAATCAGCGATGCATCGCATTTAGCCAATGCAGACGACAGCGATTCACCGATGCCTTCATTGTCAAAGGTTAGTACACCAAAGCCATTTTCTGCTAAGTGAGTGGCAAAATTGTGATAAAACTGGCGTTTGATACCGGTCGCTGGCGCGATCATGACCGCTGCTTTCACCTCATTTTTAGGACGATAGACAGTCGCTGCCAATGCCTGATTGCGCTCAGTCATGATACTCAGTGAATAAATATCCGTCTGACACTGTTTATTTTCCATGCTTTAACCTTCATATTGTTAGGGTTCTATGCGGTGTGGAGTGGTTATTTATTTGCAATTATTTATCAATAATCTGCTCTTAAAATGTAGTCATTACGTAGTGATAAACCGCTTAAATTAGCTGATAGCCACCTGATAGCATCGCTTATGTTAAGATAAATGCTGGCAAGCAAGGCGTTCAATTGTGACTTTCAAGTTCTATGCTATTTATCTGGGGTGGTATTATCCATTAGGGTTTTAACGAGTATTTAACAAAAACAATCGATATAAAAATTAAGGAAGCTATATGCAAATGAAAATTAACAATGACACTTATGAAGTCATTACCAGTCAAGACATTACCAATATTGAAAAAGCAGTGGATAAATCAACGTTAACGATGCCGTTGGTAGCGGTTTATTGTGGTTCGCGTTTGGGCAATAATGAAGTCTACGAGCAGGCAGCTCGCGAGCTGGGTAGTGCGCTTGCCGACAATGGCATGGGTTTGGTCTACGGCGGCGCGAGCATCGGGCTGATGGGTGCCGTTGCAGATGAGGTGATTCAAGGCGGCGCGCAAGCGGTCGGTGTGATTCCAACGTTTATGCTCAAACATGAGATTGCTCATGAGCAGCTGACTCGCCTGCATTTGACAGATACCATGCACACTCGCAAAACCGTGATGGCGGAGTATGCAGATGCTTTTATTACCTTGCCGGGCGGGCTTGGTACTTTAGAGGAAATTATGGAAATCGCCACGTGGCGTCAGCTATATCAACATGAAAAACCGATGATTATTCTGAATATCAATGGTTTCTATGATCGTATGATCGAGCACTTAACATATACGGCTGACCAAGGTTTTATGAAGCAAGAAGATTTGGAACGTTTGGTGGTATGTAACACGATTAACGAAGCCATTGACCTATTAAAAACAGTCGTAAAAATAGACGATGCAGTCGATACCGAAAAAATGGCTGGTAGTTAAGAGCACATATTTTTATTTATAAATGCTTTTATCTATAAATGCTTTATCCATAAGAAAGGAGAGAAAGGCTGATTGTTAGCCGTTCTCTCCTTTTTTTTCAATTTTTAATAGAACGTTTGTTAAATCTCAGTAGCACTTGAATCATTATCAACGTTTAAATCATCTAAAGGTGTCTCATCAATACCGTGATTCACATCAGCCATAGCTAATGGAAAGCCGCGTTGCTCAGCGAGTGTGCGCGCGACTTCATCAATTGCCACGCTATCGTGTTTTGTCAAATACGCCCAATTATGAGCATAACGATTGCGGTTGGCTGGCGTGTCATGATCGATTAAGCCAAGTTCAGTCAATTCATCAACGATTTGATCGGCAGCAATCAAAGTCGAGGATGCTTTGACGTTTTCCGCACGAGCATAGCGAATATTAGAGTATAAGCTGACATCAGCCACTCGCAGCGTATCGTCCTCACCGGGAATTTGCTGCCCACCATATAGCGCGTTACCGACCGTACGTGCGCTATGGAAGGTCGGTACAAACTCCGCTACATAATCAATCGCTTGCTGACTACGCGCTTGTAACGGTGCTTTATCCCAGCCATCTTCGATGTAGTGCACATACTGTGGCGGCAGCTTAGGTTGGGCGCTGTCTTTGCTAGAGGCGACCAAGCCATCATCGAATAGCGTGATAAATTTGCTCATGCCATGTATTTGAAAATAACCACCGGGATAAGGCGTGAGTTGAGCCATGCCTTCTGGTGTGCCGCGACTGCCATAAACGATAATCTCCGGTATCTGTCCGCCAGTATCATCCCAATGGGTAATATAAGACGATTTAAACTCGACCATACGCGTGACTTTGACCCCGACCATATCATCGATGACGCCAGTACGAAAACCGCAAGCGTTGATTAAGTAATCCACTTCGATAGATTCGGTTGTATTTTTGGTCTCAGATTCGGTTGCAAGCTTAGTTTCAGAGCTGGCAGCTCGCTGATAATCAATACGCCATTTAGTGACGTGGTGGTCTGCGTTTGAGCAATTTTCACAATCAACAGGCATTACTTGCTTAACTTGTGTATCGGTAAAGACGTGTGCATGCTCATAATCGGCTAATGCCAATTGCGCAGAGGCCGCCAAGCGAAAAATATTCCAGCCGTACTCTTGCACGACAATCAGTGGAAACTTGACTTTATTCAAGTCCAAATACTTAGCGACTGGTATCATCCATTCATCAACTGACCGCGGCACAGTGACTTGTTCACGTTCTGACAGCGCAATGAGTTGCTCATGACTATAAAGCTGATAATAGTTTTCAGGTTCGCCCAACACTTTGTTATTAGCATCTTCGGCGATAAGCTTACGATACGCATCAGTCAAGATATCAAGACGTGGTAGCAAATCTTCTGGCAAGCCCTCATCGCGAGTTGGTACGGCAAATACTGTTGGGCGAACATCGATAGTATAAGGATAAAGGCGCAATATATCGATACATTGTTTTAGGAGAGCCACACAATCTTCATCAGGAATCTCGCGGTATAGATTGCCGCCAGCATGCAAGTGACACATCGGTGGACCATCAATTAGCGATTTGTTTTTTTCAAATACGTAAGTTTCAAGCCCCAATGCCGCTAAGCGGATAGCAATGGTTGCTCCTGCCGTACCACCACCAAGAATACCGACGCGTTTGGCAGAGTGCGCTTGGTTTTCCACTGGGTTTTTAATGAAAGAGTGAGTCATTGTCGTTGTTATATCCTTAATAGCAGTTACAGCAGGTCATGCTCGGTGTATTTGTTAAATGTTTTATTTTAAAATTTTTGTCCTAATGGATGTTGTTCTAAGCCGTTTATAACTATTGATATGCGTGCAAAGGACGTCAAGTTCAATATGCATATGAAGCCGCAAGGGTCATATTTGTCATTGTGTAGTAATTCTTAAGCTGTATAGGGTATTCTACGAAAAATGACAACCAATATGACGGCAAATACGTAAGTAGATAGGTGAGTTTTGTCAATGAATGGCTATGCCAGTTTACCCAATTTGCAAATACATAAGCTTTTGTAAATTTATATATGGATAGAAACGACTGCGCTGTTGCATATGCTATATTAAAACTGCTTGAAGTCAGCGATAGGTTTTTTTGCTGCTTAAATAGTCTGACGATGAGAAAAATCCAAATAGAAATTTATGATGACAATCATAATCACAATCAAAATGACAAGGAAGTTATTATGAAACGTATGCTTATATTATCGGCTCTCACTGGTGTTTTAACGCTTACTGGTTGTACTACGTTAAACAATGTATTCGGCAATGATGATTCTGGCATGCATGATGTACAAGCCACCAATAAAAATACCGCGCCAGTCGCGAGTAAAAACGGCATGTTAGTCGATGCAAGCAATCACATGACCTTATATACCTTTGACAAAGATGGGATCAACAAATCAGAGTGTGGGAGTGCCTGTCTAATTGCTTGGCCAGCATTTATGGCACCGAGTAATGCCAAAGCGTCAGGGCAGTTTGCAGCGTTTCAGCGCGAAGATGGCAAGTATCAATGGGCGGTAAATGGTAAACCGTTATATTTCTATGCAAATGATACCAAGGTCGGCGATAAAGATGGCGACAATAAACTGGGCGTTTGGCATATCGTCAAAACCAAGTAAAGTAACCCTATTACGTAGTGAAGTTAAAGACGATTAGCATCAAAAAAGTAGCCATCGTAATGGCTGCTTTTTTATTGGCTTGACTGATTAGAATAGTAAAATAACGCGATCAAATATCTGCCAAAGCTTCAGCTTGTTCAGTCTCCAAGATAGTTTCTTTAGTAGGCTCTTTTCTATATAAAGGGAAAAAGTCGGAGCGTAAATCATTTTCGGTGAACCAGCTATCAGCGACTAATGCTGCGTATTTTGCTGGATTAACGACGAGTCTATAAGTTTTGAATAATAACTCTTGTGAGCTAAACCCTTTTTTATACTCGTATAAAGAATCGAGATTAGAGCCTACGCCGCCGCCAAGATGCAGTAATTTATAATGATTGGTTCGGCCCCAATCACGAGCCACATGGGTAATGAGTTTGGAAGGTTGTAGATGGGTATAGGCGTTGAGCGTGCCTCCGAGATGAAATTGCATAATGCCCGATTCTTTGCAGATCGTGTAGATAGAGGAACCAATGGCTTTATTATCCTGATAGGCAGTTATCAGTAGTATTCTGTCTTGCAGATTTTCGAGCAAATTAAAAAAGTAATCATCATCAAAGAAGTAGTACTGATCTGCCTTCACCTGCGCCATCGTTTCTTTGTAAATATTGGAAAACATCACTGCATTCTCTCTGGTTAAACGCTCAATTTTTGTCACGACATCCATTTTTAAGGCTTTTTTAATGCCTCTACGATGACGATTTTGAGTCTCGCTCCAGTGCTCCTCTTCAGATTTACCCAAGTCAGACATCAATGTCAATCCATGAGTGAGTGCTTTGCCGACCGTTGGTAGCCACTCTTTATTGATGATTGGATGCAGTCGCATGAATAAAGACACACAGCCTTTTGCTAAGAGAAAACCCCTTACTTCTGCCAATATTATGTCTAATTCGGCATCAGTGAGAGACTTATCCATGACAGGACCGCCGTAACCATAAGTAGAAGTCGCATCCCAATGCTCTGAGTCGAGTTCTCTTATAATAAGAGGTAAAAAGATTTTTTTATTGTTATAAGTGGCAATCACTCCTTGAGGAGTGCCTTTATCGACAATAGCTGACGCAGCAATCCAACCAGATAAGTGATAAATATCAAAGTGATAATCAGCGATGTTTTTATCCCAGTCTTTATTTATCTCGGCAAAGTCTACCTGTACTGTATCCATCTTTCTGCTCCCTCAGTGTTATGTTTTATATTCGTAAATCCGTATATATGAATATAACAATAAAAACTGAGGTTAACAAGCAAATAGAAAGTATTTATGCGATTTATTGAATATATATAAATGTCGAGTGAGTTGATTCATTATTGTCAAAAAAGCAGCCATTATGATGGCTGCTTTTTTTAGAGTATGTAGAGATTTGTGCTTGGCTAAAATTAGACTTATTTAGATTTTTTGTTGGTTTGCGCTTTTTTCTCTATCAACTCACCATCGATTTGGATCGGGACATTGGTGGTAATGCCATCTGCGAAAGCTGTCATACCATAGGCTGCGCGATCAATATTACCCGTTGCACGGAAGCCAATAACTGGCTCTTTGGTAAGAGGGCTGTTGGCGATTTTATTCAAAGTCACATCCAAAGTTAATGGTTTGGTTTGACCCAGCATAGTAAAGTCACCTGTGACCTTGGCTTGTTGCGGATTTATAAATTTTACGCTGGTTGATTTAAAGGTCATGGTTGGATATTTGGCGACGTTAAAAAATTCAGCCTTTTTTAAATGCTCATCACGTGCATCCCAATTGGTGTCAATGCTATCGGTTGCAATGGTGAAGCTCATATTGGTTTTACTGGGTGCTTTAACATCGTAATTTACGACCCCTTTGACGTCGTTAAAATGACCCATGGTGGTCGAAAATCCTAAGTGATTGACAGAAAATCCCACACGGGTATGCGAGTCGTCTAATTGCCATTGATTAGGTAATGCCGCACCTGCAACAGTAGTGAGTGCCAGTGCTGAGCTGATAAGCAGGGCTTTTGCGCTATTCTTCATAACAGTATTTATCATTATATTGTCCTTATTGAGTGTTTATAAATAGTGGGTGCTTGATTAATGAGACGAAATAAGACGGTATCCATCATCATCATCATCATCATTGACAAGTGATGAATATCAAAAATAAATTATTAAATAAATCTAAACTTAAAATGTCTATTGGTTATTTTAATTTATTTAATATTATACTAATATAGCGTATGCCTCTCAACAAAATAGAGATTTTGGTCACAACTTATCACATATATCACTCACAACTGCTGCTTGCGTCTAGCGGTAAAAACCGTTAAAATCGCGGTTTGATTTTCCCGCTGGGGAAAGGCTAAGTGAGCAGAGGAATGGTGTTGGGTGCTGGAATAAGCCAGTGACGCAGCTGCCATACTTATCAATGTCCCTTAGTGCCTCAGTTACGTATGTCATGACTTGTTTGACACATCGTCTAAGATGGTGTTCAAGAGCGCTATACATACATCGGACATAGAGAGTTTATTATGCGTAAAGATATCCATCCTAATTACCAAGAAGTTTTATTCCATGACACTAACGCTGACGTGTTTTTCTTAACTCGTTCAACCGTTAAAACCAAAACCACTCGTGAATACGAAGGGTCAGAATATCCATACTACCCACTTGATATCTCAAGTGCGTCGCATCCATTCTATACTGGCGAACAACGCAAAACTTCTACTGAAGGCCGTGTTGCTAGCTTCAACAAACGCTTTGGTGCATTTGGTGGCCGTAAGAAAGCTGCTGATACTGACGCTGCAGAATAATTCACACGTATTGCGTGATATTATTTTGAGCATGTGTTTTTTCAAACATGCACAGCTATAGTATTAAGAACATAAAAAAACCGCTGACTATTCAGCGGTTTTTTTTATTTAGATTTTTAGAATTAATGGCTCAATGGTTTTTAATCAGTCAACTCAGCATCGGAAGGGTTCAGTAACTGTATAATCAACTCTGACAATTGCTGCGCCCAATAGCCATACATGAGGCTGCTAGGATGAAAACCGTCACTGGCAAACATCACTTTGATATCGATGGGTGACCCGTTTGAATGCTCTGCTATCATTCTTGGAAAGTCAGTGGCCATATAAGTGACACTATCATGAGCGGCGCAAACTTGCTGCAACGTGTTATCAAGGATAGAGGCTTTAGCACCCAAAAAATTACTTAGCGGAGCAGGTATCGCAGGCATTTGTGCCATCGGCGGCAGGCTTAAAAAAATCAACTCTCGCACGCCAAATTTACGCTGAGCGATAGCGATAATACTTTCAATTTGCTGTTGCCATTTATCCACAGAGACTTTAGATGTGGTGTCGTTGACGCCGACACTCAGTACCATCACATCAACAGGCTGGCTAGGCGCGGGTAGAACATAAAGCCTACGCAAGATATCAAAGCTGGTATGCCCCGTCGTCGCTTGCAATGACCAGTTCAGTATATCAAACTGATTTTGGATAGCAGACTGCTGCGTCAAAACAGGAATTAAGTTACCGACAAGCGCCTCTTGCTGCGTCTCACTACCGACGCCAGCCGCCGCCGAATCGCCAACGACCATTAGGTTTAATGTCCGCTTGTGCGCTTCTTTTGGCGACTCAATCGCGTCATTTAATTGAACTTGCCCGTGCCTTTCACCATTTGGCTCAGGTAGACGTACCGTATCACGCTTAATTTTGCGCCCTTGATAAAAATAAATAGGAGCAAGCAGTACATCTCTTGCCACCGAGGCGATTTTATTGCTATTTATCATATTACTACCATCCTGCACGCTCCCGAATAGTGGTGAGATTGTCTTCAATTAATAATTTACCATCGACATAAATATCACGCAGTAGGTTATCTGCGTCTGCAGATAGGTCTTCAGCCTTGATGGTTTTTAGCTGTCCATTGCTGTTTTTGACCAGCGCCAAACGTCCCTTCTTTGAGCGTTTTGAGCGGCTGGTAATAGGGTCTTTATAGATGTCTGTCCATGTGCCATCGATAGAGATAGCACTGGCTTTCATCGCCCAGCTCATGGTGTCGCGGTTGACTTGTTGTAATAGACCACCGCCCATACCAAATGTCACATTCTCTGCGCTAAAGCCTGCTTTCATGATCACCTCAATGATCTTAGTTAAGCTTTGTGGGCTTATGCCATCCCCTTGGATGACACGTACATAATCAGGCAGCACTTTATAGCCTTTACTATTAATTGTTGTTCCAAATTTTACTGCCAAGCGCTCTAAGGCTTCGCGAACCACTTTGGCAGGCTCACCACTATCGGGTCGGATAACCAAAGTCCCGCCCATATTTTTTACATCATCTTTTAAGCTGCCGCCCCAGATATTATCAATGGCGTTCCATAAGTCATAGCTGTCAGAGACCACTGAGAAGCTTTTACCAGCGCCGCCAAACTGCTCAATCATATTGGCAAAAGCAGCGGTTTCGCCATCACGACCCCATGCGGTCATAGTGCTATGCTCAGCGGCAGGAATAGAAAAGGCTGGCATGTCCTTATCCATGTGGTACCAGCGGCTGGCAGCCACCAACGCTGTCATCGAATCGGTACCAGAAAAGTTCACCAAATGCGCTAAGCTGCCGAGCGCGACAGACTCTTGACTAGATGCCCCGCGCGAGCCGAAATCGTGCAAACGAAAAGTGAGTGATTCGGTATTGTCTGCTGATTTTTCTAACGCTTGACGAATGATGCCTTTGCAATAATGCGAGACACTAGCGACGGTTGATGGATACCAGATGGCACGAAGCAAGGCAGTCTCGATATAGCTTGGCAACCAATAAAACTCAGGATCGGTATTGATAACTTGGCAGACGACGTTGGACACGGGTACGATGCTACCCTCAGGTATGGCTTCGATGCGCAGTGGTAAATAACCGCCATGTTTATCAACCAAACGTTCCCAGCCAGCACGGTTAAAAGTCAAACCGTGTGCTTGAATGACCATTTCGGCTTCATCAATGTCTTGATGAGTGATTGGCGTGCTTAGATATTCTTTAATAAAGGCTTGCAAGCCAAAGAACACCACATCGTAGTCACCTTTACGCGCCTCAATGTAGCTGGACAGATACTCACTACCTTTTGGGTATTGCACCCAATGTGAGGTTTTGTAGCTGTCACTATTTAGAATTAAATTATTTAAATTGCTGGTATACATCACAGAACTCCTCTGCTTTGAGTTGCCGTAGCTGCGTTAATGAAAGAACAGTTACGGCGGTTAGCCCTTGCTGTCTATCAGCTTGGGCGTGGAAAATTGTTAATGAAAAATCGGATAATCGTCTGATAAAACCTACAAACCAACCATTTTAGTAATAATTGCATAATGGTCTTCAAACATCATGGTAGCGTCAAGCTCAGCGAGTGGTAACCAAAAAGCCGTGGCTGCATCGTCGCCGCCTTTCACTTTTGGCAAGCCTTTTGGGTCATTTTTAAGTTGAAAATAAAAGGCTTGGGTAATCGTACGACCACGTGCTGAGCGATATGGGTCGTCAAAGGTATGCTGACTATGACAAGAGCCGCGCAATACTGGCTCAGGGACTTTAAGGCGAGTCTCCTCACGGAGCTCACGGATACAGGCGTCAAATAGTGTCTCTTTTGGGTTTAAAAACCCACCCGGCAGTGCCCACAATCCGCGCCCTGGCATACTACGACGCTCAACCAATAGAATATGTCCTGACTGGACAATTAGGGCATCTGCTGTCATAAAGGTTGGTGGATAAGGCGCTGATTCCCACTGTCTTTTATATTTATCAATAAAGTCCGCTTCTTCGTGCAGATTTTGATATTCGTCTGTCTTTTTGAAATCATTCAGAACCTTGCGCGTCGATTCAGGCGTGCGTTCAGGAGTCGGGGTCGCGCCCATTAGATAGCTATCACGAATTGGGGTGGCGGATAGATTGTGATAGCTCGGTACTGAGACGGACGCCCAGTTGGGGAATAGTGATAAATAATATGAGGAGCTGTCTTTGGAATGACCAATCAAGCCGATATCAGTTTGCAAATCACCAGTGATAGACTTCACGCCTGCTTGCACGTACTGTAGCCAGCGTGTGT
Source organism: Psychrobacter sp. TWP2-1-2 (assembly GCF_049896785.1). Classification (NCBI taxonomy): domain Bacteria; kingdom Pseudomonadati; phylum Pseudomonadota; class Gammaproteobacteria; order Moraxellales; family Moraxellaceae; genus Psychrobacter; species Psychrobacter sp. TWP2-1-2. The sequence goes on along the minus strand of NZ_JAFCVA010000002.1, from coordinate 301,911 downwards.
CGTTGTAGAGTGCATCATCTAGAGCAACGCAGTGAATACGTGCTGCTGCTTCTGCTGAATATGCGCCTTTAATCATGGCAGCACGCTCAGCGACGCTGAATGGATTGCGTAAACTACGCGGTAAGTTAGCAGAGCCGATCAACATAATGACATTATCAGCACGCTTCAATGCTTCGTCAATGACCGCTTTATGTCCACGATGGAAGGGCTGGAAACGCCCGATAAAAACCAAATAACGATAGTGTTTATTATCTTTAGCTGAACTTTGCTCTGATGATTCGCTCATATACGCCACTTTCCTACTACGGATATTTCATTGGTTAAAATTTATTGAGTAAAAAGTAATGACGCCAATACTGACACAGCCTATCACTCGCTGACAAGTATAAAGATGTTTAGAGGTGTGCGGTTTCTGATTATAGTTCGTACCATGCTGTAGTTAGGCTACAACCGCACCGCTATTTTAACGGGCGTGCTGCTCAATCCACGCGGTAACTGTTGGCCAAATCTCTGTCGCCGCATTGCGACTGATCATAATGCGGCTGTGCGTATAATCGTCCAAATCCCCATGGCTGAGCGAGTATTCTCGAAAAATATTGGCAGGGTTTTTAAAGGGTTCAAAAAACAGCTGACAACCACGAGTAGGGGAGATGAAATTGTCGCCTTTTGCGCTGATAGCATAGATAGGTATCGTGATTTTTGGCATCTGTTGCCGGTAGTCTAAAGGTGCATCATCAGCGGCGAATGTATCCATGCTGGCTGTATTAAATGTACGTTGCTTAAGAAAACTGCTGTTAAAGTTTTTTTGTAGATTCCAGTCGTACCACTGGTTCATCATATGATAGCTTTCATTAAAAGGCCCTAGCTTGATTTTTTTAGCAGGGATATAGCCAACCAGCCGCGTGAATAATTTTGCTACAAGAATTTTAGTATGATTTATCGGATTTATTGCAGCGCCATAAGCTTGGCAGGCAAACATGCTGGCGCTATTAATCTTATCGATATAGCAGGGATACTGGATCAAAAACATCGTTAAGCCAACCCCGCCGCCGCTATGGGTGACGCAATGTAGATTATCGAGTTTTAATTCCTCAAAAAGGTAGCGAAAAGTCGCTTCATAGTCATAGGTTGCAACCGTTTCGAAATTGAATTTTTCTTTGGGTATTGAGCTTGCGCCATGACCGCGCCATTCCATGATGTAGCAATGATGACCGAGGCGGGCTAGATACTCAGCGATTTTCAAACAGGTTTGTTTGTCCGAAAACGTGCCGTGCGTCAAAAATATGTTTTGCGATTTTATGGCAAAGGTATTGGTGGTAGGGGTATCGCTCTTTGTTTCGTCTTTTGTATTATCCACAATCTTCCAAACGGCTACTTGTTCATCGTCTTTGGTCGTTACTAGATTCAGTGTTTGTGTCATCATAAGATTGATTCAACTAAAATATGAAATTTCTGCTAGCTCAAATGTAATGTTTAACAATGAAAATTATAGTAATAAATATAAAGATGCTAAAAAATTGCGTTATAAAATAACGTTTGAACATCCTCTTTTCTTCGATATCTAAGCGATCTCTATAGTCAATATAAAAGAATATCAACTGGAGTAATGGATTACGAAAAAATACCAACGCTACATGAATTTTGATATAGCGAGACATAATTTCTTTTACAGCTTTGGTATAGTCAACACCCTCCGGTACTAAAAGCGCGACGACTATAATAAGGGCAACAAGAATGCCTAATATAATAATCAATAAGTAAACCTATAAAAAGATATTTATGACAATACACTTTACCTTGTAAATAGATCTAAAACTAGCGCTAGAAAATAGCAAACATGATAAGTGCTTTGGTTGTATGGTTTCACACAGTGTTAGACATGCCGTAGCATTCGGAAGAAAGTAGGTGGTTAGTTAGTGTTCTAGGTGCTTGATAATCACGGTAGCTGTCTTTATATAGTAGGGGATATATCAATCATTAGATAAGCGCTATTTATCGTAACTATTTCGTCATTGTTAATAAAGCATTGATAAAACCGATAGCAGTCATTTGTGAGCATTTTGGTTTAATTCACAGTAGCGCAGTCGGAATTGTCGTCTGAGTACGTTATAATAGCTGCTATAAATTGAGCAAAATGTTATAACAACGGCAGTCCGTATTTTAAGACAACAGACCGTAATGATTGATAACCCGCATAACTTATACCCGCTACCTAATTTTAAATTCACGACACAGTAGCCATGACAGATATAGCGTTTGTGTCATAACGCATAGGACATATTATGAGTGAGCACAACCAAGCTGAGAGCCAACTAGACCAGTCAGCAGACTATGAATCAGCGCTAGATACTGAGCAAACTGTAGCAAAAAGCAATATTACTATTACTGAGTCAGCCCAAAGCTACTTAGCAGATTTGTTATCCAAGCAGGATACCGATGGTATCGGCGTGCGTATTTTCGTTGAGCATCCAGGTACGCCGCGTGCAGAGTGCTGTATGGCTTATAACCAACCGGGCGAAGAGGATAGCGCTGACCTGCGTTTTACGTATGACAGTTTTTCTGCCTTTATCGAAGCGGCGTCAGTTCCTTATTTAGAAGATGCGGTGATTGATTATAATAAAGACCGTTTTGGTGGTCAGCTGACCTTCCGTGCACCAAATTCTAAAGTGCCTAAAGTGGGTGCGGATGCCAGTGTCGAAGAGCGTATCAACTACGTATTGCAGTCAGAGATTAATCCCGGCTTAGCGGCGCATGGTGGCGACGTACAGTTGCTTGAACTGATTGATGAAGAAGGCGTTGGTCTGACTGCGGTATTGAAGTTTGGTGGTGGTTGCCAAGGCTGTTCAGCCGTTGACATGACCTTACGTCAAGGCGTTGAAGTGCAGCTGAAACAACAAATTCCAGAGCTGACCCAAGTGATTGATGAAACCGATCATACCCGTACCGAAAACGCTTACTATAAATAGAAATCTCAGTAAAAGCAAAAGCGTTAAGTAATATCTGAAGAGTTATTTTAATTAAAAAGCCAAGTTTTGATGAACTTGGCTTTTTTTATTGCTATGATTTGGTAGATTGTTTTTTAGCTGAATTTTCAGTGACATATTGTTGATTAATAATTTGTTGATTAGTCATTTATTGATTAATAGCTTTTATCGAAATAAAGGAATATATGATGAGTGATGAACAAGCAGCCCAGCAAACAGCCCAAAAATCAGCGACTCCTCAACGTCTTGAAACCTTGGCTATTCATGCCGGTTATAGCGTTGAGCCAACGACCAAAGCGGTCGCAGTGCCGATTTATCACACCAGCTCGTACGCCTTTGATAACACTCAGCATGGTGCTGATTTGTTTGATCTAAAAGTTGCAGGTAATATCTATACCCGTATTATGAACCCGACCAATGCCGTGTTAGAGGAACGTGTCGCGGCGCTCGAAGGTGGTATCGGTGCCCTTGCCGTAGCATCTGGCATGGCAGCCATCACTTATGCAATTCAAACCATCTGTGAAGCGGGCGATAATATCGTTGCTGTGTCGACCTTGTATGGTGGTACTTATAATTTATTTGCCCATGCGTTGCCACGTCAAGGCATCGAAGTGCGATTCTTCGATCATAAAGACCCTGAAGCGATTCGTAATCTAATCGATGATAAGACGAAGATGGTCTTTGCCGAAAGCATCGGTAATCCATTGGGCAATATCGTAGATATTCAGGCATTAAGTGATATTGCTCATGAATATGGTGTGCCAGTCGTGATTGATAGTACGGTTGCCACGCCTGCGTTATGTCGTCCTTTTGAGTTTGGTGCGGATATCGTGATTCATTCATTGACCAAATATATGAGTGGTACAGGTACGTCGATTGGTGGGGCGATTGTCGATAGTGGTAAATTCGCATGGGGCGACTATCCTGAGCGTTTTCCGTTATTAAACACGCCAGATCATAGTTATCACGGTGTGAACTTTGTCAAAGACGTGGGCGCAGCGGCATTTATCGCTCGTGCTCGCGTGGCGCCACTACGTAATACGGGCGCGGCACTTAGCCCATTGAATGCCTTTGGTATTTTGCAGGGCATGGAGACATTGAGTCTACGTATGGAGCGTCATGTGCAAAACGCCCAAGCCGTCGCAGAATATCTACGTGACCATAACAAGGTTGCTTGGGTAAAGTATGCGGGTTTACCGGATCATCCTGAGCACGAGCTTGCCAAAAAATACATGAAAGGTACGCCATCTGCTATTTTGACCTTTGGAGTCAAAGGTGGTCTAGAAGCAGGTGCGCGCTTTATCGATGCGCTGCAATTGATTACTCGTTTGGTCAATATAGGTGATGCCAAATCACTAGCCTGTCATCCAGCGACGACCACGCATCGCCAGCTTAATGAGCAAGAGCTCGAAAATGCAGGTGTAAGCACTGATATGGTACGTCTATCAATTGGTATCGAGCACATCGAAGATATCAAAGCGGATCTTGCGCAAGCATTAGCCTCGGCTTAGTATTAAACGCTTTCTATTGAACTGAACCATGTGAACTGAGCAATGTGAACTGAATAATTTGTCTCATTGCCGATAATAAAAAAGCCCATATCAATCGATATGGGCTTTTTTTATTATCGGCAATGACAGATTTTTATAAGTTAAGCAGATAGTACACGCTTTGCAATATCTCTATAATCTTGTGAGGCCAATCGTGGTCCAAACTGTTGAATCACCTGCGCCGCCACTTCGCTGGCAAGACGACCACATTCAGGCAAGCTATAGTGCTGCGACAACGCGTATAAAAATGCTCCTGCGTAATTATCACCGGCACCGTTGGTATCAATGACATTAGTAACGATTGGTGTAGCAACTTCATAAATCTCAATCTCTGATTTGTCATCAGCTTTATGGGCGATCGTTGCACCATTGGCACCATCAGTGACGACTGCCGTCTGGCAATACTCAAGCAGTGCGCGTGCGGCTGCCTTGACTTGTTTTTTGTCCGTAAAGAGTTTGGCTTCCTCACTATTACAGAATATCACTGCCACTTTATTGCCCAGCATATTGAGTAAACCGTCTTTGGCAAACTTCACCACGGCAGGATCAGCAAAACTTACGGCAATTTTTGCAGAATGAATCCCTGCTTGATGACGCAACTGAGTCATGGCAGGCTGAATACTCTCAGTCATGGCCAAGTAGCCTTCTATATATAACCAGTCAGCTTGTGTCAGCGCATCAAAATCGACATTTTCTGCGGTGATTTCGCTTGAAGTACCGAGATAAGTTTGCATGGTGCGCTCGCCATCTTCGGTCACTGCGACCACACATGAACCCGTTACTCCGCCTGCATGGATAGATTTCTCTGAAGTTGCAACACCTGCTTCATGTAAGTCTTTGAGATAAAACTCGCCTTGTTGATCGTCACCGACGCGGCACGCATAAAATGGCTTGCCGCCTAAACTTGCAAAGGTGTACATCGTATTGGCCGCTGAGCCACCACCAGCCTGCTTTGATGGTGCAATTTCTGCCAGTTTAAAATACGCCAATAATTGCTGTTGCTCGTCGATACCGGCCAGCGTCATATTACCTTTGGTCAAATCAGTCTCTTCTAGCGCCGCATCTGACAATACATATTCATGGTCAACCAATGCGTTGCCTATCGCCATTACATTGTACATTGCTCACTTCTCCTCAATAGTTTTATAACTGTCTTTAATATGAATATCCAAAAATTATTCAGCTTGTAGCTCAAGTAAGCGCTGATATAGCGCATTCTTTTTGACGCCAGTAATGTCAGCGCCCAATGCAGCGGCTTTTTTAACCGATAAGTCCTCAAGTAAGCGCTGCAATAATTTATCATGAATACTGATGTCATCCGCATCCTGCGCCACATTCACGCCAGCGACGACCACGACTATCTCACCGCGCTGTTGATTGTCATCAGCTTTGACAAATTCTACCAAATCCCCAAGAGTGCTTTTATGGACAGTCTCAAAGGTCTTAGTCAATTCACGGCAAAAAGTGACTTCACGATCTGCGCCAAATATAGTCGCCATGTCTTCTAAACTGGCGATAATACGGTGCGGTGCTTCATAAAATATCAACGTTTCAGTACGTGAGTTTAATGCTGCTAATTGCTTTTGGCGACCGTGGGTTTTGGCAGGTAAAAACCCAATAAAGCTAAAGCGGTCTGAGGGCAATCCTGCGACTGACAGTGCGGCAATGGCAGCAGAGGCACCAATGATAGGAGAGACTCTAACGCCAGCCGCATGAGCAGCCTGTACCAGTTGATAACCTGGATCACTGATGAGTGGCGTACCGGCATCACTAATCAAAGCAACCGAATGACCTTGCCCGATCATCTCGATAATTTTGGGTGTTTGAATGGCACTATTGTGTTCATGATATGCCCAAAGCTTGTTATGACCTTTTTGCTTGGTCGCGATATCAGCGTCTGTCACGTTACTATCGGTATTATTTTTAGTGTTAGGAGCTTCTGACTCTTTTTCGTCGTCGGCTTTACTGCCTTTGGTATCAATGCCAAAATGCGACAATAGCTTACCTGAGGTACGGGTGTCTTCACAGGCAATGATGGCGACTTGTTTTAAAACATCGATGGCATGCGGCGTCATATCGCTCATATTGCCAATCGGCGTGGCAACGATATATAGACAAGCTGGCATCGCGGTAGGGCTAGACATGAAAACCTCGGAGTATTAAAAGCGGGAATTAAAATATAATGTGGCGCGCTGACTGACAAAACTGGTCAAAAATAGGGCTTAAGCAAAGCATAAAACACCATACCAGCATCTGCACGCGAAAGTGGCTAGTTTAGCATGATGTGCTATGATAATTCTGAAATGTTAACGAGACCCATCGACCTTATGTGCAGTCATAAACCTTTGAACCTCACTTCACCAAAGCAGCGCCAAGGCAGTCTGTTCGAGCAGCAGGCGTGTGAGTTTTTACAATCGCAAGGATTGATTTTGATTGCCCAAAATTGGCAGCAGCCCAAAGTGGGTGAGCTGGATTTGATTATGCTGGAGACAGGTTCAGCATGGTCGACATTGGTATTCATTGAGGTGCGTCAACGGCAGCGTTCAGGTTTTGGTGGTGCTGCACTGAGCGTGACGGCAAGCAAACAACGTAAAGTGATTAAAACGGCGCAATATTTTTTGCAACAGCATCCTGAGTATGAGGATTATGACTGCCGGTTCGATGTTATCGCTTATGATACGGTAGGTACTCATATTAAGACCAGTGGTCAAAACATAGCAAATCAACCACAATGGCTCAAAGGTGCTTTTATAGCAGATACGTGATAATAGGATGTAAAAGCAATCCAACTAGAAGGTAGTAAGTACTTATCATCGAGTGAGCGTTACCAAAAACCTAACCGCTGATAGTAAAAATTAAGTAAAGTAGCTAAGTTGTTATTAACTGAATTAACAGTTGTCAAAACAAACGTTACTAGATTAAAACTGGCTCAATCAATTGACTTTATACTATCGTCACACTCATGTTCTAAGAGGTAAATCATGACACGGATGCATTTGCGCACTGCTATTTTTGGCTCATCAAGCCGCACCGCGATAGGCGTTATGCTAATGACCAGCATCGTCACTACGGGCTGTACCACCAATTATTTGACCAACAGTACAGAAGGTACGTATGGTGTGCCGATGACAGAGCGTACCATTCCGCAGAGACTACTGGATCGCAGTATCGAACATACCGTCAAAATCAATGTTTATGGGTTAAAAGAAGACCTGCAACAAACCAGTCGTATGGGTATTGATAGCTTTAATAGTGAAGTGTTATTGACAGGCGAAGTACCCACTGAGGCCATCAAAGTAGAAGTCGAAAAAGTCGTCAGCTCTATGCCAGATGTGCGTCATGTCTATAATGAGCTAAACGTCAGCGCGTCTAAAGGCTATAGCTCGACGGTTCATGATGGCTATATCACCTCAAAGCTGCTGGCAAAAGTCGCCGCGAGTGATGGCGTCAAAGCCTCACAGATCAAAGCCGTGACCAATGATGGTGTGGTTTATATCATGGGACGTATGACACCGACTCAGCAGAGTCACCTAATCGATATCGCCAATAGCACCGTTGGTGTGACTGAGCTGGTGCTGCTGACGACCGTCGTTGATGACAGGGGCGTAAAGATAAGTAAAGACGACATTATGTCTGAAAATAACTTGGTAAATCCTGCTTCAGCGCCAGTCGTTGTGGACGGGGTAGCTGCTGCTAGCGTTAATAATTCTGAAGCGCCAGCGTCCGTTGCTACATCGACTCCTATCGTCGTGACCGAAGATGGCACAACCGTTGAGCAACCGTCATCAAGCCCATATATAGACCTGTATCAAGATCAGTAAAAAGTATTCTAAAATACAGCTGTTATTTATTAATAAAACAAAAAAACAGTGGCTAAATAGCTTGTAGGGTAAGCTATTTGCCCCGTCAGTTTAAACCGTGTTTAATGACAAGAAACCTAAACACTGTTAACAGGAAAAACACGAGAACGTCTGAGCCAGCCAGTAAGATATAAAAGCGAATAGTAGATAAGACAGGATTAGTGCTTATTTTATAAAAGGGCTATCGCAGTGCTGTTAATTTTGATCCATGTATAAATATAATAGGGATACTGGCAATGAAGGATGCAAATAAGCGCTTAGAATATAATAAAAGCCGTCAAAAAATAAATAATGAAAGCATGATTAATAATACTGCTAGCAAAGTAGGCATTCTAAAATTCACAGGTGTCGCCGCCTTAGCACTGGGTAGCGTTGCCCTAGCCACCCAGAATGCGCAAGCCTTATCGCCACTGGCTATCGTCAATGGCATTACTGCTAGTGGCGGCGTTGGCGTCAGCAAAAACATTCTCTATGGTGATGAGCCCGATCAAGATTTGGATATTTATTATCCCAAGCCATTAGCACAAGCGATGAAAGCCCAAAGCGCTATCAATGATGGTGCGATTAATGATAGCTATCCGATGGTGGTGTTTGTCCACGGTGGCTCGTGGGAGAGTGGTAATAAAGAACAGTATGCCTTTGTTGGTCAGAGTTTGGCGCAAGCAGGTTATGTCACCGCCGTAATTAATTATCGTAAAGCGCCTGAGCATGTGTACCCTGATTATGTCAAAGATACGGCGCAAGCGATTGCTTGGAGTATCAATAATGCTCCGAGCTTACATGCTGATCCTAAACGCTTGGCGGTAATTGGACATTCTGCTGGTGCATTTAACGCAGTTGCAGCGGTCGCCAATGAAGATTTTTTAGCGCCTTATGGTATTAAGCCAGAGGATATTACTGCGGTCGTGGGTATTGCTGGTCCTTATAGTTATGACTTCCGCAAATTTGATAGCGCCACCGCCTTTGCTGCTGATGCTACGCCAGATGACGTCATGCCAGACCGTCAAATCAAAGGCGAGCAGCCCCCGTATTTATTGTTGACTGCCGAAAAAGACAAAGTGGTATATGCGACCAATACGATTAAAATGACCAAAGCGTTGCAAGAGGCGGGCGTCACCGTAGAAAACGGTGAAATAAAAGGTGCCAGTCATGTGACCAGTATTGGTGCGATGGCACCGCCGCTACGTTGGGTCAATGATGTACGCGCGCAAGTACTGACGTACTTGGATAAAATGCTCAAATAATGGATGGCAATCAGAAGTTAGGTGCAGTTGCGTAAGACAGTACTGTAAGATGCTTAAACTCTTGTTATAATGTCGTCACTTTAAATCTATACCCTATCTGACACTTTAAGGCAGAATATTCTATGAGCATGAACGCTGACGATTTGATTGCATTTTTACAGACTCACTTCCCAGACGCTTTTATTCAAGCTGCCAATCAAGGTAATAAGTTTGATGTACGCGTGGTTGATGCCAGTTTTGAAGGTAAGCGTGCCGTGCAACGTCAGCAGGCGATTTATGCATTAGTCAATGATAAGATCGCCAGTGGCGATATTCATGCGCTCAATATTCAAGCGCTGACGCCTGCTGAATGGGATGTTCAATCCAAAGGCTAGACCGTTATACATATGATTGGGCTTATTAGACTGGCTATTATATTGGCTGGGTGTGATTGGTCTGATTTTCACTATTTTAATACTCATCGTTAGGTTGTCACTTCTATGGATCAATTTTTAATCACTGGTAGTAGTCGTATCGCAGGGGAAGTTACTATCTCAGGCGCCAAAAATGCTGCTTTGCCGTTACTTGCCGCTATGATATTGGCCGAGACGCCAACGACATTGCACAATGTGCCATCGTTACAAGATGTGCGGACGTTGATTGAATTGATCGGTGGTATGGGTATCAAAATCCAAAAGCAGGACGATACTGTCACCTGCGATACCAAGAATATCGATAATTTCTATGCACCGTATGATTTAGTAAAGACCATGCGCGCATCGATTTTAGTGCTTGGACCATTGCTGGCACGTTTTGGTGAGGCAGAAGTGTCATTGCCTGGCGGCTGTGCCATTGGTTCACGTCCTGTTGACCAACACCTAAAAGCCTTTGAAGCGATGGGTGCTGAAATTAGTGTCGAAAATGGTTACGTAAAAGCACAAGCGCCAAAAGGTGGTAAGCTGATTGGTTGTAACTACTCTTTTGATATGATTACCGTGGGCGGTACTGAAAACGTCATTATGGCAGCCGCACTTGCCAAAGGTACGACCGTTTTAGGTAATTGTGCCCTTGAGCCAGAAGTCGTTGATTTGGCCAATATGTTGGTCGCGATGGGTGCTAAAATCAGCGGTATCGGCACTTCGATTATGACCATCGAAGGCGTTGAGCGCTTACACGGTTGTGAGTATTCGGTTGTACCGGATCGTATCGAAACAGGCTCATACCTTGCTGGCGCACTCATGACGCGTGGCGATGTGTTGACTAAAAACACCTCTGCGCTATTACTAACACCTGTGTTAGAAAAATTCGAAGATATGGGTGCCATTATTACCACTGGTGATGGTTGGATTCGTGCGCAGATGAAAGGTCGCCCTAAAGCGGTTGATATCCGTACTCAGCCGCATCCAGGTTTCCCGACCGATATGCAAGCGCAGGTCATGGCTATTGCGTGTTTGGCGGATGGTACGAGTACCTTTATCGAAAATATCTTTGAAAACCGCTACATGCATGTCCCTGAGCTTAATCGTCTAGGTGCTTCTATCCAAGTAGATGGTCATACGGCCGTAGTAAAAGGCGTCGAAAACTTCACCGCTGCCCCTGTGATGGCGACTGATTTACGTGCGTCTATGTCATTGGTGATGGCAGCGGCAACTGCTGAAGGTGAAAGTTTAATCGACCGCATTTATCATATCGATCGTGGCTATGAGCATGTCGAAGAAAAGCTGCGTGCGCTTGGGGTCAATATCGAACGTATCAATACTAATGACTAATATCGATTTGCTTATCAAATCCATGACCTAAATGATTGATACGATTGGCATTGATATGAATAGCTTAGCAATCTACCATTATTAGTAACCTACCACTAAAAGCCCCCTTCAGCGGGGGTGTTAACTGCACATGGACATTATGTCATTATGACTGAAGCAAGCAATAGCCTACCAAATGATGGTTTATTAAATGAAGTAAATGATGAGTTTTCAGGTTTAACACTGGCCTTATCAAAAGGTCGTATTCTAGAAGAGACCATGCCACTGCTACGCGCAGCTGGTGTTGAGTTATTAGAAGATCCTGAAGCCTCACGCAAACTTATTTTTCCAACCTCAAACCCCAATGTGCGTGTATTGATTTTGCGTGCCAGTGATGTGCCAACCTACGTTGAACATGGCGCGGCTGACTTTGGGGTGGCGGGTAAAGATGTGTTGCTTGAGCATGGTGCCAACCATGTCTATGAGTTACTTGATTTGCAAATTGCTCAGTGTAAGTTGATGACAGCTGGCGTAAAAGATGCGCCGCTACCCAATCGTCGCCTACGTATTGCGACCAAATACGTCAATGTTGCCCGCGCTTACTTTGCCAGCCAAGGTCAGCAAGTAGATGTGATTAAACTGTATGGCTCTATGGAGCTTGCGCCGTTGGTTGGATTGGGTGATTTGATCGTCGATGTGGTTGATACAGGTAATACGTTGCGCGCCAACGGTCTTGAAGCACGCGATCATATTTGCGATGTGTCCTCACGCCTTATCGTCAATCAAGTGAGCTACAAGCGTAAATTTGCGTTACTTGAGCCGATTTTAGATAGCTTTAAAAACAGTATTGCCAGCGCTTCATAAATTAATTCCTAATGAATCAATGCTTTATCAAACGATACTAATCATTGGTAATCTCAAGCATTGTCATACAAATTTTTAAACCAGTTTAGCGCTATAAGATAGATATAGCGTGCTAAACTGGTTTTGTTGTATTTGCTTGCCAGAAAGTATGAGGTTAGTATAATCTGAACAAACTAAATATATAAAAACTGGTATATCAGCCATCACAATTATTATTAATACTCAAGACCCCTCATTTTTACATCGCTAATTTTCAGCAGTCTTTTATGCTCAGATATAGGATTAAGTCATGCGCCAACTAAGTACCCAAGATGCCGATTTTGACAGTCAATTGACAGAGTTACTTGCCTTTGAAACCGTCAATGATGTCGATTTGTTAAAGACCGTTGATGATATCATCGCGCAAGTTCGGCATGATGGCGATCGCGTCGTACTGGCGTTAACCCAGCAATTCGATCAGCATCCAGCGACGACAATGCAAGAGCTAGAGCTGTCTAAAGAGACGCTTGCTGAAGCGTTTGCGAATCTTGATGATACAGTAAAATCCGCATTGACCACCGCAGCAACGCGTGTGCAGACCTTTCATGAGCGCCAAGTACAAGAGACTTGGCAGTATGAAGATGAGCTTGGTAATCGCTTGGGTCAAAAAGTCACTGCACTTGATCGAGTAGGCATCTATGTCCCTGGTGGTTTGGCCTCTTATCCATCTTCTGTATTGATGAATGCCATTCCTGCCAAAGTGGCGGGTGTTAAAGAGGTCATCATGGTGGTGCCAGCACCAAAAGGCGTGCTCAATCCATTGGTGCTAGCCGCCGCACATTTGGCACAAGTCGACCGTGTCTTTACCATCGGCGGTGCGCAAGCGGTTGCTGCCTTGGCATATGGTACCGAAACGATTCCAGCGGTGGATAAAATCACTGGCCCTGGTAATAAATATGTTGCTGCCGCCAAGCGCGCAGTATTTGGTCAAGTTGGGATTGATATGATTGCTGGTCCTTCTGAAGTATTGGTCTATGCAGAGGGCGAGGCGCAAGATCGCGCCGATTGGTTGGCGATGGATTTATTGTCACAAGCTGAACATGACCGTATCGCTCAAGCTATCTTTGTCACGACCAGTGAACAGCAGCTTGCAGACGTAGCGGCTGAAATTGAAAAAGCGCTGGCAGAGTTGCCAAAAGCCGATATCGCCCGCGATTCGCTAAAAAATCGTGGCGCGCTTATACTGGTTAAAGACCGCGTTGAAGGTATGGCGGTGATTAATAGGGTTGCGCCTGAGCATTTAGAGTTGTCAGTTGATCATCCTGATGCGCTACTCAACGATATTCGTCATGCAGGTGCTATTTTCATGGGACGTCACACGCCTGAGGCGATTGGTGACTACTGTGCAGGACCCAATCACGTGTTGCCAACCTCTGGCACTGCGCGTTTCTCTTCACCGCTTGGCGTTTATGATTTCCAGAAGAAATCCTCTATTATTTATTGTACTGAAGCTGGTAGTAAGCCATTGGCTGAGACCGCAGATATTTTAGCGCAACGTGAGGACTTAGAAGCCCATGCGCGCTCAGCCCGTTATCGTTATCAGTAACGTGGCTTAATGATTACTTTTGAATTGTACTTTTGAGATTTATATTTAATAATTTATGTGGCTAATAGTAGGATAACTTATGAGTGAGTTAAAGATAGACACCAGACTTTGGTCATCTAAAGCGCGTAATTTGTCACCTTACGTTCCTGGTGAGCAGCCTCAGCATGAAAATTTATGCAAATTAAATACCAATGAAAACCCATTCCCACCGTCACCGAAAGTAGGCGAGGCAATCGCAAAAGTCCTAGAGCAGCAAGCGGATGATCTGCGTTTATATCCAGCGCCTGAGTCTGATGATTTGCGTGCCGCATTGGCACAACTCTATGATATTGATATCAACCAAGTGTTTGTTGGCAATGGCTCTGATGAAGTATTGGCGCTAGTATTTGCCAGCTTTTTTCTAAAAGAGCGACCTGTTTTAGCACCCGATATCAGCTATAGTTTCTATCCAGTCTATGCGCAGACCTTTGGTATCGAGCTGGTACAAATCGCCTTGGAAGAAGATTTTAGTATTGATCCTGATGCTTATCGCCAGCCTTGTAGCGGCATCATCATTGCCAATCCAAATGCCCCAACTGGACTGCTATTATCGCTTGCCGATATTCGCAAGCTGGCTAGTGAGCACTCAAATTCAGTGATTGTGATTGATGAGGCTTATATTGATTTTGCGCAGGCAGCTGATGGCAGTTCAGATACAGAAATTTCAGCAGTGAGTTTAATCAATGAGTTTGACAACATTCTTGTGACCCAAACCTTTTCAAAGTCACGTTCGCTTGCTGGATTACGCGTTGGTATGGCTTTTGGTAATGCCTCATTGATTGAAGCCTTAACCCGTATGAAAAACAGCTTTAATAGCTATCCACTGGATAAGCTGGCGCAAGTAGGGGCAACTGCCAGTGTATTGGATGTTGAGTATTTTACCCAGACTTGCCAGCAAGTCATCGACTTACGCCACTCTCTGACAGCAGAGCTGAAAGCGTTAGGTTTTGATGTGTTGCCATCGCATGCCAACTTTGTTTTTGCCCGTCCTAAAGACGGTAATGCTAATACGGTAGCGAATGCGTTACGTGAGCAAGGCATCATCGTCCGTCATTTTGACAAGCCACGCATCAATGAGTATTTGCGTATCACTACCGGTACAGCAGAGCAAAACAACCGTTTGATAGATGCTCTAGAGATGTTGCAAAAAGAGGCTGAAATCATTGCTGATTAATATCTGGTTCGCGATTTAAATCTTTATAATTGCATCACGATGCTTGTATTGATCAAAAAGCCTGCCAACATTGTGTTGAGCAGGCTTTTTGATGGACTTCTTTGGTCGTACTTTTAGAACGACCTTAAGGATATTTATGGATATTTTCTTGAGTTAAAACGCTTAATAGATTACCGACTTTATCCAAACATTCTTGGTATTCAGCATGGCAATCAGAGGCGACAGTGATACCACCGCCTGCCCATAAGCTGATATGTCTTTTTTGATCCAACTCATTATGTGATGAAGTGTTAGCTTGCAGCGTACGAATGAGCACATTCCATTGACCACTACCATCAAAGTTCATATAGCCCAATGTGCCGCAATAAGCACCGCGCGGTGCAGTTTCTAGCTCAGATATAATTTCAACCGCTCGCTTTTTTGGTGTGCCAGTAATCGAGCCAGCAGGCAAACTACCAAACAAAACGGCGAGTGGGTGAGTGTCCGTCTGTAATTCTGCGGTAATGGTGCTGACCATATGGTGCACATTGCTAAAACTCTCAATTGCGAATAACTGCGGCACTTTTACGCTGCCTATCTTGGCATATTTACCCAAGTCATTACGCAATAAATCGACAATCATCACATTTTCGGCGCGATCCTTTTCACTATCAGTCAGTTGCTGTTTATAAGCATGGTCTTGTTGAATATTAGTGCTGCGCGGCATGGTCCCTTTGATGGGCTTAGTGATGATATGGTGCTTGCCAGTATCGATATCCTTGGTAAATGTAAAAAACAACTCAGGCGAGCAGCTCAATAATTCAAACGGATGCTGGGACGTATTATTTTTGATTTCACGGTTAAAGGGATTAACCGCTAAGTATCCAGCAAAAGGTGCTCGGGTATTACGATGTAAAGCAGGTAAGTAATCAATCAGCATCGGCAAAGCGCTATTATCGCTAGGGTTATGATCAAAAAAACCTTGCCATTCTTGGGTTAGGTTGATTTGATAACAGTCGCCTTGCTGTAGATATTTTTGGGTTTGATTGAATGCTTGTTGATAGTCTTGTTTGCGCCATCGTGACTTTAATACTAAAGGAGCAGGCAGTGGTGATGCTGTCAGTTGCGTTTTATTGAGACAGTTATCAGCCAGATTTTTATCTACTATATCTAAATAAGAGACAAGTGCCTTGATAATTTTATTTTTTTGCTGATTATCAGAGTCGTTAGCAGTTGCCTTTATCGTTAATTTCCAACCCGTGTTGCCATGATTTTTCTCAGGTGCTAAGTAAATATCATAATGTCCTAATACGGCACAAGGCTGTGCTGCTCGCTCAATTTTGGCGGCCGGGCTTAGCTCATGAGCCGCAATATCATAACCAATAAAACCTATCAGACCATGATGATAACTTGGTTTTTCATTTAAATCTCTTACTGATTCTGAGTTTTCATTATCAATCTCATAAGTTTGACTATAACTGATTAATTCATCTTGCCAGTCGTTATAACTCATATGAGTGATATCATTGTGGACGGCGTCACGGCAGGTTTTTGTGACTTGATAAAGGGCTGCTTGTTCGTTCGAATTTGACGTGTTTTCAGCGCAATCATAAACAGACCAGCTTACTTTTGGCAATAAGCCAATCACCGGTCGGCCATCATTGTTGAGCCAAACCAATTGCCAGTTTGCCTTAGTATCTTGTGCGATTAAATACTGCTGTAGCAGCGGCATAAGTTCTGCAGCCGATAGGTCACCAAAACGCCAGCTAGGTTTAGTAGCTGGCGATGGATCAGACATTATTTGCTCAGTTTTGAGAGGATGTGCTGCGAGCATAGTTAGGCGTCAAACTTTTTAATGATTAATGTGGCATTAGTACCGCCAAAGCCAAAGCTGTTGCTCATTAGTGTCTCAAGCTTGGCTTCACGCATTTCGGTGACAATATCAAAGCCTTCAGCCGCAGGGTCTAAATTATCAACATTGATACTGGGCGCAATGAAGCCTTCTTGTAGCATCAATAAGCAATAGATTAATTCTTGCGCACCAACGGCACCAAGGCTATGACCTGTCATAGATTTAGTAGAGCTGATCGCAGGTACTTGACTGATATCATCGCCAAATGCTTTAGCAATGGCTTTAAGCTCAGTGATGTCACCAAGTGGCGTACTAGTACCGTGGCTATTGATATAGTCGACAGTTTGCAAACCAGCTTCGGCCAGTGCTTGCTGCATACAGCGCACGGCACCTTCACCACTTGGTGCAACCATTTCAGCACCATCAGAGCTGGCACCATAACCGACGATTTCAGCCAGTATATTGGCACCACGTGCTTGGGCATGCTCTAGACTTTCAACCACGACCATCGCACCACCAGCAGCAATCACAAAGCCATCACGATCTTTATCATAAGCTCTTGAGGCGCGCTGCGGTGTCTCATTATACTGCGTACTGACTGCACCCATGGCATCAAACATACAAGATTGTGTCCAGTGTTCCGCTTCGCTACCACCCGCGAGTATCACATCTGCTTTGCCTAACTGAATAAGTTCAGCCGCATGACCGATGCAATGGGTTGAGGTGGCACAAGCAGAGGTGAGCGAGTATGATACGCCTTGGATTTTTAGACCTGTTGCCAGTGCCGCTGATACTGAGCTGCCCATCGTTTTTGGCACAGCCATCGCGCCGACACCGCGCAGACCTTTGTCCCGCATGGCATCTATGGCATTGACAATATTCTCTGTCGATGCGCCGCCAGAGCTTGCGACCACGCCCACGCGTGGATTATTATTGATGGTTTCAAGCGACAAACCAGACTGCTCAATGGCATTTAAAGCACTGACATAAGCGTATAGACTGGCATCACTAAAAAACCGCTTCAACTTACGATCGATACCACTGGTATCAAGCGTCGACTGGTCGATACTACCGCTAACGTGTGATTTAAACCCATGCTCAGCATAAGCCTCATTAAATGTAAAGCCAGACTGCCCTTGCTTTAGAGCGGTAGTAACCGTGGCTAAATCATGTCCGATACAAGAGACGATCCCTGCTCCAGTGATAACAACGCGGCGCATATTCTATTCCTTATGAGTAACGATTTTTCACAATTATTTTTAATAATCGTTTTTAAGTATGTATTTCTATTATTTAATATTAGGATGTATTGAGCGTTAAAGTCTCATTTTACAATCATTGTGATGATCATAGTAAAACTATACGCTTGGTAACTGATTATCTATAAATAACTGACTACTTATAAATAGAAGTACAAGTGTACTGTGAGTTATGGCACATGATAACGTATCGAGCGTCCAAAATCTTTGTACCAGTGCAAAATAACGACAAAATCGCGCTTGCTATCTAAAGCCATCTAAAAAGACTATTTGATTGAAGACAGCTTATCTGATGGTATCAATCATACATCAAGTGATACTTTTGGATACAAAATTTGTGATTGCGATAACATTGTTCGCACTGACATCGATTCTAGTGATTGACTAGAATGGCACATCTATTATTATAAATCGCTTACAATAAAACAAAATTACTCATCACATTAAGGACATCACGATGGCGAAGCGTAGCACTCTCTCTAAAGGTATCACTACCGTTGGCTCTTTTACTCGCAATAATCTAGAGCGCATGGGCGCTATGATTGATAGTATGAACGCTAAGACGGGAAAACCGCATCAATACAAAGCAGTCAACTTAGGCGATGAAGACTATCAGCAGGACTTGTTCCGTGAGCAAACGTTAAAAGCCACTCAGCAATTGTTAGGGCCACGTTTTGCCACTTATGGTAAATATGCCAAAAAAGTAGTGCCAAACAGTTTTTTTCAGTCGACGGTCGATGGCGCTTTTGCACAAGTGGCAAATCTTGCTTCTAACTGGAGTCAGATTGATTTACCTAATGAGCATCGTTTCGCCAATATCGCAAGCTTAGATGATGAAGAGCGTTATGCATTAGCCACTGATATCGCCAATCAAAATCGTGCATTGGCAACGATAGGGGGCTTAACAGGTTTGGCTGGGCTTCCTGGTCTGCTGGCTGATACGCTTTGGCTTTTATTGGTATCATTACGTACCGTCTATCAGTTGGGTGCTGTCTACAATAAACCACTCACAGGTAAGCAAGGCGTCAAGATGGCTTATGAGCTGCTAGCAAATGCTGATCTGAGCAAGATGCAAGAAAAACAAGCATTGCTAGCAGGTATTGGTATCGGCAAAGGCTTATTGGATAATGCCCAAAGCAGTGGTCTACACAATGAGCTAAAAAACCTAGGTCTAAAGGATAAAAACGTCAACTTTTATGCAGAACAAGTTGACAGCATTGCCAGCCAGGTCGGTATTGACTTGGATAAAATCAATTTAACGTGGATACGCAAATTCTTACCATTTACCGCTGTTATCGTTGGTATGCGCTACAACAGCCAGCTCATTGATGAAGTGATTGGCGTGGCTCAAGCGACTTTTGCCCCAGAAGCCAAACTTGCCAATCGCGCAATCACTGATGATAGCGGTAATGAAGCTAAGGTAAACAAAACAGCTGACAATGACAAGCAGCAAGATGCTGAGAAAGAGTCAAGCAAGGATACCGATAGCAAGAAAGATACTGATGAAGAAAAAAACAACCATCAAGAAACTGATGAAAAGGTCGTAAAAAAAACGCAGAAAGACGACAATGACAAGCAAGGCAGTCAGAACAAATCCTCTGACAGCAAATCAAACAAGACGGCTAACAAGAAAAGCAAATAAGAACGCCTAAATAATCAGACTTACCTGTTTTCTTTCTTCAGCCAGCTTGCATCATAGAAGGATTATGAGCTGGATATCTACTACCAATTTTGGCGATAGTGTCTTCTTTCTCTTGAAAAACAAGATAATATCGCCATTTAGTACTTATAAATTGCTATTTATTTATAGTCAAACACCTTATTTAAATCGTTCGTGACGCTACTTTCGATATACTGTATGACAATCTACTTTTTAGCTGATTTTTAACTAAAAATAGATAAAGTGTTATAGTAGTAGGGTGAATGCATATCTATCAAATGTTGTAAAGTGCAATCACGCATAAGTGGTTGAAATAGCAGCAACAACTCTTTATAATACACTGTCCTAAAAATGGGTGTACCAAAATCTGTCATTAAAGTCAGATGGATGGTGCGTTTCCCCATTTTTTTGTTTTATACCAAACGGGAGAAGGATGCCTCATGGCAACAACTAACCAATTGATTCGTAAAGGTCGCAAAACCATCAAGGAAAAGTCAAAAGTTCCTGCGTTGGAAGCGTGCCCACAACGTCGTGGTGTATGTACTCGCGTATATACTACTACCCCTAAAAAACCTAACTCAGCCATGCGTAAAGTATGTCGTGTACGTTTGACTTCAGGCTATGAAGTATCAAGCTACATCGGCGGCGAAGGTCATAACCTACAAGAGCACAGTGTTGTTCTTATCCGTGGCGGTCGTGTAAAAGATCTACCAGGTGTACGTTATCACACCGTTCGTGGTGCATTAGATTGCGCAGGCGTAAAAGACCGTAAGCAAGGTCGCTCTAAATATGGTGCTAAGAAGCCTAAAGTTTAATAACTAATCGTTATTAGCTAAGCTTTTTTATACCAAACATTAACTGTGCATGGGTCTGGTGTTGACAGTATTATTAAATTAGTAATTCACTGTTAAAACATACCGCCGTGCAGTAAGGCTGACTGACAACTCGATATAACGCCATCCAATATTAATTGGTGCGAGATTGTGAATGTCAGACACTCCTGAAGAAAAGGATTATTATTATGCCAAGACGTCGCGTCGTTGCTACCCGTGAGATCCTACCGGATCCTAAGTTTGGTAGCCAAACTGTTGCAAAATTCATCAACCATGTAATGAGTCATGGTAAAAAATCTACTGCTGAGCGTATCGTTTACGGTGCACTTGAAACAGTAAGCGAAAAACGTAAAATCGAAGATCCAGTATCTTTCTTCGAAGAAGTTTTAGAAAATGTACGCCCAATGGTAGAAGTGAAAGCTCGCCGCGTTGGTGGTGCAACCTACCAAGTACCAATGGAAGTACGCCCCTCCCGTCGTACTGCCTTGGCTATGCGTTGGTTAGCTGAAGCTGCTGCTAAGCGTTCTGAAAAATCAATGGCTTTGCGTTTGGCTGGCGAATTGAATGATGCTGCTGATGGCAAAGGCGCTGCTATGAAAAAGCGTGACGAAGTTCACCGCATGGCAGATGCTAACAAAGCGTTCTCTCATTACCGCTTCTAAGCTACTGTCTATTAGTAGTAGCTTTAGATTAGCTGGCTGAAGTCAGCTAATCTTACATTGTTATTTATTCTATTGATTGCCGCCATCGTTTATCTTGTTGTAAGTAGTTTTTGACTATCAACAGCGAGATGGCGGACATCTATCAAGATGTCTCTCTTAATTAAGCATGCTTGTCACAAGAGAGCATCCCAAATCTGATGCCGCACTATTCTTAGTATTTGCTCTTTTTTTGTCCGTATTAGGCTCAATAATCAGTAAGTAATATGAAGCTGACCGCTTTGTCATAGAGTATGAGGTAGAGACACAATACATTATTATATACACGACTTTTCCTAGGAAAACACTATGGCTCGTAAAACTCCCCTAAAACGCTATCGCAACATTGGTATCTCAGCGCACATCGATGCTGGTAAGACAACCACTACTGAGCGTGTTTTATTTTATACCGGTGTTAGTCACAAACTTGGTGAAGTACATGATGGCGCAGCCACTATGGACTGGATGGAGCAAGAACAAGAGCGCGGTATTACTATTACCTCAGCAGCGACGACTTGTTTTTGGTCAGGTATGGCAAAACAGTTTGACGAACATCGTATCAACATCATTGACACCCCAGGTCACGTTGACTTCACGATCGAAGTTGAACGTTCTATGCGTGTACTTGATGGCGCTTGCATGGTTTACTGTGCAGTAGGCGGCGTTCAGCCACAGTCTGAGACCGTATGGCGTCAGGCTAACAAATATAAGGTTCCACGTCTTGCATTTGTAAACAAAATGGATCGCGTTGGCGCTGATTTCTATCGTGTCATTGAGCAGATCAAAACTCGTCTAGGTGGTAATCCTGTGCCATTGGTTATTCCAATTGGTAAAGAAGATGATTTCGAAGGCGTTATCGATCTAGTTACGATGAAAGCTCTTTATTGGGATGAAGCATCTCAAGGTATGGAGTTTGAAGAGCGCGAAATCCCAGCTGAATTACAAGAAAAAGCAGAAGAGTATCGTGAGATTCTTGTAGAAAATGCGGCTGAAGCAACAGAAGAATTGATGAATGAGTATCTAGAAAATGGCGAGTTGTCTGTGGAGCAGATCAACGTTGCTATTCGTCAATTGACTATTGATAACCAAATCATTCCATTACTTTGTGGTACTGCCTTTAAAAACAAAGGTGTACAAAAGATGTTGGATGCGGTTATTCAGTATCTTCCAGCACCAATGGATGTACCTGCTATTAAAGGTATCCTTGATGACAAAGATGAAACTGAAGGCACTCGTGAAGCGTCAGATGAAGCGCCATTCTCAGCTTTAGCATTTAAAATCATGAATGACAAATTCGTTGGTAACTTAACCTTCGTTCGTGTTTATTCAGGTGTTTTAACGCAAGGTAGCAGCGTTTATAACCCAGTTAAAATGAAGCGTGAGCGCGTTGGTCGTATCGTACAGATGATGGCTAACTCTCAAGAAGAGTTGCAAGAAATCCGTACTGGTGATATCGCTGCATTGGTCGGCATGAAAGATGTAACGACTGGTGACACGCTATGTGATGAGCAAAATGTTATCACGCTTGAGCGCATGGAATTCCCAGATCCAGTTATCAGCCTAGCGGTTGAACCTAAGACCAAAGCTGACCAAGAAAGAATGTCAATCGCTTTAGGTCGTTTGGCGAAAGAAGATCCATCGTTCCGTGTACACACTGACGAAGAATCTGGTCAGACAATCATCAGTGGTATGGGTGAGTTGCATCTAGAGATTCTTGTGGATCGTATGAAGCGTGAGTTTAACGTTGAAGCGAACATCGGTGCGCCGCAGGTTGCTTATCGTGAAACGATCCGTAACACGGTTGAGCAAGAAGGCAAATTCGTACGTCAGACGGGTGGTCGTGGTAAATTCGGTCACGTTTGGTTACGTCTTGAGCCACTTGATCCAGCGGGCGATACTGAATATGAATTCGCTGAAGAAGTTGTTGGTGGTACTGTACCGAAAGAATTCCATGGTGCTGTTGATAAAGGTATCCGAGAACGCATGAAAAATGGCGTACTTGCTGGTTATCCAGTGGTTGGCGTAAAAGCGACCTTGTATGACGGTTCTTACCATGACGTCGACTCGGATGAGCTATCATTTAAGATGGCTGGTTCTATGGCATTCAGAAAAGGCTTCATGGCAGCAGATCCAGCGCTACTTGAGCCAATCATGAAAGTTGAAGTTGAAACGCCTGAAGATTATATGGGCGATATCATGGGCGATCTTAACCGTCGTCGTGGTTTAGTACAGGGCATGGAAGACCTACCTGGCGGTACTAAGCAGATCCGTGCCGAAGTACCATTAGCAGAAATGTTTGGTTATGCCACACAAATGCGCTCAATGTCACAAGGCCGTGCTACTTATTCAATGGAATTCCAAAAGTACGCTGAGATTCCAAAATCAGTTGCTGCTGACATCATCTCTAAATTCAACAATAAAGATGATGACGAGTAAGTAATCGTCTATTAAATATGACAATGTAGCTATTATCTCTATGTTGTCGTAGAAGAATACGCCAATAATTGGTTAAAAGACTTGTTATTGGCGGTGATTTTCTTATAATATCTGCACATTAGTATGTGTACCCTTTTAACAATTATCTTAATGTGGTCAAGATCGTCTTTGTTATCGTATTTATACGAGCTTAGCATTTGACCCCAAAAAAAGAGGAAATACCCATGGCAAAGGCCAAGTTTGAACGCGTAAAGCCACACGTCAACGTCGGTACAATCGGACACGTTGACCACGGTAAAACAACCCTAACAGCTGCCATCGCAACTGTAGCAGCAATCACTTCAGGTGGCGAAGCCAAAGACTACGCGTCTATTGACTCAGCACCAGAAGAAAAAGCACGTGGCATCACCATTAACACCTCACACGTAGAATATGACACTCCAGCACGTCACTACGCTCACGTCGATTGCCCAGGTCACGCCGATTATGTTAAAAACATGATCACTGGTGCTGCTCAGATGGACGGCGCAATCCTAGTCGTATCAGCAACTGACGGCCCAATGCCACAAACCCGTGAGCACATCCTGCTTTCACGTCAGGTTGGCGTACCGTACATCATCGTATTCATGAACAAATGTGATGTTGTTGATGACGAAGAATTGCTAGAACTCGTAGAAATGGAAGTTCGTGAACTTCTTAATGACTACGACTTCCCAGGTGATGATACCCCAATCATCCATGGTTCAGCCACTGAAGCCCTAAAAGGCTCACAAGAAAAATACGGCCAACCAGCGGTTGTAGAACTTCTTAACGTTCTTGACACCTACATCCCAGAGCCAGAGCGTGACGTTGACAAAGCATTCCTAATGCCAATCGAAGACGTATTCTCAATCTCAGGCCGTGGTACTGTAGTAACAGGTCGTGTTGAATCTGGTATCGTACGCGTAGGCGACGAAATCGAAATTGTCGGTATCCGTGACACTCAAAAAACCACCTGTACTGGTGTAGAGATGTTCCGTAAACTGCTTGACGAAGGTCGTGCAGGCGAAAACTGTGGCGTACTACTACGTGGTACTAAGCGTGAAGACGTACAACGTGGCCAAGTACTAGCTAAGCCAGGTTCAATCACGCCTCACACCAAGTTTGACGCTGAAGTTTATGTATTGTCAAAAGAAGAGGGTGGTCGTCATACACCATTCCTAAACGGCTATCGTCCACAGTTCTACTTCCGTACTACTGACGTAACTGGCGCAATCCAATTACAAGACGGAACAGAGATGGTAATGCCTGGTGATAACGTTGAGATGGGCGTAGAGCTTATCCACCCAATCGCTATGGACAAAGGTCTTCGCTTCGCTATTCGTGAAGGCGGCCGTACTGTAGGTGCTGGTGTTGTTGCTAACGTACTAAACTAATCTGTCATTCTCAGTAATGAGATTGTGAGTTAGTCATGAAAAAGCCATCCTTAATCAAGGGTGGCTTTTTTTAGATCAAATGATCAGGAAATATGGTTATTCTTCGATAGTATGAACACACCTTTCGTTGTCTTAGCAACATGATTAGCCAGTTATACCTATAACGTTTATAATTTACTTTCCAATCTATTGTAATTCTAAGCGGAGCTTGCTATATTAACGCTGCTTCTTATTAGCCGCTTATATTTTCACTTTGTTAAAGTAATGATGATTTAGTAGCACATTCAAATAAGAGCAAAACTAGGTAAAAGTAATAATTTTATCGCTAAAGGCTTGCATTTTATATCAAATATTGTATAATGCTGTCCTTTACACCCATAGGCGATTGGCTCAATTGGTAGAGCATCGGTCTCCAAAACCGAGGGTTGTAGGTTCGAGTCCTACATCGCCTGCCATCTTCTTATCACATCTTTGTTATACCTCACCATCTCCGAAGCGAGTTCTTTATGAGCAATGATCAAGATAACCTCGAGACTAAGTTATCTGATGCCAAGGCGGGTGCTGGTGGAATGCTGTCTAAAGGTAAGCACATCTCAGCGGGCAATCAAACAACTGCTGTTGAAGTGGCTAAAACAGGTTCAATAAAAGATGTGGTACTGTGGCTACTTGCCGCAGCAGTATTAATCGGGGCGACGTTAGTTAATCAGTATTTACCTGGCTATTGGCAACCTGCCAATGATGTCTGGGTACGTATTGGTATTATCGTTGCCCTTATTGTATTTGCCTTAGTATGCTTGGCATTAACGCATCAAGGCCGCGCTTTTAAAATATTATTGAAAGACGCTGCTGTTGAATTGCGCCGAGTGACATGGCCAGGTAAAGATGAAACGTTTCAATATACCTGGCAGGTCATTGTCATGATTGCCATTGTTGGTTTTCTGGTTTGGTTATTAGATAACTTTTTCAATTGGTTCGTTGGCATCTTTATTGGTTAGTCGCACGTATTAGTGAGTCTTACCCCAAAATTTACTTATAATGATCAGGAGCGTGATATGCGTTGGTATATTGTCCAAGCGTTTTCAGGATATGAAAAGCAAGTACAGCGTTCATTAACTGATCGTATTAATCGTAGTGACTTTGCTGAATCATTCGGTGACGTATTGGTTCCTACTGAAGAAGTCGTCGAAATGAAAGACGGCAAAAAGCGTAAGAGTGAGCGTAAGTTCTTTCCAGGTTATGTATTGATCCAGATGGAAATGAACGACAATACTTGGCATATCGTTAAAGAGTGCCCACGTATTATGGGTTTCATCGGTGGTACACCTGAAACACCAGCTCCAATTACGCAAGTAGAAGCAGATCGTATTTTAAACCGTTTGAATCAGACTGAAACCGACCCACGTCCTAAGACTCTATTTGAGCCGGGCGAAGAGCTGTTGGTTATCGATGGTCCATTTACTGACTTTAAAGGGTTGGTAGAAAAAGTGGATTACGAGAAGTCTAAACTACATTTAACGGTAAACGTATTTAATCGACCGACTCAGGTCGAGCTTGAATTTAGTAAAGTTGAAAAGCTAGACTAAATCAGCAAAAAAGTTCATCAACCGGGGAGCTGTTAATCAATCACGTATATATACAATATTGATTTGGCGCTATTACCCATTTAGGAGAGAATCATGGCTAAGAAGATTGATGGTTACATCAAACTACAAGTCCCTGCAGGCAAAGCAAATCCTTCACCACCGATTGGTCCAGCATTGGGTCAAAAAGGCGTGAACATCATGGCGTTCTGTAAAGAATTTAACGCTGCGACCTCAAACCAAGAGCCGGGTCTACCGATTCCTACTGAGATCACTGTATATAGCGATAAGTCTTTTACTTTCATCATGAAGTCACCACCAGCTGCATACTTACTACGTAAGGCTGCTGGTATCGCTAAAGGTTCTGGTACACCAAATACCGCTAAAGTCGGTAAAGTTGACCGCGCACAACTAGAAGACATCGTTAAGACCAAAGATGCAGATTTAACTGCTGCTGATCTTGATGCTGCTGTTCGTACCATCGCTGGTACTGCACGTTCAATGGGTATTACCGTGGAGGGTGTGTAAATGAGCAAGCTAACCAAACGTCAAAAAGAAATTCAAAGCCGTATCGTACATGAAAAGCAGTATACAGTTGAAGAAGCGGTTCAAATCCTAAACGATTTACCACCTCTTAAATTCAAAGAGTCAATTGATATTGCGATTAACTTGGGTGTTGACCCACGTAAATCTGATCAAGTGGTTCGTGGCGCTACCAACCTACCTGCTGGTACTGGTAAAACCAAACGCGTTGCTGTATTTGCTCAAGGTGCTGCTGCTGAAGCCGCCAAAGAAGCTGGTGCAGATATCGTTGGTTTTGAAGACCTAGCAGAATCAATCAAAGCTGGTAACATGGACTTTGATATCGTTATTGCTGCTCCTGATGCAATGCGTGTTGTTGGTCAACTAGGTACTATCTTAGGTCCACGTGGTCTAATGCCTAACCCTAAAGTCGGTACGGTTACGCCTAACGTTGCTGAAGCGGTTACTAACGCTAAAGCCGGTCAAGCACAGTATCGTGTAGACAAAGCAGGTATCATCCACACGACTATCGGTCAAGTTGGTTTTACTGCTGAGCAAGTAATCCAGAATGCTGAAGCACTGATTGCAGATTTAAGACGTGCTAAGCCTGCTACTTCTAAAGGTACTTTCATTAAGAAAATTACCTTGTCTAGCACGATGGGTCCTGGTCTAAGTATTGATCCAGTTCCATATCGCACAGCAAAATAATTAGATATGTGCCTTTATTTGACGATTTTAAATAAAGGCTGCAAAAATATTTTACAGAATTAGGTCAGCGTAGCAAACGCTATGCTGTCTAAGACCGTAGGTAGAAAGCGGTTTTACGTTTTTATTAATTGTTTTCGGATCATTAGTAATAACAACGAGCTGCTTTTGTTAATCGACGAAAGATGAAAATCTTAGTTGTCCTACGCAGACGGTGACCCACCCAGTTGTTGATAAGAGCCGATAGTTCAATCTATCACTTGATGTCATTCTGATAACGGTGCCGTAATCAGTCGTTATGAGTAAATTTATTTTTAATAAATATGCTGATAACGTGTCGTATCAAGTCAGTCTAAGCGATTCGTTTAATTATTGAATGCCAATGCTTAAAAGCTTAGGTTTAAATGATTAAATATTCAGCTGATTGATAAGATTAAAGGAGTCAACTTATGGCATTAACGCTAGAGCAAAAACAACAAGTTGTGGCTGAAGTGTCTGAAGTTGCTGCTAATGCTTACTCAGCAGTAGCTGCCGAATATCATGGTATTGGTGTTGCAAAGCTTACTAAGCTGCGCGAACAAGCCCGTGAAAAAGGCGTCGTTTTGAAAGTGGTAAAAAATACCCTAGCAAAACGTGCGTTTGAAGGCACTAAGTTTGAGAGCATGTCAGACCGTATGACTGGTCCATTACTTTTGGCTTTCTCTATGGAAGATTTGGGATCTGCTGCTCGAGTTGTTTTCGAGTTCAGTAAAGATCACAAAGCTTTAGAGACCAAATTGGTATCAGTTGGTGGTGTTGTTTATGGTCCAGAAGAGCTAGAGCGCGTATCGAAGCTACCAACTCGCGACGAAGCAATCTCTATCTTGATGGCTACTATGAATGCACCAGTTACCAAGCTTGTTCAAACTATGAACGCTATTCCTAGTAAGCTTGTTCGCACGGTAGCAGCAATCAAAGACGCAAAAGAAGCTGCTTAATTGCTTGTTTTAACGTAACTTTGACATCGCCGATTGCACTTTATTGCCAACACTATTTGAAAATTTGGCAAGCAATCCAAGCGATTTTAAAATCAATTAATTTTTATCAGATAACGGAGAGTTCTCATGGCACTATCTAAAGATGACGTGTTAAACGCAATCGCTGAAATGTCAGTAATGGATATCGTTGAATTAATCAGCGCTATGGAAGAAAAATTTGGCGTAACAGCTGCTGTTGCTGCTGCACCTGCTGCTGCTGGCCCTGCTGCTGCTGCTGCTGAAGAAAAAGACGAGTTTGACGTAGTTCTTGCCAGCTTTGGCGAGAAGAAAGTTGGCGTAATTAAAGCCGTACGTGAAGCTACTGGTCTTGGCTTGAAAGAAGCGAAAGATTTGGTTGAAAGCGCTCCAGCTCCAATCAAAGAAGGCGTTAACAAAGCTGAAGCTGAAGAGTTGAAAAAGAAACTTGAAGAAGCTGGTGCAACTGTTGAACTAAAATAAGCTTCGCTTATCTTAGTGTTGTACAAAAAAAGCTGGTAATGCCTTGCATTGCCAGCTTTTTTTTACTATAATTCGTAGCTTGACCTTTTGTGTCTGCCAACAGTCGTATGCAACATCACGGTGGATACCCATCAAAAGGACAGACGATATACATGCAAGCACACATGCCAGTTTTTGAAATCAGTTAATTTAAGCTAAACGTCCAGTGATGTTTGGCATTTTTTTGTGTCTGCATGCTTTCCCATTAACACTATAGTTTATACTGATTCTAAAAGTTATAGTTACCCCGATTATTATTAATTCTGAAAAGCTATTAAGTTTAGGTTGTCCGTTTCGCAGGGTATTACTGTCAGTAGTTAGGCTTATAGACGGTACATATCAGCGACGATATTAGTTTTGATAGAATTGTTGGTTTTGAAAGAGCCGGTTTTTTGAAAGAAAAATGACTAAGTACAATCAGTTTTGATAGCAGATAACTTGGAAATACCCTTGAACGAGTCATTTTTTCTTACCTCTATGAGTAAGTTTTGCTTAAAAAGCAATATGTTTTAGATGATGTGATATTGAATTTGGTTGTCTGAGTGGTCATATAGACTGACTTAGATACCGATCATAAAATGAAAGTAAGGGTGCTAAGTAAGCACTGATAGCAGAAGTAGTAATTGACAAAAGATATCAACTGAACACGATTACCTGTTTTATATTATCGTTTACGTCGCCAAGTTTGCATCGTATTTATGCACGCTGGCCACGCTTTTAATTTGTTTCCACGTTTACTGTAAGGACTCTCGATGGCATATTCTTATACTGAAAAAAAGCGTATTCGCAAAAGTTTTGCTGAATTGCCCACTGTAATGGACATTCCCTATTTACTGTCTATTCAAGTAGATTCTTACGAGCAATTTTTGCAAGAGCACAAAAAGCCAAAAGCTCGTGAGAATACTGGTTTGCAAGCTGCGTATTCCTCTATTTTCCCAATTGAGAGTCACTCTGGTAACGCAGAGCTACAATTCGTTGAATATTATTTAGGCACGCCTGAATTTGACGAGCGTGAGTGTATCTTGCGTGGCTCAACATTTGCTGCGCCTATGCGTGTCAAAATCCGTTTGATCATCAAAGACAAAGACAGCAAAGATAAAGACAGCAAAGCGGCTATTAAAGATATCCGTGAGCAAAGCGTCTATATGGGCGAGATGCCGTTGATGACAGCTAACGGTACTTTTATTATCAATGGTACTGAGCGTGTTATCGTATCTCAGCTACATCGTTCACCTGGTGTGTTCTTTGATCATGATAAAGGTAAGTCGCATTCAAGTGGTAAAGTGCTTTATAACGCGCGTATCATTCCTTACCGTGGTTCATGGTTAGATTTTGAATTTGATGCTAAAGACTTAGTTTTTGCTCGTATTGACCGTCGTCGTAAGCTATTGGCTTCAATTATTCTACGTGCGCTTGGTCTAACAACGTCTGAAATCTTAGATTTGTTCTTTGATAAAGTAGCCGTATATAAAGGTGAAGAGCAGTTCGAGATTGATCTGGTTGCTGATCGCTTGCGCGGTGAGATGGCTCAGTTCGACATCGTATCACCAGAAGGTGATGTCATCGTAGAGCAGGGCAAGCGTATTAATGCACGCCGTATTCGTCAGCTTGAAGAAGCAGGTATGACGAAGATTGCGATACCTGATGAATATCTTTATGAGCGTATTTTAGCTGAAGATATCGTGGTGAATGACGAAGTTATCGCTAAAGCGAATACTCTAATTGACCATGAATTATTGGTTAAATTAAGTGCATTTGAAGCCAGCGAGTCTATCAAAGAATTCAGCATTCTATTCACCAATGATATCGATCAAGGCAGTTATATTGCGGACACTTTGCGTGCTGATAGTACGTCAAGCCGTGAAGAAGCATTGATTGAAATCTATAAAGTCATGCGTCCAGGTGAGCCACCAACGGTTGAGACCGCTGAAAAACTATTTGACAGTATGTTCTTCAACGCTGATCGTTATGACTTATCGAACGTCGGTCGTATGAAGTTTAACCGTCGTTTAGGGTTAGAGTTTGATAATACTGATGATCCAGACATTCAACGCGCTCGTAGCGTATTGACCAACGCCGATATCGTTAATGTCCTAAAAGAATTGATTGAGATTCGTAACGGTCGCGGTGAAGTCGATGATATCGATCACTTGGGTAACCGCCGTATTCGTTCGGTCGGCGAGATGGCAGAAAACCAATTCCGTGTTGGTCTAGTACGTGTTGAGCGTGCAGTCAAAGAGCGTTTAAGCTCAGCGGAATCTGATAACTTGTCACCACAAGATTTGATTAACTCAAAGCCAGTAGCGGCTGCGGTTAAAGAATTCTTTGGTTCAAGCCAGTTGTCACAGTTTATGGATCAGAACAATCCATTGTCAGAAGTGACGCATAAACGCCGTGTATCAGCTTTAGGACCCGGTGGTCTGACCCGTGAACGTGCAGGCTTTGAAGTACGTGACGTACATGATACCCATTATGGCCGTGTATGTCCGATTGAAACTCCTGAAGGTCCAAACATTGGTTTGATTAACTCACTAGCAACCTTTGCTAAAACCAACAGCTTTGGCTTCTTAGAAACGCCATATCGCCGTGTGGTTGATGGTAAAGTAACGGATGTCATTGAGTATCTATCAGCGATTGAAGAAGTAGGTACGGTCATTGCACAGGCTGATTCACCAGTAACCGCAGAAGGCGCGTTATCTGATGAAATGGTCAGTGTCCGTAGCTATGGTGAATTCGTGCGTATGCCGCCAGAAAAAGTGACGCATATGGATGTGTCGCCAAGTCAGGTTGTATCGGTAGCTGCTGGTCTAATTCCATTCCTAGAGCATGATGATGCTAACCGAGCGCTTATGGGCTCGAACATGCAGCGTCAGGCAGTTCCTACGCTACGTGCTGATAAGCCGTTAGTAGGTACGGGTATGGAGCGTCACGTTGCGCGTGACTCAGGTGTTTGTGTGATCGCTAAGCGTGGTGGTGTGATCGAAGACGTTGACGCCTCACGTGTTGTGGTTCGTGTCAATGAAGATGAGATGATTGCTGGTGAAGCTGGTATTGATATCTATAACCTCGTTAAATACACGCGTTCTAACCAAAATACTTGTATCAACCAACGTATTATCGTCAACCAAGGTGATGCTATTGCTGTAGGTGATATCTTAGCTGATGGTCCATCAACGGATCTTGGCGAGTTGGCATTGGGTCAGAATATCCGCATCGCATTTATGCCGTGGAATGGTTACAACTTCGAAGATTCAATCTTGTTATCTGAAAAAGTGGTGAAAGAAGATCGTTTTACCACCATTCATATTCAAGAATTGACCTGTGTGGCACGTGATACCAAGCTTGGAACAGAAGAAATTACTGCTGATATTCCAAACGTTGGTGAAGCGGCGCTATCAAGTCTTGATGAAGCAGGTATCGTTTATATCGGTGCTGAAGTTGATGCGGGTGATATCTTAGTTGGTAAAGTGACGCCAAAAGGTGAAACACAACTGACGCCAGAAGAGAAATTGCTCCGGGCTATCTTTGGTGAAAAAGCGGCTGATGTTAAAGACACGTCACTACGTGTACCAACATCAAGCAAAGGTACGGTTATTGACGTACAAGTCTTTACCCGTGATGGTGTGGAAAAAGATGCGCGTGCAAGAGCGATTGAAAAGTCTCAGCTTGATAGCTATCGTAAAGATTTAAAAGAAGAGCTACGTATCTTTGAAGAAGCGGCTCGTGGTCGTATTGGTAATCTGCTAGATGGTCAAAAAGTCAGCGGTGGTTCTGGTCTAAAAGCCGGTACAGTGATGGCATTGGCTGATATGAAAGATATGAGCCTTGAGACTTTGCTTGATATTCAGCCTGTTGAAGAAGAAATCTCTGAGCGTCTAACGCAAATCGCTGAGTATTTGGTTGATAAGCAAAAAGATATCGATGTGAAGTTTGCTGAGAAAAAACGCAAATTAACCGCTGGTGATGACCTACAACATGGCGTACAAAAAATCGTTAAAGTATATCTAGCGGTTAAGCGTCGTATTCAGCCTGGTGATAAAATGGCGGGTCGTCATGGTAACAAAGGTGTGGTATCGCGCATTATGCCAGTTGAAGATATGCCTTATGATGAAAATGGTAATACCGTTGACATCGTCTTGAACCCACTTGGTGTACCATCTCGTATGAACATCGGTCAGGTTCTAGAAACGCATTTGGGTATGGCAGCGAAAGGCTTGGGTGAGAAGATCGATGGTATGCTCAAATCGCAAGCAGCGATCAAAGATTTACGTGACTTCTTAGACAAAATCTATAACCAAGTCGGCGGTGAGCAAGTTGATCTTGATAGCTTGAGTGATGATGACATCATGGCGCTAGCAGATAACTTGCGCGCTGGTGTACCAATGGGCACAGCAGTATTTGACGGCGCAAGAGAAAGCCAAGTTAAAGACCTGCTAGAGCTTGCTGGTATGGATCGCGATGGTCAACAGACGTTGTATGATGGTCGTACTGGTCAGAAGTTTGACCGTAAAGTAACCGTTGGCTACATGTACATGCTGAAACTTAACCATTTGGTTGATGACAAAATGCATGCACGTTCAACTGGTTCTTATTCACTTGTGACACAGCAGCCACTCGGCGGTAAAGCTCAGTTTGGTGGTCAGCGCTTCGGTGAGATGGAAGTCTGGGCACTAGAAGCTTACGGCGCGACTTATACGCTACAAGAGATGCTGACTGTGAAGTCGGATGACGTTGAAGGCCGTACGCGTATGTACAAAAACATCGTTGATGGTGAGCAGTATATGGATCCAGGTATGCCTGAATCGTTTAACGTACTGACCAAAGAAATCAAATCATTGGGTATTAATATTGAGTTAAAACAAACCCATTAAGCACGGCTGATTGAGACTATCGTTAATATGGTCTCAGTTGATTATTATCCTTAGTGGTCAACCTAAAAGCAGTATGCGCATCGCTGCTGCTTTTAGTGATTTGTCTCAACCCTATTCATTGCCTTCATTCATCTTATTTGCGTCAATAATACGCTATCAGATGATTATAAAGATAACGGAGAAGCAACTTGAAAGATTTACTCGATATCATGCAAAGCCCTACCGGCAACGGTAATCAAGAGTTTGATAGCATTCAAATTACTTTAGCCTCACCTGACGTCATTAAGTCATGGTCGCATGGCGAAGTGAAAAAGCCTGAAACTATTAACTATCGTACGTTTAAGCCTGAACGTGATGGTCTATTCTGTGCCAAAATCTTTGGTCCAGTAAAAGACTTTGAATGTTTATGTGGTAAATATAAGCGCCGTAAGTTCCAAGGCGTTATCTGTGAAAAATGTGGCGTAGAAGTGACGACTGCGAAAGTACGTCGTGATCGTATGGGTCATATTGACTTAGCCAGCCCAGTGGCGCACATTTGGTTCTTAAAATCATTACCAAGCCGCATCGGTCTATTGCTAGACATGACGCTACGTGATATCGAGCGCGTTCTGTATTTTGAAAGCTATATTGTTACTGAGCCAGGTTTGACTTCTCTAGAGAAGTATCAACTGCTCGATGATGAAGACTATTATAAAGCCCTTGAAGAATTTGGCGATGAGTTCACTGCCAAAATGGGTGCTGAAGCGGTTCAAGACCTATTGAAAGATATCGATTTAGATCTTGAAATCGATGATTTGCGCGAAGCGATTCCGCAAACTGGTTCTGAAACCAAGCTTAAAAAGATGTCTAAGCGTCTTAAATTATTAGAAGCCTTCCGTGATTCTAATAACAAGCCTGAGTGGATGGTGATGAACATCTTGCCAGTACTACCACCAGATTTGCGTCCGCTAGTACCACTCGAAGGTGGTCGTTTTGCGACGTCAGATCTAAACGATCTATATCGCCGTGTGATCAACCGTAATAACCGTCTAAAGCGTCTGCTTGAGCTGAGCGCCCCTGATATCATCGTACGTAACGAAAAGCGTATGTTGCAAGAATCAGTTGATGCCTTGCTTGATAACGGTCGTCGCGGTCGTGCGATCACTGGTAGTAACAAGCGTCCATTGAAGTCTTTGGCAGATATGATCAAAGGTAAGCAAGGTCGTTTCCGTCAAAACTTACTTGGCAAACGTGTTGACTACTCTGGTCGTTCGGTGATCGTTGTTGGTC
The DNA here is from genome assembly GCF_049896785.1 of Psychrobacter sp. TWP2-1-2. Lineage (NCBI taxonomy): Bacteria > Pseudomonadati > Pseudomonadota > Gammaproteobacteria > Moraxellales > Moraxellaceae > Psychrobacter > Psychrobacter sp. TWP2-1-2. The sequence continues at coordinate 266,291 of NZ_JAFCVA010000002.1, read as the reverse complement.
CAACGCTACGTCTACATCAGTGCGGTTTACCAAAGAAAATGGCACTTGAATTGTTCAAACCATTTACTTATAACAAATTATTGTCTCATGGTTTAGCGACCACGATTAAAGCTGCCAAAAAGATGGTAGAGCGTGAAGAGCCGCAAGTGTGGGATATGCTGGCCATGGTTATCCGTGAGCATCCAGTGCTTCTTAACCGTGCACCAACGCTTCACCGTTTGGGCTTGCAAGCATTTGAGCCAGTACTAATCGAAGGTAAAGCAATCCAATTGCATCCGCTCGTTTGTACCGCGTTTAACGCCGATTTTGATGGTGACCAAATGGCCGTTCACGTGCCATTGACCCTAGAAGCACAGCTTGAATCACGTGCGCTAATGATGTCTACCAATAACATCTTGTCGCCTGCGAACGGTGATCCAATCATCGTACCGTCACAGGATGTTGTATTGGGCTTGTACTACATCAGTCGCTCGTCTATCAATGCCAAAGGCGAGGGCATGATTTTTGCCACCGTTAATGAAGCATTGCGTGCGATTGGTTCAAACGATTTGCATGTAAACGCTAAAATCAAAGTGCGTGTTACTGAGACGCATATTGATGAAGATGGCAATGAGACTAAAGAAATCAGCTTAAAAGAAACGGTTGCAGGTCGTTTATTGATCTGGAACATCATGCCTAAAGGTATGTCTTTTGATGAATGTAACCAAGAGATGACGAAGAAAAACATCTCTCGTTTGATTAACTCTTGCTACCGTAAAGTTGGCGTTAAAGAAAGTGTCATGTTTGCTGACCAATTGATGTATCTTGGTTTTGCCCAAGCGACATTGTCTGGTGTGTCTATCGGTATTGATGACATGGTCATTCCACCACTGAAAAAGCAAATCATCGAAGTGGCAGAAGGCGAAGTTCGCGAAATCGAAGATCAATTCGAGCAAGGTTTTGTGACCGCTGGTGAGCGCTATAACAAAGTGGTTGATATCTGGTCACGTACCAATGACAAAGTCGCTAAAGCGATGATGGACAATTTGGCGACAGATAAAATCATGAACGCCAAAGGTGAAGAAGAAGAACAGAAGTCATTCAACTCTATCTTTATCATGTCAGATTCTGGTGCTCGTGGTAGTGCGGCTCAGATTCGTCAGTTGGCTGGTATGCGTGGTTTGATGGCTAAGCCAGATGGTTCAATTATCGAAACGCCAATTAAAGCAAACTTCCGTGAAGGCTTGACCGTACTTCAGTACTTTATTTCAACGCATGGTGCACGTAAAGGTCTTGCGGATACGGCACTGAAAACGGCTAACTCAGGTTACTTGACGCGTCGTTTGGTTGATGTGGCACAAGATTTGGTTATTACCAGTGATGACTGTGGTACTGAGCAAGGCTTGCTCATGAAACCACATATTCAAGGTGGTGAAATCATTGAGAAGTTAGGCGAGCTAGTGCTAGGTCGTGTGACGGCTCGTGATGTGACTTATAACGATGATGCTGATAAGGTATTGATTCCAGCAGGTACTTTGATCGATGAGCATTGGGTAAACGTGCTTGATAACAATGCGATTGATGATATCTGGGTACGCTCAGTTATTACTTGTAATGTTGAGCATGGTGTTTGTTCACAGTGTTATGGTCGTGATTTGGCTCGTGGTCATAAAGTGAATATCGGCGAGTCAGTCGGTGTTATGGCGGCACAGTCTATCGGTGAACCAGGTACTCAGTTAACGATGCGTACATTCCACGTGGGCGGGGCAGCAAGCTCAGCATCAGTGGATAACAGCATCTCAGTTCGTAGTGCTGGTCAAGCGCATTTCGAAAACATGAAAACGGTTCAACATACCGATGGTCACTTAGTCATCGTATCGCGTTCAGCTGAAATCGCCTTGACCGATGAGCTTGGTCGTGAGCGTGAACGCTACAAAGTACCTTATGGTTCTAGCGTGCTTGTGAAACACGAAGATCAGGTTGATGCTGGTCAAACCATCGCTAAATGGGATCCGCACACGCATCCTATTATCACAGAATTTGCTGGTACTGCACGCTTCAGTGAGATTACTGATGGCTTAACTGCTACCGTAAAAGTTGATGATGCGACTGGTATGAGCTCATTTGAGATTCTTGCTACTCGTGACCGTTCAAGTTCAGCAAAAGACTTACGTCCTGCGATTATCTTGAACACTGATGAAGGTAAAGAAGTGGTTTACTTCTTACCAGCTGAAACCATCATTCGCGTCAGCGATGGTGAAAAAGTAGCAGCCGGTTCGATTTTGGGTCGTGTACCACAAGCCTCTTCAGGTACCAAAGATATTACCGGTGGTCTACCGCGTGTTGCTGACTTGTTCGAAGCACGTCGTCCAAAAGATCATGCCATCATGGCAGAAATGACAGGTGTGGTTAGCTTTGGTAAAGAGACTAAAGGTAAAAATCGCTTTATTATCACCAATGAAGATGGTGAGATTCATGAAGAGCTAATCCCGAAATGGCGTCAAATTAACGTCTTTGAAAATGAAACGGTAGCACGTGGTGAAGTGATCGCTGATGGTCCACAGAATCCACATGATATCTTGCGTTTGAAAGGTCAGACTGCACTTGCTGATTACATCGTTAACGAAGTACAGGACGTTTATCGCTTGCAGGGTGTAAAAATCAACGATAAGCACATCGAAGTGATTATTCGTCAGATGCTGCGTAAAGTTGAGATTACCGATGGCGGCGATTCAAACCACTTCAAAGGCGATCAGGCAGAGTACTCTGATATCAAAGCATTGAATGCGAAGCTGGAAGCGGAAGATAAATTCCCAGTACAGTTTGAGCGTCAATTACTAGGTATCACCAAAGCAAGTCTGGCAACAGAAAGCTTTATCTCAGCAGCATCGTTCCAGGAGACGACCCGTGTACTAACTGCGGCTGCCGTGACTGGTAAAGTGGATGAGCTACGTGGTCTGAAAGAGAACGTCGTTGTTGGTCGCTTGATTCCTGCTGGTACTGGTCTTGCTTATCATAAAGCACGCAAAGAGAAAGCGGAGCAAAAACTGCTAGATAAAGATCTTAAAGCAGGGTTTGACAATGCAGCATTTGATATGTCAGCGAGCACGGATAGTAAAGACTTTGCAAGCTTTGATGAAGCCTTTGCACAAGAGCTTAATCAGGATAATTAATAGTATTAAGCGTCTTTGATTTATTGCACACACAAAAAAGCCAGCCTAAGTTGCTGGCTTTTTTGTGTGTGCAATAAATTGAGAAATGCATGGTACTGTTATCTAAAAAAATAGTACACTGGAAAATATGCCCTAATTTACACTTCATATAAGGATAAGTCGCAAATGGCAGGTAAAACCCGCGTTGCCAAATATCAAGCAGATCGAACCAATCAAAAACTGTATTTCTGTCGTCTATCCTGCCAAGCAGCGGGAAGTACCGATGATAAGCAGCTATACCAAGCCCATTGTGAAACTGCTATTTTTCATCTATACGGTGCCTTTCTCGCATTCACCCAAGAGCTAGGTTATTTTTATAGTTTAAACATGAGCGCACCAACATTGTCAGATATTGAGCAAGCATTGAGCGAGCGTACCCAAGTATCGCCTGAGATTCAGCGGTTACAGCAGTTACAACAGCAGGGTTTTTTGGCCAATATAGAGCGTGCGTATCAGCGTTGTCTGTACGCCGTGCCACCAGATACTATCGTAGATCAAACACCAAGCAATACTGCCTCACCTGATCTTATTGTTAACGTTGTGACCTTGTCGAATCAATGGCTGCCAGATGAGACGACCATACGAGAATGGCGTCAGCAGTTTTTAGAGCTGATTGAGCAACTACGTGCTGGTATGGTTGAGTTCTAAAAATAGTTATTAAAATTTTATCTCATTTTTATCACCATTTTTAAAATGAAGACATGTCCTAGTTGACTGATGACTGTCCTTTAATAGAGTGGTATTGAGCAAAGTATTGAGTATAAAAAAGGCTTATTTAGCGAGTGCCAAATAAGCCTTTTTTTGCGTCATAAGTTTATATTATTAATGGTTGTCTACTCTGGTATCGGTGGCATGCGCTCAACGGGTGTTACCGATAAAGGGTTTTGCGGCACGCTATCATTACTACGACTGTTACTAGGTTTGGCTGCTTGAGAGCTAGTTTGTGCTTCAACAGGCTCAGCTGGTGGTGATTTACGCTGTTGAGCCTGCGTCTTAACTGGTTTTTCTGATTCGCTGCTATCCGTATCTTCATCATCGGCCAGAATACCATCATCAGTCATTTCTATAGTTTTTTGCTTTTGTTTTTTCGATTTGGCGCGGTTATTGATAGACACCCATTGATGAGGCGTGTCTTTAAGTTGGGCTTTCATAAAATCCATCCAAACGGGTAGAGCTGCCACACCACCATATTCGCGACGACCCATGGTTGATGGTTGATCAAAACCCATCCACACGACAGTTGCATTGGTAGGATGAAAACCTGCAAACCAAGCGTCTTTTGCTTCATTGGTGGTACCTGTCTTGCCACCAATATCATCACGACCTAAAGCCTTTGCTCGTACTGCCGTACCACGCTGTACGACGTCACGTAAGATATCTGCCATCTCAAAAGCGACTCTGGGTTGTAAGATTCGAGGTGCTTGCTTAGCCACTGCATATTGAACCGCTGGCGCTTTTAAGCGATCGGCCTGTGGGCTAGCATCATAAACCTTTAGATTTAGCGCTTTACCGCTTTGTTCAATGTTATCAATATCATCATTGTTCTCTAAATTTTGTTCTTTAACCGTCACTTCATCATCGATAGCACTGTCTTCATTTTCAATTGACTTCTTATAATCTTCGAGGAGATTTCTATTGAGGTCTTCAAGTTTTTCATTGAAGCAGGTGGCACACGCTTGGCGTGGGTTTGCCTGAAAAAGGAGGTTATTATTATAATTATAAATTTGTTCGATAAAATACGGCTGTACACGGTGACCACCATTCGCGAACGTAGCATACGCTGTTGCCATTTGTAACGGTGTTGCTTGTCCTGCACCTAACGCTAACGACAAAGTCGTCGGTAGCTTTTCCTTATCAAGTCCAAATTCATCTAATAGGTCGCGCGTATCAGAGATACCAATGGCTTGTAAGAGACGAATAGAGACTAAGTTACGAGATAAATACAGTCCACGGCGTAAAGTGATTTCGCCTAAAAAACGTTGATCAGAATTTTTCGGTTTCCAGTCACCCACTTGAATCGGTCGATCTGAAACAATGCTATCTGGGCGATAGCCTTTTTCTAGAGCAGCGGTATAGACAAGCGGTTTAATGGTTGAGCCTGGTTGACGCCAGCCTTGTAGAGCACGATTGAATTTACTGTGATTAAAGTCAAAGCCACCGACCAATGCTTTAACAGCGCCAGTTTCTGGATTCAAGGAGACCAGACTTCCTTGTAGTTTGGGAATTTGTCCCAGCTGCCAATTACCATTCGCGGTCGGTATCAAACGAATGATATCGTTTTTATTGACAATTTGGCGGGCGTTGTCAGGAAAGTAACCGATACGATTGGCAGAAATATACTTGCGTGCCCAGCTCATCCCAGACCAACCAACGGTCACATTCTCACCAGAAGGCATTGTCGCCTCAAAACTGCGAGCATTAACCTTGGTGACTTTGGCAGGAGTCATATTGCTATAGCGTCGGAAATTTTCTAGCGGTTCATCATTTGCTTCAGCCCCGCGCCAACCATGACGATGTTCGTAAGCCACTAAACCTGTCAGTACCGCCGCTTCCGCATCTGTTTGTGCTTTGCTATCAACGGTAAGGCGTACCCGCCATCCACTATGCATCACTTGCTCACCATAGCGATCAACTAAGGTAGAGCGTGTCATTTCTGCCAAATACGGCATATTGACGTCGAGCTTCTCTTTATAGAGGTTAATGCCTACTGGTGAGCTGATCGCTTCGTCGCGTTGTGCTTTAGTGATATAGCCTAACTCGTGCATGCGTCCAATGATCCAGTTGCGGCGAGTGAGGGCGCGACTTGGATTGGCAACAGGATTATATTTAGAAGGGGCTTTGGGTAGACCTGCCAACATTGCTGTTTCAGCAATAGTGAGGTTTTCTAGGGATTTACTATAGTACTTTTTGGCCGCGGCGCGGATACCATAAGCGCCTTCGCCTAGATAGATTTTGTTAACATAAAGCGTCAAGATATCATTTTTACTGAGCTCATCTTCTATTTTACGTGCTAAAAATAGCTCGACCAATTTGCGATTTAAGGTGCGCTCTGGACTTAAGAAGTAGTTTTTGGCAACCTGCATGGTAATGGTAGAGCCGCCCGTTTGGCTGTCGTCGTCAGTCACTACTTCTGTCACTGCGCGACCAAGACCTTTAATACTAATACCGCTGTGCTGAAAAAAGGACGCATCTTCTGCTGCTAAAAAAGCATGAGTCAAATTTTCAGGAATATCTTCAAAAGTAACGGGTAAAGATAAACGGTTACCATATTGGCCAATGAGTTTGTCATCACTACTATATATCTGTAATGGCATCTCTAAATTTGCTGTTTTAATCTCTTGAATGCTAGGCAGGGTAGGCGATAAATACATCGCCATCCCATAAAAACCAATGGGCACAGCAAGTGCTAAGATAACTGCCAATGCCAAGCAGGCAATAACAAGCCCCACCAAAAAGTGAATGAGACGGGCGGTAGCATTTTTTTTGGTCATAAGAAGACTTATCAATTAAAATTTGCAACAGATAAAACATTATACCTTGAACAAAATCAGCAGGTCATAATAAATGTGTAAGTTGACCTTAATAACCTGTTTAAATGCTTGAATCTATCTGTTAAGTAAAGTATTGTACTGAATTATTACAAATAACTATCAGATTGTACACTTAATATAAGGTATAGAGTTTGTGAGGCTATTTACTTCCAAAAGTCAGAGTTTAATTGGTGTGGATATCTGTGCCACTTCAGTAAAGTTGGTTGACATACAGCGCCAACAGGGCATGTTTCATCTAAAATCTTATGGTATTGAAAGACTGCCAGAAGGTATAGTCGTCGATAAACTTCTTGTAGATACTGAAGCGGTTGGTCATATTATTGCTAACTTAGCTAAACGTTGTCATGTCGCTGGTAGTAGTGCTGCAACTGCCGTGTCAGGGTCAGCAGTAATCACTAAAATTATTGATATGGATGCTGCGCTAAGCGACGTTGAGCGTGAAGCGCAGATACGTTTAGATGCTGATCAATACATACCTTATCCATTAGAAGACGTCAACCTAGACTTTGAAGTTTTAGGGCCTTCTTTAGCAAGTGATGACATGGTGCAAGTCTTACTTGCCGCATCACGCTCGGAGAATGTTGACCAAAGAGTTGATGCCTTAACCTTTGGTGGTCTTCAAACGAAGGTCATGGATATTGAATCCCATGCGATAGAGCGTGCTTTTGGACTCATGGTAAATAACTTACCAAATGCCCCTGAGTTAGTGGCTTTGATAGATATTGGTCATAATCAAACGACTTTATATATCGCTAAGAACGGTGAGTTTATCTATAGCCGTGAACAACTATTTGGTGGTGTTCAGTTGACAGAAGCGATACAAAATCGTTATGGACTATCTGCTGAAGAAGCGGCTATCAGTAAGCGTGAGCGTACCTTACCAGATGACTACTACTTTGATGTATTGACGCCTTTCATTGAGAATACCATTCAACAAATTACTCGCTCATTGCAATTTTACTTCTCTTCAAGCCAATACAGTAGTATCGATCATGTGGTTCTTGCTGGTGGTAGTAGCTCTATTGCTGGTCTTGCTGGCATGGCACAGCAAAAACTTGGGGTGACTGTTAGTATTGCCAACCCTTTTATCAATATGACTATTGCACCAAATATCGATAATGAGCAACTGGCCATTGATGCACCAAGTTTAATGGCTGCATGCGGTCTTGCGTTAAGGAGCTTCGACTAATGGCTCGTATTAACCTATTACCTTGGCGCCAAGAAGAGCGCGAGCGTCGCAATAAAGAATTTCTCACGTTAGTAGTGGCAGTGACTTTGCTTACTTTATTGGCTGCATTTGCTTCATGGAGCTACTTTAACAACGAGCTTGATGAACAACTTGATGCGAACGCATTGATTGAAAAAGAAAATGCGCTTTTAGATACGGCTTTGACTGAAATTGATAGTCTGGAGCAGCGCCGTGAGGATATTATTTCACGTATGCAAGTCATTCAAGACTTGCAGGGTCGACGTCCTGTGCCTGTTCGTTTATGGGATGATCTAGCTAAAGCCATCCCGCCGGCACTCTATTTGAATAACCTCAAACGTGAAGGCGATGTTTTGACGCTGACAGGTCGAGCTGATAATCCTAATATTGTATCAAGTTTGATTCGTAATCTTGATGATAGTAAATGGATGGGTGATTCAGCCGTTAGTAATATCCAACAAAATATCAGTGCTTATGAATCTGCACCAGTGCTTAATAATACGGTCACCGCTGGCGAACAACCGCGTATCTTCTGCTTTTGCCATTTCAGCATTGGCAATCAGCATGGTAGCAGTGAGTAATAGTGCCCATGCCGCACAGCGCATTAACGAAGTTTCTGTGGTACAAACTGCACCAGCAGTGACGCAAATGCGTTTGGGATTTGACGGTTTACCAGTGTTACCTGCTGCCTATCAGCTTGATAACCCTAGCCGTTTGGTACTAGATTTTGAAAAAGTGCAGAATGGACTTGCTAGTCGCTTTAATGAATACAATATTGGTATGATTGATAAGGTCACGACGTTGAATAGTGACAGTACCACGCGCCTGATTGTTGAGCTAAAACAGGCAGGTAACTATACGACATCGATTGAAGGTAACGATTTACTATTGACCATTACTGATCCTAATCGTCCAGTAATGACCAATGATCCTATCCAAGACGTACTCAATGACAATAATGCGATCACGACGACAGCAGTCGTTACACCGATTGTAGAAACCAGTAGTGCACCGGCAGTCAATATAGCCAGTAAAACGGTAGTTAAAAATCAAGTGCCTGCTGATACCATGGTGGTCAGAGTTAACCCATTATTAAGCCCACAACTTGCTGCATCGCAAGTGAGTAAGCAATATAGCTATGATGGTTTGAGTGCCGTCAATTTTGCCGCAGTAAATGATGGTGGTGGCAACGTTAGCATCGCACTTACCAATGAAGCCATTCCAGTTGATGTCCAACGTCAAGGCAACAAGCTAGTGGTACGCTTAACGGGTAGCACCGTGCCAAGAAATTTATTGCGCCGTTTGAATATTAATAGTGGTCTGGTTGATAGTTTTGATACTAAAAACCAAGGTCAAAATGGTGTAATTACTATTAATGTCAAAGAAGATTATGAGTATCAGGCTTATCAATCAGGAAATCAGCTGAATATTAATATCAGAAAACCTGAGCTACTACGTGAGCCAACACTTGAAGAAAAAGTCTATAGCGGTGAAGCGCTATCTATGGAGTTTCAAGACGTTGAGATTCGCAGTGTCTTAGATATCCTAGCGCAGTTCACAGAAATGAATATTGTGGCTAGTGATTCAGTCGCGGGCAATATCACCTTACGTTTGATTAATGTCCCATGGGATCAAGCGCTAGATATTATTCTAAAGAGTAAAAATCTTGGTAAGCGTGAAAATGGCAATGTCATTTTGGTTGCGCCTTCTACCGAGCTTGCTGAGCAAGAAGCACGTGAGCTTGAAGCACAGCAAGCGGTTGAGTCTTTTGCGCCATTACGCACAGAATATATTCGTCTTAGCTATGCAAAAGCGCCAGATGTTTTGACACTTATTTCTCAAGGCAGTGGCTCATCAGGTGGCAGCAATGCAAATGCTGCTGATAACAATACCTTATTGTCTAATCGTGGAACGGTAACGGTAGATGAGCGTACCAATACCTTAATTATTAAAGATGTGGCTGACAGTATCGAGAATATCCATAAGTTGATTGGTAAAATTGATATTCCAGTCCGTCAGGTCATGATTGAAGCGCGTATTGTGAGTGCCACTGATAGCTTTAGTAAAGAGATTGGGGTTCGTTGGGGTATCTTGTCAAATGGTGCCGCCAACAACCGTAATTTATTGGTCGGTGGTAGTAATCAAACGCTATGGGATTTAAAAGACTTCGATGTAGAAACGACGACGGTAAATGGTCAAACAGTTTCTTATCCTTCATACGATATTACTCGTCCTGATAACTTAAACGTCGATTTAGGGGTTGCCAACCCTGCTGGTAGTATTGCCTTTGGCTTGCTTAGCATGTCAGATGTGATGCTTGATCTTGAATTGTCAGCACTGCAAGCGGATAATCGCGGTGAAGTGATTTCTACCCCGAAGATTCTGACAGCAGACAAGCAAACGGCGAAAGTCTCTTCAGGGACGCAGATTCCTTATCAAGAAGCGTCTGCCAGTGGAGCAACTACCACTAGCTTTAAAGAAGCAGCATTGAGTTTAGAGGCCACACCAAATATCACCCCAGATGGTAAAATCGGCTTGCAATTGTTAATCACTAACGGTACGCCGACCATAATTAACAATCAGGTTGCTATTGCTGAAGATTCTATTTCGACCAATGTTATTGTTGAAGATGGTCAAACGGTTGTGTTGGGTGGTGTCTTTAAGAATCGTACCAGCAATGGTGTCGATAAAGTACCGTTCTTAGGAGACCTGCCTTATATTGGTCGCGCTTTCCGTAAAGACGTGCGTAGTAATTCGAAAGAAGAGTTATTGATATTTATCACGCCAAAATTAATCAATGATGGTATTAGCCGCTTGGATTAATCCTTTATTGATTGGTTTTCGCTCAAAAGAAGCAAGCATCAACGCTTGCTTTTTTTATGGGAAAATTTTCATATTGATTGAATTTTACTAACAATAATCAACGCTCATTACTAGCCAGAATATCAATGACGTTGTATCATAGCTAATTTAGCTGAGTAAGTATTATGGTGGAGGAATTGCCGTCGGTGTTTTTAGTAGGGCCGATGGGAGCAGGGAAGACAACCATCGGTAAATTGCTGGCTAAGCAGTTGGGGCGCACCTTTGTAGACAGCGATTGGTACATTGAATCGCAGACAGGGGCTGACATAGCTTGGATATTCGCTAAAGAAGGCGAGGCGGGCTTCCGTGAGCGTGAAACGCGCGCCATCGATGAGTTGACTCAAAAAGACCAAATCGTCTTAGCGACTGGTGGTGGCGCTGTGATGTGTGCTGAAAACAGAGCGTTTTTGCATCAGCGTGGTATCGTGGTTTATTTGAATGCGCCAGTTGATGTGCAAATGGCTCGCACGGCTAAAGACAAATCACGACCACTGTTACAGCAGCCAAATCCTAGAAAAATCTTGCAAGATTTATATAGTACCCGTGATCCCTTATATCGCCAAGTCGCTCATATTATTATGCCAACTGGTCATACTTATCCCCGTCATATGGTCAATCAGCTCTTACAGCAACTAGAGTCATTTACTGACTCGACTGCTATAGCACCAGAAGATAAAGAAAATTAACCATAATGATAAACTTTATCAAGGCGTGTCCTCATTTAAAAATGGCGATAAAAATCAGGACGCGCCCTAGTTAAGCTCAGCTACTTTTATCTCATTCAAAATTGCTTAGGGAGTGTTTAATGGCAACGCCACTGTTTCATGACGGTTTAACGGTTCATACGCAAAGCCATGACTATCCAATCGTCATTACTGAAAAAGCAGCGATAGAGCACAACAGTATGGCAAAGCTGATCACACCTTATATTCGTGGTCGCCAAGTATTGATTGTCACTAATGATACTGTTGCGCCTTTATACCTAAATGCTTTAGAGAAAGAGTTAACAGATCAGTTCACTGTGCGTGTTTGCGTATTGCCAGATGGTGAGCAATATAAGCATCAGAGCAGTATCAATCAAATTTACGATGTATTGATGGCAGCGCATTTTAATCGTGACGTTACGCTTATTGCTTTAGGTGGTGGCGTTATTGGTGATATGACGGGCTTTGCTGCAGCAAGCTTTATGCGTGGTGTAAATTTTATCCAGATTCCAACCACGCTACTGTCACAAGTGGATTCGAGCGTTGGTGGTAAGACGGGCATCAATCACCCTCAAGGCAAAAACATGATTGGCGCTTTTTGGCAGCCGCAAATGGTACTTGCTGATATGAGTACGCTCAAGACTTTGCCAGCGCGCGAGTTGTCAGCCGGGTTGGCTGAGGTCATTAAATACGCGCTCATTATGGATATCACGTTTTTAGATTGGCTGGAAGTCAATCTGCCAGCGATGATGGATTTGGATTTAGCGGTACTTGGTGATGCCGTAAAACGCTGCTGTCAGTATAAAGCCGATATCGTCGCGCAAGATGAAAGAGAGTCAGGCGTGCGAGCATTGTTAAACTTCGGTCATACTTTTGGTCATGTCATTGAAACACATGAAGGCTATGGTAATTGGCTACATGGTGAGGCAGTCGCTGCTGGCATGGTACAAGCCGCAGAGTTATCGCAAAGAATGGGTTGGTTAACGGCCGAAGACGTTGCTCGTATTAAGCGTATTTTAACATTAGCAAATTTGCCTATCACCCCGCCACGCATTGATACACAAACGGCGCTAAGCTTGATGGGACATGATAAAAAAGTGAAACACGGACAAATCCGCCTGATTTTGTTAAAATCACTAGGTCAGGCCGTATTGACCAATGATTTCGATGAAGATCTTTTGCACGAGGTATTATTACAACACCTCGTATAATCTCTTAAAGCTTTAGTGCTCGTGAATACTCACTGAACGCAACGGTTTAAAGCAGACTTGCTCGCCGCCATTCTACTTACTGCGCATCTCTTGAATGCGGTCAACTTTATTTTCACCAAGGATACTCCCATGGCAGCTTCAAGATCGACGCCGCGTACCGCTAGCCAGTCATATCGCCGTCAAGCATTGATTTGGCTGATAATGACCTTGCTTTTGGGTGTGGTCACGGCTCTGATTTGGATGTTTAGTCAAACGCCAGCGATGGGTGCCAAAATTGAAAATGCCCCCATATCAGCACCGCAACCATTGAGTGCTGAGCTTGAGCAGCCCTTAAAAATAGAGTCGTTACACGAGCTTGATACCGACGTGCAGCCCATTAGTTTTGATACGACGGTACGTGATTTGCGCAATTATCCTGCTGAGTTTAAAGACAAACGTTATTTGTTGGCGAATAAAGGTAAATGGACAGTGCAGGTGATGAATGTCGCCGAAAACGATGTGATTGTCAGTTATCTAGAAGGACGCGCAGACCGTAATAAATTTGCTTATTTCCGTTATCTTGACGATGAAAATCAAGTTCGCTATATGTTAACTTATGGGCTCATGAGTAGTCCACAAGAAGCGGTTGGCGCGGCAAAACTGATAGACTTTAAGTTGCCAGCCAATGTGCGTGTGTTGCCAGAAGAGATCAATCGCTATGTCGGTATCATTGATAATTATGAACGCCCTGATCCAGTTAAAGATTTGAGCACCAGACGCACACGTTCTGTTGATTTAAAACCGACTAAGCGCGAAGTGCCAGTGCGCCAACCACTGCCAGAAACGGATAATGGGGACAATGCTGGTCGTAGCAGTCAAGAAACTGCCAGTAACAGCGACAATGAAAGTATCCGTCAGTCAGCGGACACCTCTGATACTTTATCGGTCACTGAAGAGCGTATTGTTGGCAATGAAGAGGAAGTCTCATCTCTCACCACGCCTAAAAATGAAGGTAGTGGAACTAAGTCTGAACCAGAGAATAAAAAACCAGCGACATCAGGCACTGAAAATACCACTAAAAAACCCCCAGTAGTCGCAACACCAAAGCCGCCAAGTAGTACCAGTAGCACAAATTCTGGCGCAAACGCTACTAGCAAGAATACCAATCCTCCTAAGAGCAATAACGACAGCATAAAAACACTGATAGAAGACAAAAGTAATTAGAGTGTGTTTGTCCTTTGACCATATCGTTGATAGTTATGTTACCACTATGACTAAAAAACCCCACTGACAAGCTGGTTAGTGGGGTTTTTTGTGGAGCATCATAAAGCATATAATTAGTGCTAAAAATACATTTCCAAAAGAAGTTGATCTTAATTAAGTATCTCAACTAAGCCTTGTCACAGATACTATGTATCAAAATTTGCATAGAACATTTAATCATCCTATAACCAATAGTAATAAGTTCTCTTACAAAATATGGTGGGTGAATCGATAGAAAAGACTAGATTTTTTGTCCGTCATTAACTAATATAACTGTGGGCGACGCTCTGTATAGTTATCGTAAAAATTGTTTTTTAACAATGAATTGGTAAACTTCTATCATTTAAAAGATACGTTACTAAAATTTTTTGTCTCAAGCGTTGTCACTTGCTATCTATAATTAAGCTATCGCAAGTGGCGCAACCTCTCTTATTATCGCTCTCTTTAGAGTGAATGAAGCGCTTGATTACAGAGCGTCAGATATTCAAAATTAATCAAATGCACGGTTATTACATGCGTAGTCAATCAGTCTGGATTGCTAGGCATGGTGTGATAACAAGTGACACTCAAGATAGCGACATTGCGTTATTGATGATTAGGTAACGGGTATACAGGGCTGTATGTCATTGCCAAGGGCGACCGTTTACTATCTTTTAACATGTTAATGATCTATTGAAACATCATTCAATGACTGGGAGTGCCAGAGCTTTCACCTTAGTCTCAAAGTATGATGTCTATGAGCGTCACACCATTTATTAATTCGGATATACGAATATTAATTATTAGCCCGTTCTGCTTACGGTCTTCAGTTTATGATCTGCATTGGATGCATAAATTGCCCGTTCACCTAAAAGGACTAGCCATGTCAATGATTTCCTCGCAAACCCACCTGGCCACGCCAGATGATTTTTCTGATAACTGTGGTTTTGGTTTGATCGCTCATATTGAGGGACAAGCCAGCCATGATTTGGTAAAAACTGCTATTCATAGTCTAAGCTGTATGACCCATCGCGGCGGTGTTGCTGCTGATGGTAGAACGGGTGATGGTTGTGGTCTACTACTGGCGACGCCTATTGAGTTTTTTAGAGGCATTGCTGCTGAGCAAGGGTTCACGATTACTGAAAACTTTGCAGTTGGTATGATCTTTGTCAATTTAGATGAGACAAAAGCTCGTGATAGCCAGCAAGTGCTTAGCGATGAGATTGTCGCCCAAGGACTAGAGGTTGCTGGCTGGCGTGATGTGCCGCTTGATTTGAGCATCGTCGGTGACATTGGCCGTGAGACTTTACCTGATTTCAAACAAGTGTTTGTCAACGCACCCGATGATTTGGCAGCGGATGACTTTAACCGTAAACTGTTTGTCGCACGCAAAAAAGCAGAGCAGCGCTTGGCTGATGATGAGCTGTTTTATGTGTGCTCATTAAGCTGTCAGACGATCATTTATAAAGGTTTGGTGATGCCATCAGACTTGCCAGCATTTTTCTTGGATTTACAAGATGCGCGTTTGGCATCGCATATCGTGGTATTTCATCAACGTTTCTCCACCAATACCTTGCCGCGTTGGCCCTTGGCGCAGCCGTTTCGTTATCTTGCCCACAATGGCGAGTTGAACACCATCACAGGCAATCGCAACTGGTCTGAGGCACGGACGCCAAAACTAAAATCAGACAAACTGCCCAATTTGAATGAATTGACGCCACTGGTGAACAGTACGGGCTCTGACTCATCAAGCTTAGATAATATGCTTGAAGTCCTCATGTCAGGTGGTATGAATCTATTCCATGCGATGTCGATTCTCGTGCCACCTGCTTGGCAGAATGTCGATAGCATGGATATGGATTTGCGCGCCTTTTATGAGTTTTATTCGCAGCACATGGAAGCGTGGGATGGTCCAGCAGGTTTGGTGATTCAAGATGGACGCTATGCGGTCTGTATGCTTGATCGTAATGGTCTACGCCCATCGCGCTGGGTGACAACTAAGAACGGCTATATCACCGTTGCTTCTGAAGTTGGTGTGTGGGATTACTCGCCAAAAGATGTGTTGGCAAAAGGACGCGTTGGCCCTGGTCAAATGCTCGTTATTGATACTTTAACGGGTCAAATTTTAGATACTAAAGCGATTGCGACGTTACTGAAAAAAGCCCATCCGTACCGTAAATGGCTGCGTGAAGAAGCAACCCGTATCCGTGATGATGAGCGTTTAGAGGAAGAGTTAGCAGCGCAAACATGCCGTGGTAATGAGCTAAAAACACTGCAAAAAATGTATCACATCACCAATGAAGAGCGTACTGAAATTATCCGCCCCAACGCCGAAAATGGTCAAGAACCTGTCGGTTCAATGGGTGATGATACGCCTATGGCAGTGCTGTCGCAGCAAATCCGCCATGTCGGTGACTTTTTCCGCCAGCAGTTCGCACAGGTGACCAATCCACCGATTGATCCATTGCGTGAATCTATCGTGATGTCATTGCAGACCTGCCTCGGTGCTGAAACTAACGTGTTTGCGCCATCAGCGCGAGATGCACACCGTATTATCTTATCGTCGCCTGTACTGTCAGCCAGCAAGATGCAGCAGCTTGAGACCTTGGGTGATCCAGCCTTTAAAATGGCGCGTATTGATTTAAACTATGATCGCACCCTTGAGTTATCAGAAGCCATCATGGCTATCTGCGAGCAAGTGGCTAACAGCATCCGAGCGGGTCACACTTTGATTGTGTTGTCTGATAAACACATCGATGCCGATAAAGTACCAGCCAACGCCATCATGGTAACGGGTGCGGTGCATCATTATTTGATTGGTCAAGGTATTCGTACTGATGCTAATTTAATCATTGAGACTGGTTTGGCGCGCGACTCGCATCAAGTGGCAGTATTGATTGGTTTTGGTGCGACCTGCATTTATCCTTACTTGGCTTATGATGTTATTGATGACTTAGTAGCGACTGGCGAGCTGCTTGGCGATCCGATTCAAGCGCGGGTTAATTTCCGTAAAGGCTTGGATAAAGGCTTGCTAAAAATCTTATCAAAAATGGGCATCTCGACCATTGTCTCTTATCGCGGTGCGCAGTTATTTGAAGCAGTGGGTCTCTCTGAAGAGGTGGTGAGCCTGTGTTTCAAAGGCGTACAGAGTCGTATTAAAGGTGCGACCTTTGCTGACTTAGCTGCCGATCAAGCACAGCTAGCGGCGAATGCTTTCAAGCGCCGCGCGGCACTCGATCAAGGTGGCTTGCTGAAGTTTGTCTTCAATAAAGAATATCATGCCTTTAATCCAGATGTCATTAATAGCCTACATACCGCAGTTCGTACGGGCGATTATGACAATTATCGTCATTATGCCGATTTGGTTAATAGCCGTCCTGTGGCGACCTTGCGTGATTTATTGCTATTAAAAACAGATAACTCTATCGATGTGAATGACGTAGAGGATATCTCATCCATTCTGACGCGCTTTGACTCGGCGGGCATGTCGTTGGGGGCATTGTCACCCGAAGCCCATGAAGCGATTGCCATGGCGATGAATACCATCGGTGGACGTTCAAACTCTGGTGAGGGCGGTGAAGATCCAGTACGTTATGGCACGCTGCGCAACTCAAAGATCAAACAAATTGCCTCGGGTCGTTTTGGCGTCACCCCAGCGTATTTGCGTTCAGCAGAAGTGATGCAAATCAAAGTTGCACAGGGTGCCAAGCCGGGTGAGGGAGGTCAGCTGCCGGGTGGCAAAGTCAATGCTTTGATTGCGCGCTTACGTTATTCTGTACCGGGTGTGACGTTGATTTCACCGCCGCCGCATCACGATATTTATTCTATCGAAGATTTGGCGCAGCTGATTTTTGATTTAAAACAAGTCAATCCAGATGCCTTGGTATCGGTGAAACTAGTCTCACGTCCGGGCGTTGGTACTATCGCGACTGGCGTGGCAAAAGCCTATGCCGATTTAATCACTATCTCAGGCTATGATGGCGGCACAGCAGCCTCTCCGCTATCGTCTATCCATCATGCAGGCTCACCATGGGAGCTAGGACTGGCTGAGACCCACCAATCACTACGAGTAAATGGCTTGCGTCATAAAGTTCGTATTCAAACTGATGGTGGTCTAAAGACTGGTCTTGATGTGGTAAAAGCCGCTATTCTTGGGGCAGAAAGCTTTGGCTTTGGTACCACGCCAATGATTGCCGTTGGTTGTAAATACCTACGCATTTGCCATCTTAATAATTGCCCGACTGGGGTTGCGACGCAAAAAGCCAAGCTACGTGATGAGCATTTCATTGGTGAAGCAGAGATGCTCATTAACTTCTTTAAATTTGTAGCAACTGAAACGCGCGAATGGCTTGCCGCCCTTGGTGTGCGTAGTATGGAAGAGTTGGTCGGACGGACTGACTTGCTTGAAGTATTAGAAGGCAACACGGATAAGCAGCGTCATTTGGATTTAACGCCATTATTATTTAGCCATCCGGCCAGTAGTGGTAAAGCCCAAACCTGTCAGGTTGAGCGTAATGAGCCGTTTGATAAAGGCTTACTCGCTGAACAGATGATTAGTGATATGCTGCTCAATATTCGTCAAGGTAATGGCGGCGATTATAGCTATTATGTCGGTAACTGTGATCGCTCTATCGGCGCGCGTATCTCTGGTGAGATTGCGCAAGTATGGGGCAACCTTGGCATGAGTGATATGCCAATTAAGCTGCATCTGACTGGTACTGCTGGGCAGAGTTTAGGCGTCTGGAATGCAGGTGGTCTAAATATTGAGCTAGAAGGCGATGCCAATGACTATGTAGGCAAAGGCATGGCTGGCGGTGAGATTGTTATTTATCCACCAAAAGACTCAAGCTTTACGGCGCAAGAGACCGCCATCATTGGTAATACCTGCTTATATGGTGCAACGGGCGGCAAACTATATGCAGCTGGTACTGCTGGCGAACGCTTTGGGGTGCGTAACTCTGGCGCGCACGCAGTCATCGAAGGCACAGGCGATCATTGCTGTGAATATATGACAGGCGGTATTGTCACTATTCTTGGGCGTACGGGTCTCAACTTTGGGGCAGGTATGACAGGTGGCTTCGCTTATGTGCTTGATATGGAAGGTGATTTCTTTGACCGTTGTAACCATGAGCTGATTGATCTTAACCGTATCTCAAGTGAGCAAACCGAAGAGCATCGTATCCATTTGCAGCAAGTGATTGAAGCGCATGTTAATAAAACAGGCAGCGCGTGGGGTCAGACGATATTGGCTGACTTTGAGCACTATGTTCGTAAGTTTTATTTGGTGAAGCCTAAAGCGGCAAACATTGCGAGCCTTCTCAAAACCACCATGGCTGACCCACAATAGCTTTGCTTGGATTATCCAATGTTCCGCTTTTAAAAGCCTTTTAACTCAAAGGTTTTCAGCAGGTAAGTGACGGTCACGATATAAACCTCTTAATTTTGCGATAAATGAGACATCGTTGACTGTCACCGCCCACTTTAAAAAAGCTTGATATAAAAAGCCTCATATTAAAGAGACAATACCATGGCAAAACGCTTAGAAAATAGTTTTCAGTTTTTAGATGTACCACGGCTTGAGCCGACCAAAAAAGACATCGCCACGCGCTCAACGGAATTTGTTGAAATTTATAAACCGTTTGAGAGTGAAGCCGTTGCGCAGCAGTCGCACCGCTGTCTAGAGTGTGGTAACCCTTATTGTGAATGGAAGTGCCCTGTACATAACTACATTCCTAACTGGCTCAAATTGGCCACCGAAGGGCAGATATTTCAAGCGGCTGAATTGTGTCACCGCACCAATACGTTGCCTGAGGTCTGCGGCCGCGTCTGTCCACAAGATCGCTTATGTGAAGGCGCTTGTACCTTAAACGATGGTTTTGGCGCTGTGACCATTGGTAATGTCGAAAAGTACATCAACGATACCGCCTTTGCACTTGGCTGGCGTCCGGATATGTCTGATGTGGTTTGGACAGATAAAAAAGTCGCGATCATCGGTGCAGGGCCAGCAGGTTTGGGCTGTGCGGATATACTCGTTAGAAACGGCGTGAAACCAGTTGTGTTTGATAAGCGTCCTGAAATTGGTGGTTTACTGACTTTTGGTATTCCAGAATTCAAAATGGAAAAGGACGTCATGCGTAACCGCCGTGTCATCTTTGAAGGCATGGGCATGGAGTTTCGTCTTGAGACAGAAATCGGTACTGACATTAGTATTGATGAACTGTTAAGCGAGTACGATGCGGTATTTATGGGCATGGGTACTTACACTTATATGCGTGGCGGCTTTGCTGGTGAAGAGCTTGTCGGTGTTCATGATGCGCTAGATTACCTGATTGCCAACGTCAATCGCTGCAACGATTGGGAAAAAAATCCTGAAGAATATATCGACTTTAAGGGTAAAAGAGTGGTGGTGCTAGGTGGTGGCGATACTGCGATGGATTGTAACCGTACCAGTATTCGCCAAGGCGCTGAGCAAGTAGTCTGTGCCTATCGCCGTGACGAAGAGAACATGCCAGGTTCGCGCCGCGAAGTGGTCAATGCTCGAGAGGAAGGCGTTGAGTTTCTATTCAATCGTCAACCGACAGAAATCATTGGCTTAAATGGTAAAGTGAATGGCGTGAAAGTCGTCACGACTCATTTGGGTGCGCCAGACAACCGTGGTCGTCAGCGTCCTGAGCCAATTCCTAATTCAGAAGAAATTATCCCATGTGATGCTGTGATTATGGCTTTTGGTTTCCGTCCTAGCCCTGCTGACTGGTTTGAGTCTCAGCAAGTGGCAATGGACAGCTCTGGTCGCGTGCTAGCAGCGGAAAAGCAAACCTTTAAATTCCAAACCAAAAACCCCAAGATATTTGCTGGTGGTGATATGGTACGTGGTTCTGATTTGGTCGTGACTGCGATTTGGGAAGGTCGTGAGGCCGCTGAAGGTATTTTGGACTTCTTAGAGGTATAATGGTTTTGGTTTACATCCAATTATTGACCACTCTATTTCGATCTCAAACGTCTTTTGCCTTTTAACAGGTAAGAGACGTTTTTTTTGATATCAGCAGTACATGATGGTTCGATATTACTTTTCATTGACTATATATTCTTCAATTAATAAGAGTACCTGTGCGTGAAACCAAAAATTTGGCAACGATTTACTGCACCATTCATTGAACCTTATGCGCGCTATCAGTACGCTGATATCTTGCATGCCATACGTATCGGTGCAGCCATCGTACTTGCGATGTTAGCCAATCAAATAAGCCGTTTTCCACATGGGGAATGGACGACGATTACTGTCTTTATTATTTTAGGATTGCTACAGTATCAAGGCGCTATTTATACCAAAGCCAAAGAGCGAGTACTAGGGACGGTTTTGGGTATTGTAGTGGCATTTGCAATCTTATGGTTCAATAAAGGGACGGGTGCTTGGTTAGGGATAGAGTACCTGCTTATTGGTATCATTAGTGGGATTATTGGTTATTTTTCGGTCAGGCGGCTAGGGTATACTGGATTACTCACTGGCATTACTATGCTGATGATCGTCTCTAATTTGAATCAAGTTAATATGGCGCAAGATGGTGTCTATCGTGCACTCAATATCTTAATCGGTACAGGTATTGCGGTCATGGTGACAGTGATCTTACCTCTAATGTCGACGTTGATGTGGCGATTTTTATTAGCAAATAATTTAGAAGCCTGTAGTACGCTTTATGCCGGTGTCGGACATCATATCGATGCTGAAATAGTGGCTCCCAAGTCGCTTGTCTATACTAGGGCGACAAGCTCAGCTAGCCTGTCTTATCCTCAAAGTAGCGCTATTGCAGATATGCCTGTTAATAAAGCGTTGATAAAATCGCTGCAGCAAATAAACAAGCGACTACTCGCAGTACGTCCACATATCGCTGCAACAGCAAGCGAGTCCGGCATTCATAAAGAGACGATAGAAACGATTCAGCGTATCCATCGCAATATCATCGGTACCATCGATTTATTGCTCAGTGCAGCACCGCGTTTGGCGAATATCGATATCGATGATGATAATCATACACTACTGATTCACTATCAACACGAGCTCACCCAAGCAATGCAGCATATCGCAGCAGTACTACGCAGTCCAAGCGATCAGACTTTTCGACCGATTACGCGTATTGCGCTATCAGAATATCCTAGCGTACAGTATGCAACGTTTGAGTGGCAGGGATATTTTTGGTTGACGCAAACGTTGCAAGCACAACTGCAACAGTTAAGTGATCTGCTACAAACGACCAAACCGCAGTGGTATGCCGCTTCTGGTCTGCGCTATCAAAGGCGTGAACAGCGTAGAATGAAAGAGCAGGGGGGCGAGTCCGATTTACACTTGTAAATATAGGAGATGCTGGCAAGTATTTGTGAGCACCCTTCAGCATTACCAATAGCCAAATGCGATGTTGTTAGGGTGTTTTTTTGTCGTTATGTGCTAGCATGTTCTGACCTTCAGCGTCTTTTATCTTTTAATAGGTAAAAGGCGTTATTTTTTGGTCATGACTTTATCAGCGCTTTATCAGTGGTTAAGCTAGTAGCTAGAATTTAACCGATTTTTTCTTCCTTCACTTATAAGAGATACCCTGCGTGAAACCGACTTTTTGGCAACGATTTACCGCCCCATTTGTAGAGCCTTATGCCCGTTATCAGCATGCAGATGTTTTGCATGCCATACGTTTGGGTGTGGCTGTACTTATTGCGCTCTTGTTAAATGAGTTTACGCACTTGCCGCATGGTGAGTGGACGACCATTACTGTGTTTGTGATTTTGGGTTTGTTGCAATATCAAGGGGCGATTTATACCAAGGCTAAAGAGCGGATATTGGGTACTTTGCTTGGGGTGGTGGTGGGACTTAGCTTCTTATGGCTGATTAAAGATATCGGTGGCTGGCTGTGGTTGTATTATGGGCTGATTGGCATTATCAGTGGCATCATCGGTTATGTGGCGGTCAAGCAATTGGGCTATATCGGTCTGCTGACAGGTATTACCATGCTGATGATTGTGTCGAGTCCTGACCACAGCAATATTGCCCAAGATGGCTTATATCGCGCGTTCAATATTTTGCTTGGTGCAGGAGTAGCGGTGGCCGCGACGTTAATTTTACCGCTTAAATCGACGTTGATGTGGCGGTTTTTGTTGGCCAGTAATCTTGAGACGTGCAGCAATTTGTATGCAGGGGTTGGCAATCATATTGATGCGGAAGTGTTAGTGCCCAAGCCGTTTAAGTATAGTCAGGCGACCAGTTCGGCCAGTATTATTTATCCATCGAACAGTTCTATACCAGATACACCCGTCAACAAGTCCTTGGTGAAAGCATTACAAAAAATTAATAAGCGTTTGCTTGCCGTGCGTCCGCATATCGCAGCGACAGCTAGCGAATCGGGTATTGAAAAGGAAACACTAGAGACTATTCAGCGTACCCATCGTAATATTATTGGTACGATTGATTTACTGTTAAGTGCCGCACCGCGTTTGGCTAATATTGAGATTGATGATGAAAACCATATTCTGCTTATTCATTATCAGCACGAATTGACGCAAGCGATGCAGCATATGGCGGCGGTATTACGTAGTCCAAATGATGAAGTATTTCGACCGATTACGCGTATCGCGGTATCAGAATATCCAAGTGTAGAAAACTTAGGCTTTGAGTGGCAAGGCTATTTTTGGCTGACCCAAACCTTACAAGTACAGTTGCAGCGGCTCAGTGATTTATTGCAAACGACTAAGCCGCAATGGTTTGCCGCCTCCGGTCTGCGCTATCAACGCCGCGAGCAGCGCCGTATCGAGCATAAAGGTAGTGAAACCGATTTGCACTTATAAATTAGTAAATCCTATATAAATCAGATACGGTGTCAGGCTCGCTTAGTCTACTATTTGTAGTAATTTTGCTCGCCTTCCTTGTATCCAAATTGTATTGAACCGACTATAAAAGTTAAATAACAGCCAAATAAAGAATAAATAAAAAACGCTGACGTTATTAAGTCAACGTTTTCTTGCGGTAACAGCTATCAACAAACAGTGATTAACGACCAGTTTTTAGCTTATCCCAATACTGCTGATAGACTTGCAATGCTTCATCGCCCACATCTTCTTGGAATTCCGCTTTTGCCAGTACGTCTTTGCTCGGATAGATGGTTGGATTGTTGCGCACTTCTTCTGGCATCATCTCACGCGCAGCCATATTAGGCGACGCATAACCAATCTCTTCGCTGACGATTTTAGAGTTCTCAGGACGCAGCAAGTAGTCAATAAACTTATGGGCTGCATCGACTTGTTTGGCGTTTTTCGGAATCACAAAATTATCCATCCACAAGATAGCGCCTTCAGTTGGATATTTATAAACCAAGCTGGTCAAGCCTTCGTTGTTGGCGATAATTGCCTCGCCATTCCAACTCATACCAACCGTGGTTTCGCCTTCCATATAAGGCATACGCGAGGCATCCGAGTTAAAGGTCTTCACATTTGGCATCAAGGTCGTGAGCTTCTCATAAGCGGCTTTGATTTCGTCAGGATTTTTACTATTACCTGAATGCCCAAGGGTCAATAGCGCCATGCCAAACACTTCGCGCATATCGTTCATCAGCATCACTTGCCCTTTATACTCAGGACGCCATAAATCGTTCCAGCTATTTACGGTTGCAGGATCGACCTTGTCACCATTAATGGCAAGACCGGTGCTGCCCCACATATAAGGAATCGAATATTTGTTCTCTGGATCGACCTTGGTATTGGTAAAAGACGTATCAAGATTCTTAAAATTGCTCAATTTGGATTTATCGAGCTCTTGCAGCAAGTCTTCTTTGGCCATTTTTTCGACATAATATGTTGATGGGATGGCTAAGTCATATTGGCTAGAGTCATCGAGCAATTTAAGCTTGGCGTACATAGCTTCGTTAGAATCAAAGGTGGTGTAATTGACCCGAATGCCTGTCTCTTCAGTAAAGCCATCGAGAATCTCTTGCGGCATATACTCTGACCAGTTATACAGAT
Source organism: Psychrobacter sp. TWP2-1-2 (assembly GCF_049896785.1). NCBI lineage: Bacteria > Pseudomonadati > Pseudomonadota > Gammaproteobacteria > Moraxellales > Moraxellaceae > Psychrobacter > Psychrobacter sp. TWP2-1-2. Next base: position 241,346 of record NZ_JAFCVA010000002.1, on the reverse strand, counting down.
TGAGCGTTTCAGCACTCGCCGCTGTACCATCAGCCGCCGTATTGTCTGACTTACTACAGCTAGCAAGTGCTAGCCCAACAGCCATGGCTAATAGTGCTTTTGGTAGTATATGAGCGCGACGAGCAATGTTGTGGGGCGATGATAAATGAGTCAAAATATCTCTCCTAAATAAGAATGATGCAAATGAGTAAAAAGTTAAATGATAGATAATGGAAGCTAAATACTAAATACTAAATACTAAATACTAAATACTAAATACTGAATATAAGTTATCGAGCCAGTTGTGAAACTATTATGGCTATGATTGTTAAGAATTTAAAGGGCAAGGAAGAAGTTCGTTCTTCATAATATTGCTAAAAGTGGCACTGATAAATGGCTGAAGAATCTATAAAAGCACAAATATGAGATTTACTGCTGAATTTGAGTAAGATAATAAGCGTAAATAATCATGCTATGATGAGAGCTGCTTTACCCTTAAGGCATGAGTTTACAACGTGGTTTTTATAAGATGCAAAGATTACTGATAAAATAAAAACAATCGAATGTTAATTAAATGGTTCGAATTAAAAGAGGCAAAAGATGAATAATCGTAAACGTGCTGGACTGATTACTGCTGTGCTTGGCATCGTCGCCTTTATGGCTATGTTTAACGCTGGCTCGCCGACACCTATCGTTAATTGGCCGGTTGAAACGTACATGGGTTTGGCATTTACGATTGGCTGGTTGAGTAATGTGCCTGTTTGGTTGGCCTATGTGCTGGCAGCGGTGGTGCTTATTTTGATTGTTGTCGGATTTTATAAAATCGGTAGTTGGGTTTATAGTTTAATGACGAAGCGTGGTTAGATTTTGCTAGGACGTGTCCTTATTTTAAAAATGAGGACACGTCCTAGAGAAATAGCAATTTGCAAAGTCTGATTATTAAGACGCAATATGAAATTGCTCAAGCACCGACTGAATACCGCGCTCCTCAATCGTACCCGTGACGAAGTCTGCACGCGCAATCAATTCTTGCTTGGCATCACCCATCGCCACCGCATAGCCGACCAAGTCAAACATCTCTAAATCATTCATTCCATCACCGAACGCCATACACTCACTGGCATCTACCCCATAATATTGACAGACATCTTTAATGCCTCGCGCCTTGGATGCCTCTATCGGTAAGATATCTGCGCCGATCTGATGCCAATGGACGAGCTTTAACTCGTACTGGGCAAAATCGACGTCCTGCATTTTCTCTTGTTGATTGTTAAAAAATACTGAGCATTGATAGACGGTATTCCCTTTATGGTATTCAGGGTCAACGATAGAGTTTGGCGTGATGGCATTAAACTCGCGCAAGCGCTCATTTTCACCTGACCATGCGATATGGGTGGCAGAGTCAAACTTATGAATCAACTCGCTCTGTTGGCACAGACGCACGATGGTATCCGTTTGCTCAGCGGACAACGGATAGTGGCTAATCCGACCCTTTTTATCAAAACTATACTGTCCATTCATACAAATAATCGCATCTAAGACATCAGCTTCGAGCAAGGCTAAAATATCTGCTGGCAATATGGCTTTGGAGCGTCCCGTTGAAATCACCAGCTTAATATCAGTACCTGCAAGCTGCTCAAGGGTCGCTTTGTTGTGTTCGGCAATGATGCCATTGCGGCTCAAGGTATCATCGATGTCAAAAAAGATGATCTTGGGTGTCGGAGTCTTGATAGTCATACTTTCTTTGGCGATTTTGTCTTCGATAAACATGATGATCCTATTGTTTTTTAGTCGTTTCAATACCAATGATTTAGATACTACTACAACACACCCAAAGAGATAAATACCTATAGAGTAACCTGCGATGATGCAAATTTTGCTACGAATGCAGTATTCGCTTTGCTAGCGGTGCGATTGATTTGCGCTTATTCGAAGGGTTAACAAAAATCTTAAACGATATAATTAACTTAAGAGTGGCTATTTATTATAAGGTTAAGATTAACGATCAATATCAGTTAACAAAATGATGAACGGTTTCTATCAGTGTATCCGCTATCTAAAGGAGCTAGTATGAAAATTTTTATCTTAAAATCAGTCACCACTTTGACGGCATTGGCAACATTGGCACTATCTTCCAATGCCTTTGCAATAGATGTTAAGTTTAACGATGCTGCTTGGAATGGCAAAAAAATACCTGAAGGGCAGCAGTGTCTAAACTATGATGGCAAAAATCCAGCCACGCCGAGCATGACGGTCTCAAACATTCCGATGGGTGCGGAGAGCTTGGTTTTCGTTTACAGCGATGTGAGCAATAAACGTATGCAACATGGTGGACATGGCATTGTAGAGTTTGCCCTACCAGAAGGTGCTACGAGTGCTGAGATTCCACGTGTGTTTGGGCACACTTATGAAGTGCCAGTCGGGCTTGAGATGATCGCGGAATATCGTAGCCGTGCAGGGGAAGCGGGAGGGGCGTATAAACCACCTTGTTCAGGTGGCAAAAACCATCTGTATACGGTAGATGTGCAGGCATGGCAAGGCGATAGTGTGCTTGCTGAGACAACGGTTGAGATGGGTCGGTATTGATGCCTTGGTCGTTTTAATGAGCGTAAAAAATCCGTCTATACCGCGTGTATAGACGGATTTTTGGTAAGAGTAATTGATGTTTGCAACGTCTGAGCCATGAGTAAGCGTGGGTCAGTCGTATGTTAGGGTTGAGACCGTGCTATAGGAAAATAAAGATTAGGCTTGTTAATTATTAGAATAATGATATCGCAGTCATTGTGCCAAGTTTTATAGTACAATTGTACTCCGAGAAGTGTCAGCGTCCTAACTCATTAAAATTCCAATGCTTATTTATAGAAATACAATGATGCTAGATGACAAAAAACCACTAAGAAAAAATTTTTTATTGATTATACTTTATCTTAAATTAGATCAGGTTTTTATAAATAAGGTTTCTCATGACTATAGCGACAAGCCATACTCCAGAAAGCAAAAAAATAAATGGCGAGCATATTCTTATCAACATGATATATATCGCCAAAAATGTCGACCTAGATTCGGGAATCGAGCTAACTCGCGCACTTGAGTATTGGCGAAGGTATTTTGAAGAAAACAATATAGCTTCAGCTTTAGTCATTAGTGAAGGTTATTTCGTTCAAAGTTTTCAAGGGACAAGGCCCGCTATCAATATTGCCTTAGAAAAAATACTTGACGAGCATTCAACCATTTTTCCCAATATTGTTAATATAGAGGAAATAGAGTCGCGTCAATGGAATGGGTTTTTAGTGAAACATCTAACATCAAGCGCTGAAGATGAAGAGTATGCCCTCAAAAGCTTCTCAGCAGGTTCTGACTATAATCCCTATCTAATGACAAGTGCTCAGATTAAAAGCTTTTTGTCAGCGATTTTTAAAGATGCTGAATCCAATAAGCCTTAGATAAGTTCTCTATTCTGATTAACGTAAAGAAGCTGTCTATACCTTGTGTATAGGCGGCTTCTTTATAGGAAGCAGCTTTGTTTCATGCACTGATACTGACAAGACTTTTATCACGGTTGAAGTTAATGTACTTTGGGTCAATGACCAAAATCTTCTGTTCAATTTCATGTTCTGAAAGATGGATTAGTATTTTATGGTGAATAATCTGAGATTTTAGCTGCTCAGTAAGCTCAGATAGATTAACCCAGTTTTTATTCACACCTTGCTTCCTAACCATCTTATCAACGGTTGTGCGAACTATTTCAATGAAGATGGGAAAGTTGAATTTTCTGACAAACATATGACTATCTTCAACCTTGCATTCAAACTTTATCAGTTTTTTTAATAAACCTGATAAAGTTGTACGTCCGTAAGTTCGGGTATCAAAATCCGGTCTGACATTGTTGATGTATTTTCCTACTACTGCTAAACTTGCCCAACCTTCATCATCAGAATTATCTTTAATGGCTTTATAAATTAAATTGAGAGTAGGTATGTCAATCTCGGTATTTTCGTTATCAATGGAGTTTGCTTGTAAAGTTGCTGTCTTCCTATCGATTTTGATTGTATCCGAATGAACTTGATAGGATGAATTATCTGCGATTAAAGTTTTACTTTCAGGCTCAGGTAATAAGTTTTCGACGTAAATGAATTTATCACAGGCATTTACAAATGACTTAACCGTACTTTGTCTGCCAAATCCATACACCAATAAACCGCTTTCACGGATACGAGATGCGAGTGGGGTAAAGTCGCTATCACTTGATACGATACAAAAACCATCTAAATCTCCTGCATATAATATATCCATAGCATCAATCACCAACCTCATGTCTGTAGCATCTTTTTGAGTTACATAGGCAAACTGCTGTACAGGCGTAATAGCGTTAGGTAAAAGCTTATCCCTCCATGATAGTAGTGCCTCGATACTCCAGTCCCCATAAATACGCTTCACACTAGCAATACCATATTTAGCAATTTCTTCTAGGATAGGTTCAATATGACGATGTGATGAATTATCAGCGTCAATTAGCACGGCAAATTTTTTCATTCTTACTTTCTCATTTCAATATATATTCAATGGTCTTTATGCGTCTCAACCAACCTCAACACTCGTCACATTCTGAAAGCCTCTTGGTAGCTGACCACCACGATTGCCGCGCACACCCGTATAGTTAGCCAAATCATTTGGCTTGAGTGTCACATGGCGTTTGCCAGCGGTAATAATTAGGCTGTCTTGCTGACTGAGTGGCGTGATTGTAAGCACTTCTTCGCCGTCTTTTAATTTGATAAGTTTATTACCTTTACCGCGTGCCTGTTCAGGCAAATCATCGAGGGAAAATATCAGTAAGTATCCAGCATTGGTCACGACGGCGATATGGTCAGGCGCTACCTTTGCATGGGTATTGTCACCGTCAGTATTGGCAGTCGTTTCTACTGGCGCATCGATACGCGCAACAGGGAGCAAACGACTATCAGCCGCTAGGTTAATGATGTTTTTACCTGCTTTTTGATTGCTATCGAGATTGCCGATGGTGTTGATAAAGCCATAACCTGCGGAGCTAGCGAGGATGATGCGCTGATTGTCAGCACCCGTTAATAGCTGCTCAAAGCTGGCACCTGCTGGTGGTTTTAACACACTGGTCAGAGGATCGCCTTGACCACGAGCCGATGCGAGATTGTGCGCATCAATACTATAGCTGCGTCCAGTGCTATCGAGCACGTAGATTTTCTCATTGGATTTGCCACGGACGTGCGCTTGATAGCTGTCACCTGAACGATAACTCATGCCAGCGGCATCGACGTCATGACCTTTGGCAGCACGAATCCAACCTGCCCTTGATAGGATGGCAGTGATCGGTTCGCTCGGTACGAGATCAGACTCTTTTAACGCTTGGGCTTCCTCGCGTTCTGCCAATGGTGACACGCGCTCATTACCATGCTCCTTCATATCGGCTGTCAGCTCATCGATCATAAGCGCGGTCAAGCTATCCGGATTATCGAGATACTCTTGTAATATCGCGCGTTCAGCAGCCAGCTCATCTTGCTCGCGGCGCAGTTCAATCTCCTCTAACTTTGCCAATTGGCGCAAGCGAATGTCCAAGATAGCGTTCGCTTGAATATCAGTGAGGTCATAATCTTGCATTAACGATAATTTTGGATCGTCCTCTTCGCGAATAATGCGAATGACTTCATCGATATTAAGATAAGCAATCAGCAAACCTGCGAGGATATGTAAGCGCTTGTCGATTTTATCAAGGCGATATTGCAGACGACGGGTGACAACTGAGCGGCGACAGACCAGCCATTCATCAAGAATTTCTTTTAGGTTTTTAACCTGCGGCTTACCGTTTAGGCCAATCATATTCATATTGACGCGGTAATTGCTTTCTAGATCCGTACTGGCAAACAGATGGCTCATGACGCGAGCCACATCGACTCGAGTTGATTTGAGCTCAAGTACGATACGGCAAGCGTTTTCATGATCTGACTCATCATGGATATCAGTAATCCACGGCAACTTTTTGTCCGTCATCAGCTTGGCGATCTGCTCTTGAATTTTGTTGCCGGATACTTGGTAAGGCAGCGCATCGATGATGACGAGATTTTTCTCTTTCGGGTCGACATGATAGGTGGCACGCATTTTATAGCTACCGCGTCCAGTCTCATACATCGCTTGTAAGTCTTTCTTACTGGTTATGATTTCAGCAGGGGTTGGCAGATCAGGTGCTGGTATTGATTGCGTGAGCTGCTTCACCGACAGCTCGGGATTTTTGAGCAAACGAATCGCTGCACGTACCACCTCATTAAGATTATGTGGCGGAATGTCTGTTGCCATACCGACTGCGATACCCGTTGTACCATTTAATAGTATGTTAGGCAGGCGGGCAGGGAGGGTGGTTGGCTCTTGCATCGTACCGTCAAAGTTGTCTTGCCAATCGACCGTGCCTTGTCCTAACTCTGCAAGTAAAGTATTGGCATAAGCCGACATTTTGGCTTCGGTATAACGCATGGCGGCAAAGGATTTTGGATCATCAGGACTACCCCAGTTACCTTGACCCGTAATGAGCGGATAGCGATAGCTGAACGGCTGTGCCATTAGAACCATCGCCTCATAACAAGCACTATCACCATGCGGATGGTATTTACCCAACACATCACCAACGGTACGCGCAGATTTTTTCGCCTTTGCCGTTGATTTTAGCCCCAGCTCACTCATGGCGTAAATAATGCGGCGCTGTACAGGCTTTAGACCGTCAGCGATATTTGGCAGCGCCCGATCCATGATGACGTACATCGCATAGTTGAGATAGGCCTGCTCAGTGAACTCTGCGACTGAGCGAGTATCCATCGGTTCAGTGGGAATAATAGGGTCAATCGTATGATCAATAACATCGGACATAAAATAGGGTTCACTTATCAGTTTTAATAGGTATATATAATTGGTGCAAGCGTACAAATAGGATAGCGCTATCGTAAAGGATATTGGCAAAATTAAAAAGGCATAAGTCAGAATAGACGACAGGTCGTGACGTGCTAAATAATGATAAAAAGGGTACACAGCGTAACTTTGTGACCTTAACAGAACTTGCTACTGCCCTTGATAGTAAAGGTAAAAAATAGTTAACGATAAAACACTATAAAGAGTATTAATGAATAAATGTTCGCTAATAAATCGCTGAAAAATTATCGATTATCGATACTAAGGTTCTGATAACTATGACATTATTGACCGTCAAGACAGTTTGCGAACTCAAGTAGCAATCTTTTATATTGAGTAGTCTGTATAAAGTGTGTATGTTAATGAACAGAGGGCTATTTACCGCTATATTGTTTGCTCATCACCATATGATTGCCTCACAGCCAAGCTTGCCATTACGATGACAAGCCTGCGCTCTGAGTTTTTATATTTTTATCACACTGTGATTCGCATGGGTTGACGGTAGCGTACTATTACTAGGAGAGAAAAGATTATGGAAAATCACAGTAACCTAATTCGTCGTAACGATAAAGTATGGGTCAAAACTTACGAAAAGCTTGGTATTCAATACGACATTGATATGCCAGCCGCTAATACTTCTTTAATCGATATATTTGAGCAGAATTTTACGAAGCACGCTGGCAAGACAGCGTTTGTCTGTATGGATGCAAAACTCTCCTACGAAGATTTAGATCGTTATAGCAAACAAATTGCTGCCTACTTGCAATCACTTGGGTTAAAAAAAGGCGATAAAGTCGGCGTCATGATGCCAAATATTTTGCAGCTACCAGTTGCCGTATTGGGTGTGCTGCGTGCTGGCATGACCTTGGTTAACGTTAACCCGCTTTACACCTCAAAAGAGCTTGAGCATCAGCTAACCGACTCTGATACCAAAGCGCTATTTATTTTAGAGAACTTCGCTAAAACATATGAAGACATTGGTAAAGACTTGGTTGACCATGTCGTCGTGACGTCGATGGGTGATTTGATGAGTCCATTGAAAGGCTTTATCGTCAATATGGTCGTGCGTCACGTGAAGAAGCTTGTACCTGACTATAACCTTAAAACCAGCACCAACTTCAAAACAGCGCTGAATCGCTTCCCAGCCAAAAATTACAAACGTCCAGATAACATCTGCCTTGATGACATTGCCGTTTTGCAATATACCGGTGGTACGACCGGTGTCGCTAAAGGCGCAATGCTCACGCATGGTAATTTAGTTGCCAACCTGATTCAATGTGATACCTATCTTGGCGATGCTTTTGATAAGTTTGAAGGTATGGATGAGCAGCCAGTTATCATGACCGCCTTGCCGCTATATCATATTTTCTCGTTTACCGTTTGCGGCATGTTTGGTTTATATCGTGGTTGTATTGGGTTACTGGTACCAAACCCACGTGACGGTGCAAGCTTAATCAAAGCTTACAAAGATTATCCACCAGCATTTTTCCCAGCAGTTAATACGCTGTTTAATGCGTTGGCAAATAGTGATCCATTTAAAGCCTTAGATCATAGCAAGCTTGAGATGTCGATGGGTGGCGGCATGGCAGTATTAAAAGACACCGCTGACAAATGGCAAAAAATTACTGGTAATGTGATCGTACAAGGCTATGGTCTGTCAGAGACGTCTCCTGTGGCGTCAGCAAACCCAGAAGGTACGGGTGAATTCTCAGGCAATATTGGTCTGCCGATGCCAGCGACAGACATGGCTATCTTGGATGAAGAAGGTAATGAGGTCGCACTGGGTGAGCGCGGCGAGATTTGTGTTCGTGGTCCGCAGGTTATGAAGGGCTACTGGAAACGTGATGATGCCACCGCTGAAGTTATGACGTCTGACGGTTATTTCCGTACGGGTGATATCGGCGTGATGGATGAAGAAGGCTACTTTAAAATCGTTGATCGTAAAAAGAATATGATTTTGGTATCAGGCTTTAACGTCTATCCAAACGAAGTAGAAGATGTGATGTCAGGTCATCCAAAGATTTTGGAGTGCGGCGTCATTGGTATCGAAGATGAAAAGAGCGGTGAAGTACCAAAGATTTATGTCGTGCGTAGTGATGACAGTTTGACTAAAGAAGAAGTGCTTGCTTATAGCAAAGAGAATTTAACTGGTTATAAGCGTCCTCGTTATGTTGAGTTCATCGATGAATTACCAAAATCAAATGTCGGTAAGATTTTGCACAAAGATTTGCGCGTGCTGGAAGAAAAGAACCACGGTTAATCAGCTAGCTTTCAGCGCCAGAGTATTTTTATGAGTGTCTGCTACTGTTTGTTAGGCACTCGTAAAGCCATCATGATAAGTCACTACGATACTAATGATAAAAATGAACGCTACAAACTAACGCTACGAACTAAATCTGAAAGAAACTATCAAGATGCTAAGTCGTCGTGATAGTGGTGGTTGTGATACTGGGTGTCGTGATCCAAAAATGGTAAGGTTGCTGGTATGCTGCCTTATCATTTTTTGTATTTATTGCTTTTTTTGTCGCTATGACCCAGTCAGGTAGAGATAGAGAATTTTTAGCAAAACTGCTATAGTGCTTACCGACATACTTGTCTATTTATCGACGAGATGACGTTAGTTTTGCGCTATATCTCTGATAAAACTATCAGGGATAAAGGGGTTTTTAATTCGGAAATGACGAGTTATTGTGCTATTTATTAAGGACTTAACGTTGCGCTTTGATTGACAAAGCTTGTGAATGATAAACATTTTTTGTTACCACGTTTTTTATTCACAAGCTTCTGCTGTCATTGATCAATCACAAAAAATAATGGTGTTTTCATTAGATTATTCTACGTTTTTAACGGTAACATTTAGGGAAAATTATGACCGACAGTATCAATAAAGAGACCACAAACGATAACGCTGCAATGAATAATAAAGACAGCGTATTTCCTACTATGCCGACGATAGATAGTGACAGCCCATGGTTGAAAACTTATGAGCGTTATGGCATTGATGCGACTATCGATATGCCTGATGACAATACCTCTTTACTTGATGTGTTTGAGCGTAACTTTAGCCGTTATGGGAAAAAAACGGCCTATATTTGTATGGGTGCATCGATTAGTTTTAAGGAATTGGATTTATACAGTCGCCAAATTGCCAGTTACTTACAATCATTAGGCTTGGTAACAGGTGATAAAGTTGGGGTGATGATGCCCAACCTCCTGCAATATCCAGTGGTTGCTTTGGGGATCATCCGTGCAGGTATGGTGTTGGTCAACGTCAACCCTTTATATACCAGCCGAGAATTATCGCATCAGCTGCATGATAGTGGCACCAAAGCCCTATTCATCGTAGAGAACTTTGCGAACACCTATCAAGAGGCAGAAGACAAAGGTCAGGTTGAGCATGTCATCGTTTGTAAGATTGGCGATATGCTAGGAACAGTGAAAGGAGCCGTCGTTAACCTCGTTGCGCGCCATGTCAAAAAAATGATACCGGCTTATAGTCTGCCAAACAGCGTGAGTTTTAAGCACGCTTTAAATGCAGTATCAGCCAGCAAATATAAGCGCCCTGATTTGAATTTAAGCGACGTGGCATTGTTGCAATATACTGGCGGTACGACAGGGGTTGCCAAAGGTGCAATGCTGTCCCACGGTAACTTAGTTGCCAATATGCTACAGATTAGTGCATTGATGGACAGTGCATTTGATGATGATGTTGATGCCAATGATGTCATCCTGACGGCACTACCGCTATATCATGTATTCTCATTTATGGTCTGCGGCATGTATGGCATGTACCGAGGTTATGCAGGCTTGCTTATCCCAAACCCTCGTGATTTGGATGGTTTGATTAAAGAGATGGCCAAATACAAACCCGCCTTTATCCCTGCGGTGAATACTTTGTTCAACGGTCTAGTACACAAAGACGGCTTTGCAGACTTAGATTTCTCTAACCTAAAAGCGTCTATCGGTGGCGGTATGTCTGTCTTGCCAAGCGTGGCAAAAGAGTGGCATAAAATCACTGGTCTGCCTATCGTGGAAGGTTATGGTTTGTCAGAAACTTCACCAGTGGCTGCTTTTAACCCGATGACCATTGCTGAATTCACGGGTAAAATTGGTATCCCTGCCTCTAGCACCGATATAATACTAATCGATGATGATGAAAATGAAGTCGCATTGGGTGATCGCGGCGAGATTTGTGTCAAAGGGCCGCAGGTGATGATAGGTTATCAAAATCGTCCAGAGGAAACAGCTGAAACGTTTACTGCCAATGGCTTTCTGAAAACTGGCGATATCGGTATTATGGACGAAAAAGGATTTATCAAAATCGTTGATCGCAAAAAAGACATGATTTTGGTCTCTGGTTTTAACGTTTATCCGAACGAAATTGAAGAAGCCATGAGCGAGCATCCAGCTGTGGTAGAATGCGGCGCTATCGGTATTCCAAACGATGACCGCGGTGAAGAGCCCAAGTTGTTTGTGGTCAAAAAAGGCGATGTGACTGAGCAAGAGTTGCTTGATTTTGGCAAAAAGCAACTGACTGGTTACAAGCGTCCGCGTCACATACAGTTCGTCGATGAATTACCAAAATCAAACGTGGGTAAAATCCTGCGTAAAGAATTGCGTAAGATGGAAGGGTTAGAATAAAGTTGGTGCTATTTCTTTGTTAAGCCAATGACTGGCTCAAGTAGCGGCGCAATAGCTCGAACGAATCTTGCTATTGCGCCGCTGCCACGTTAGGATATCTCAATATTTACGTCTGCTATGGCATCCAATCATTATTTATTTTAGCTTGTTAATAGTTTGCTAGATAAATGGTGGTTAGCCACATAATGACAGACACCTCATTTTATGACACCGCCTTTAAAACATTGTACTAGGGATTTTTATGCGTATTGACAATCGTGAGCTTGACCAACTTCGCTCGATCAGCTTTGAGCGCCATTATACTAAGCATGCCGAAGGGTCAGTGTTAGTCAGCTTTGGTGATACCAAAGTATTGTGTACCGCTAGTGTTGAATCTGGCGTACCGCGTTGGCTCAAAGGTAAAGGCAAAGGTTGGATCACTGCTGAGTATGGCATGCTGCCACGCGCGACCAATACTCGTAACCAACGTGAAGCGGCACGTGGTAAACAATCAGGTCGTACCCAAGAAATCCAGCGTTTGATTGGTCGTAGCTTACGAGCGATGATTGACCTGAGTAAGCTGGGTGAAAATACCATTTATCTTGATTGTGATGTTTTGCAAGCCGATGGCGGTACTCGTACTGCTAGTGTGACGGGGGCTGCTATTGCGCTTATCGATGCATTAGAAAGTATCCAAAAAAGCAAAAAACTCAAGGCAGATCCACTGATTGGTTTGGTCGCTGCGGTCTCTGTTGGTATGAAAGACGGCAAAGCGTATCTAGATTTAAACTACGAAGAAGATGCCAGCTGTGATACCGATTTGAATGTGGTTATGACCCAAAAAAGCGAATTTATTGAGCTACAAGGAACAGCGGAAGAAAAGCCATTTACTCGTGCTCAAGCCGACGATATGCTAATTCTTGCCGAAAAAGGCATCGCTGAGCTGATTGCTATGCAAAAAACAGCCTTGGGTTGGTAGTCCTATTGATGACTACTTGCTCATCGTATTTTCAGTAAACTTTTACTTTCTTATTACTCTGTAACAGGTAGTCATGCATGCTCAAGCTGACCGACGATGGTGCCAAAATCACGCTACAAGATCAGCCAAAAACGACTGATGATGGCATGTTTTGGTTTGGCTCAGCATTATTAATAGGAGCAGTGGCGGTTGCTTTGGCAATGAGTCTGCTGCCTGAGCGCTTGGCTATAGGGGCATTGGCGCTACTGATTATTGGTAGCTTTATCTTTAATCGAAAACGCCAACAACATAAAAAAGCCATGGCTGGCGTTATCAGTAGCGGCATCTTGTGGCTGCGTGCGGGTGAGCTGGTGCATGACAATCAAGGTAAGCGTCAGCATATTCAGTTCACCGACGGTGATAAAATCATGCTTATTGGTGAGCAATTACAGATTGTTGATTGTGATGATATACGCAAATACCATATTAGCGGCTTTGATAGTATCCAAGAGGCAACCGCTGCCAAAGCTATTTTGCAAGGTCAAGCATTGGGCAAGCGCCATGTGAATATCAAAATGAGTAACGATTAGCTTATTTCTTAGCCGATTATCTACTGGATTGGGCTATAAAAAACCTAAGTGGCTTTCTCTGAGCAGTATTTTATTTCAGCAATCTTCTATCTCAGATAATATTTTATCTGCTCAGTACTCTATCTACGCAGTATTTAATCTAAACACTGCTTATTCTATTTCCTTTTTATTTAGCGCCAGCTCTTTATCTTTCTTCTACGTGCTCTTCTTATCTAACCATTAGTCTGCGTTTTTATACCTTTTATCGGCTATTTGAGCCGAATAATGCTTGCAGCGTCATGTCTAAATGGTTTATAAGTAAGATTAGAACATCCTATTATTATGGTTTATGTTGTCATTTATATTTTATTGACAAGGAGTTGGTCATGTCGCGTTTGCCTGTGTCATTGTCTATGTCGTCGTCGGTCACCGCGTCGTGCAGTCTTTTATTGTTTACCGTTGGCTTAGTAGGTCAGGCCCATGCCGATAGTATGAGTGCGCTGATCGCCCAAAAATCTGTGCAATCTGATTTTAGTGCTCGCTATACACCTTCATACTCAGCGGTGCCCTCTGCGAAAGTCAGTACACGTTCTACCATTCAACGTGCAGGAACTTATCGCTCAAATTCTTCCAGTACTCCACCAGCGACTCAGACATCCTATCGTTATCCTGAAGTAGCACGTCAAGCGCCTGCGGTACTCCCTGCATTTTTATCGGGTAATTATGATAATGTCGATAGTGAGTATTTACCGTTACTAAGCAGTGCGGAGATGCAGAGCAGTCTGGCCGCCCGTGAAGTGGTTAGCACCGCACGCAAGATGGCGCTGAACGAGCGCGCGATCATTCAAGGTGGCTGCTGGGACTATCTCAATGCCGTGTTTAAACGCGCCGGAGTGACACGCGATACCATTCATAAAGGTACTTATGGTCAAGGTCCTTATGCCAATAGTGGCGAGATTGAAGTTGGGGATTGGCTCTATTATATCAATCATGGCTATAATGGCGTCGAGCATAGTGGACTGTTCGTCGGCTGGGTTGATGAGCGCGCAAAGCAAGCACTGATCCTCAGCTATGCGGGCGAAAACCGCCGCGAACCTGCGCGTTACCGTGTTTATGATTTGAGTAATGTCTATCAAATCATGCGTCCTAGTGTTTAAGCTTTCATATTTATGATGTCCTAAAAAAGCGTCCGTTATTTTAATAAATAACGGACGCTTTTAGTTTAGAGGTATTCAGATTTAAAAATTAGTTATGAACATATTTATTGGAATTTAGAAGGGCTTTACTACTACTAAGATGACGATAATGACCAAAGCAAACACTGGTACTTCGTTAAACCAGCGCCAAAATTTATGCGTCTTATAATGCGGATTATCCATTAGCTTTTTACGATAAAAGCCACAAGCACCGTGATAGCCAGAGAGTAGCACCACTAATAATAGCTTGACGTGCAACCAGCCTTGGGTTTTATACACCTCCCAGCCTAGCCCCAACATCCATAGACCGAAGACCCATGTGGCTATCATCGATGGCGTCATAATACCGCGATAGAGCTTGCGCTCCATAATAGCAAAGCGTTCGTGGCTGATGCTGTCGTCACTCATCGCATGATAGACAAACAAGCGTGGTAAATAAAATATCGCAGCAAACCAGCAGACCATCGATATAATATGCGCCGCTTTAATCCAATTGAAATAATCTGCCATCACATTCTCTCTTACGATTTAATATTTTATCATCAATAATGTCGGCAAGCTTAGCGCAGATTATCCAATAATGGTAGCGATAAAAAACGCTACTCTGCCATCACCACTTGCGATTGATGACCGCTCATCGCATCCATTACAGGCAATACTTTGGGCGCTCTTGGCGCGGCAAATTGCTTTGTTAGACCAAGCTCACGCATGAGTCTGTCATCGCCTGATTGGCTTGCATTGCCAGTAGTCAGCAGTTTATCGCCATAAAAAAATGAGTTGGCACCTGCCATAAAGGCCAAGGCTTGCTCAGAGTCGGATAGGCTTTCGCGGCCAGCAGACAAACGCACGTAGCTGGTCGGGCAGCAAATACGTGCTACGGCAATAGTACGAATCCACTCAATCACTGACAGTTGACCTTCTGCCAATACTTTATCACCAATTGGTGTACCTGCAATAGGGACGAGCAAGTTGACCGGAATTGACTCTGGCGCTTTGGGCATTTTTAGCAGCTCATGTACCCAATCAATACGGTCATCACGGCTTTCGCCCATACCGACGATATTGCCACTACAAACATTGATGCCTGAGTTGCGCACGTTGTCTATTGTATCTAAGCGCTCGTCATAGCTTCGCGTGCTGACGACTTGCTCATAATAACGACGTGAGGTATCTAGATTATGATTGTAATAATCGAGTCCAGCATCCGCCAGTTGAGTCGCTTGATTGGTATCTAGCATACCAAGGGTCATACAGGTTTCAAGTCCCAAGGCCTTGACTTCTTTAATCAGCTCAACCACATAGGGCATGTCTTTGGCGCTTGGATGTTTCCATGCTGCACCCATACAAAAGCGTGACGAGCCACTGGCTTTGGCACGTTTGGCCGCAGCAATGACTTTATCGACCTCTATGCGCTTCTCTGCTTGTAATTTAGTCGTGTCGCGGTGGTGACCTGACTGTGAGCAATAGCCACAATCTTCGGGGCAGTTACCTGTTTTGATCGACAACAAAGTACTGATTTGTACTTCATTGGCAGTGAAGTGCGCCCGATGTATCGTTTGCGCTTGCAACAACAAATCCATCAATGGCAAATCAAACAGTTCGGCGATTTCTTCGCGGCTATGCTTACGGGTCATTTGTTGGCTGGCGGTGGCATACGTTGTTAAGTTGTTTAAAAAGTCATTGTTCAAGCCGCTGTGGCTGTTATTTTTATTATTGAACGTGTCAGTGGGGCTACTGGCATTAGGCTCTGAGATGTTAAGTAATCCTGCCATCATATAATTCCTTTTATAATAGTTTTTGAAACAATCATTTTGAAGAGAATAGTGGTTAAAAGAGTTGTGTGTAAAGCCATAAAATTTTAGATAATAAAAAAGGCTGCGATATAGTATACCGCAACCTTTTTAGAAAATCAGAACACTGCGAAAGAGTAAAGTAACTGAGCGCTAAACAATCGTGATCTGTTTTCTTTATTTACGTCGCTCTATTTACGTTATGACTTACCAAGTTTGTGCTTAGCAACCCCAATCCAATGATTGGCAAGTTTTTGTGCTTTATAAGCATAAGGCTTGGCTTTTTGGATATAAGGTTTACATTCTTCTGGAACAGCTGGCACGATATGCTTAGCAAGCTTATTGAACCACATCATTAGGCTGTAATCGCCTTCGATGCTGAGGTTACCTTCTTGTACAGCAGTCATAAAGGCAGGAAGATTGCCTTTGGTCAAAAGCTTAACACCTGTCATCGAATCTTTGAAATTGATGGTGAGGTCTGCTTTTTCAGCATGACCACTGTATTGGCTGAAGCTACCATTATCAAAGACAAAATAACGGGCGATATCCGCTTCAGTGCTGGCAAGCTCAATCGTCACATTGCGATCAGCGAATAGTGCTTTCACATCTTCGTTATCACTATCAGCAAGCATGGACAAACGATAGCCAATCACAGCCAATAGCACATCTAACGGATCAGATTTAATATCTAATACAGGAACAGTAAACATAATCGAACTCCTAAAGAATGAGACGCAAAATAATGCGTACTTTATAACAATTTTTGTGACAAATATATAACTAGATTATAAACGATAGAGAGGTTGCTATTCTTTAGGAGTTACGTAGAGAGCGTTAAGTATCTTGTAACATCCAATGACGTCATCTTGATTAAAACCAGTTGTTAATATTTATAAAAATGACAGTAGAAAAGAGAATAGCAACGAAAATGAATGCTCGCACTACCTATGCTAGATTGAGCGAATTTGACGGCAGGTTAATCGTAATTTTTGGACGAGATACAGTCGGATAAAGATAATGTAATACAGGTTATATACAAGGCAAGTGAAAGGACCGTAAGTAGAAAATGAGCCAACCTAACAGCGTCGCTCATTGATATAGACGCGACTCTATCAGTGGAAGCGCGGTTGGTAGTCGTCATCATAAACAGGCGTGTGCTCGATATAGCGTGCTGCTTCCAATTGACGCTGCTGCTGAACGGATTGACTGACATCCTCGTAACGTAGTGCCCGATACAGCACCCAGCCCGCTAAAGGCAACCAACTGATGCCCATGGCGATGATATAGCTGTGCCATTCTGACAGCTCTGATAGCATGGGACGACCCGCCACAATGCTTTGAATCGCCTCAACCGCTAGCCAATATGCCATACCACCAAATAGATACCAGAGCAGCCAGCGCTGTGAGGATAAGGCAAGCGCTAAAATCAAGCCTGCCAGCAAGCTATAACCAAGCAGTGCCGCCGTGCTCCACGTTTCTATACCAATAACTGAAAATATAGTCAGTAACATCATTCATCTCGCTATTCATAAGGTGAATTCCAATAGGGTCATTATGAAAGTTTGGGGAACAAAGCTAAAGAGGGGACAGGCGACTTTGCGACAACCGTTGACGTTTGGTTTTTTAGCACATTTTGATGGTTTTGTATGGCAGAATTTGAGCTTAAGCGCCGCAAGGATGGGCGCTTATTATTAAGAGTGTATAGGAGGGTTTTTGGGTTTTAAAAAGAGACTGATGCAGGTTTAAGGTAGGGTTAAGCGCGATTGCTACGAGTGCCCCACCAAGACAATAGTGAGACTAAAATCGCGCCTAGCAGCATCAGTCCTACAGTGGTTAGCCAATGTGGACCGGTAGGATATTGCCATGGCATCACGTTGTTGATCGCGTTACTATTAAGCGCGCCTAACGCATCTACTTTCCATGGCCATACTTTCACAAGCGAGCCTGCGATAAAACCTGTGAGCAAGGCCAAAGTTGCCTGATAGTAGCGAGACAATAGCCATTTAAGTGCGCGAGTAAATAATAACAATCCCGTTGCCATACCCGCAATGACCGTGAAGATTATCGTAAAGTTAAGGCTATGTACGGCTTCTAATACTGCGTCATAAGCACCTAATAGTAATAAGATAAAAGACCCAGATATACCGGGCAGTATCATGGCACAAATAGCGACTGCGCCAGCAAAAAACAAATAAGGCAAGCTTGGTGTGGTCGTGAGCAATGGTAAGCTGCTAATGACCACAGCGGCAACAAGACCAGTCACGAATAGTGCTACCCGCCCTATATTCCAACGCTGAATCTCACTCAATAATATAAATACCGTTGCGACAACCAGTCCAAAAAAGAACGACCAAATAAATAACGGTTGATTATCCAATAGATGCTTGATAATACCTGCTAAAGTAGTAAAACTGGTGGCGATTCCCAATAACAAGAACAACAAAAAAGTGGCATCAACTTGTCGCCACACCGCAACCAAACCTTTGATTCCGCCTTCCTGTCGAAATATCTGCCAGAGATTGGGGCCGATGCTACTCAGGGCGTTAATCAAGCGCTCATAAATACCAGCAATCAGCGCAATGGTGCCACCAGAGACACCCGGTACGATATCCGCTGCCCCCATGGCCATTCCTCTGATATAAACGCCAAATAGCTGCTTTGGACTATCGGAGGATGCAGCAGTGCTGCTCTTATCCAGTGGTTGTGGCGCTGACGGCTCATTTTGCCGCGGTGATGGTGATGCCGTCATGGACAATCCTTTTTTATTTAAAAACACAGTGAAAGTTAATGCGATGCTGCTAAGTATGCTAGGACAGTGATACGAAAATTGAATGTCGCAATGTCGCAATGTAATAAGACATAAAAGCCAGATTAATGTTAAAAACACTAACCTAGCTCCATGATATGGTGTTACGAGTGTAGTCGTTACTCCGTGGGCGCAAGTGCTGGATAGCCAAGGGCATAAAATATGCCTTCAAGCCCTGTGACATTGATGGCGGCATCAGCACGTGCTTGCACAATGGGCTTGGCGTGATAGGCGACGCCTAGGTCAGCAATGGCCATCATCGGTAAATCATTGGCGCCGTCACCGATACAGACCACTTGTGACATCTCGATGCCTAAGCGCTCCGCAGTATGCTCAACGATCGCTGCTTTTTTGGCACCATTGACGATGGGCAGCTGTACATGGCCAGTGACTTCCCCTTCATCGATATCTAGGGCGTTGGCGTGAACTTCGTCAATGCCTAATTGCTCAGCGATGTAGCGCGCAAAGTAGGTAAAGCCGCCTGATACCAGTACGGTATGGTAGCCCAAGGCTTTTAGTGCACTGATGGTAGTGCGAGCGCCCATTGATAGCGTTAGGCGGCTGCAGATATCATCTAGCACATCGGTCGAGATGCCTTTTAGTAACGCTACACGCTGGGCAAAAGATTCATCAAAATCCATTTCACCGCGCATTGCCGCTTCCGTAATGGCTTCGACTTCTTCGCCGATCCCCGCTGTTTTTGCCAACTCAACGATGACTTCTTGCTCGATTAAGGTGGAATCCATATCAAAGCAGGCAAGCTTGTGGGTACGTAGCATATGACCGACTGATAAAATGTGGCAATCAACAATATCCAAGCGTTTAGCACTACTCGCTTGATGACTATCGTTATAAGCTTCGGTTAAGTCATGACGCAAGCGCGTGGTCAGCTGATCATCAATGATGTGAGCTGCTGCGGTCTTTTTGCCAGGATGCATGAGCGTATCAGTGACTGGTACCAACAAATAGCGGAATACTTGGGCTTGGGTAAAAGGCAAGCGCTGTGCGTTTGCTGCTGTTGGCTCTGTATCAGAAACGGTAATATTGACAAAACTGGCATCAGTATCTTCAGCGACGGTGACCAAATGCCAGCTTGGCTGTTCATCGACCCATGATTGCACATACTGGTGGATATCAAGCGTCGATACTTTGGTCGGTAGCACAACAATAAGAGCAAAAACTGGAAGGGACTGTAGCGCATCAAAATCTTGTAAGTTCGTGTTATCTGGTAACAGTGACGCAATAGAGTCAACGGCTTGTTGCCATGCTTTGCTGTCTTTTGGTAACGAGTAAGATGTATTGTGTGGCATGGCTCAATGGTCCCTTGTATGCTCATATAAGATTGGGAATAATAGCAGCTTTACTCGGCAGCGCCTATAGATGACGCGCAAAGTATCACCGTCGATTAAAGATGGCAGCAATCGTTGAAAAATCATTTGAAATTGAATGTGATTATTATGATAAATTTATAAATCAACTAACGCTATAAGACTTATTATGGTGATATAGTAGATAAGATAAGCGGACTGTATTGATGATGATATCTACAACAATGCTCTCAGTCGCCGCTTACCAAATGTGCCGTAGATTATCCTGAGTATTAGTATTTGAGACAGCAGTTTTTAAGTAACCAAATCTTGTTGTAAATGCTATTTTAGGCAACAACAGAGGTGTCGGGTTATGGTACTTAAATTCAATACATACTTATTAAGATGCGTACTATTATAGTTTTTTTAAATTCGCCAAAAAATGAGGGATAGCCTTGTTTTTTTAATTTCTCTTATCCAAAAAAGTTTACCATATCATGACGTATTTAGCGCCGCGGCAAGGGTTGTTTGCCATTATTCTTCTGGTTAGTTTTTGTTTGCAGACGTTGTTATTGGTCATCAGCACCGATCAACAGCTGAGCAAAAGTCGTGCGTTAAAAGGCGAGCAGATGGTCGCCCAGCTGATTGATGAAGCAAGGTTGTCTTTAGAAAATAAAGACCGTGTCAGCTTAAGTGTCATTGCCAATCGCTATACCAGCGAGCAAGACGTGACGCGCATATTGATTAAAGACAATAACGACGACATCTTGGTGCCTGTTGGCAATGCGCCCATGCAGCAAGGTGATACCATTCGTCAGATTGCCACCAATGGCGATTCGGTGATTGGCAGTGTGTCGTTGACATTAAAAGATATTAGCAAAGGCGAGATTATCGCTATGCAATGGCCGTTCGTCATCGGTACGATGCTGCTGCATTTGTTGCTTTGGCTGGTTTATGGTTACCTTGCCCGTCCAACCAAAGAGCAAATTAACGCGCTTAGCCGCGATATTCAAGATTTGCATCGTGAGCAGTATATGCAAATCGATCAGCGCAGTTATGATCGGGAGTTTGAACGCCGTACCACGAATACGGATAGAGAAACATCGGAGCATTCTGGAGAGAGTGCAACGGACAGTCAGCCAGCCAATGCACACAAATTGGATGTACATAGTGAAGTAAACCAGTATTTAAGAACGCAACAAAATCAAGCGGCAACTGATACCACTGGCTCTGATAGTCAGCCTATCGATAGTACGACTGAAGAGCGAGCGGAGCATGATGCAGCAAATGGTGCTGCCCAAGATGAGATAAGCCGCGCTCCTAAATCTGGTAGCGCCTCTCGGTTGTCTGCCACCCGCTCATTTGACAGTGTGAGAGTTCAGATTGTATTCCATGACGAGTTCAATATGCTTGAGCGTCTGGCACCGGCTCAGCGTTTACCTTATTTGGCATTATGTACGCAGCTATTAAACCAAGCGGTGACCGAGTTACTCAAGCAGCCATTGTTGTTGGGTGTCAGCGCGATGAACGAGCCGCGTTTCGATGACACGGGTGCTAGCGTGTTGTTAAAGGCGGACAATAGCCATGCCAAAGTGGCGTTAGCAGGTGTGATGCTTGGCAAGCTGTATCTGATGCTTAACAAAATCATCCATGACAAGCACATTGAGCTAAGTCGCTTTGCACTACCTGCTAAAGCAGGTGTCAGCGATGATGCACAGGCGCAAGCAATGACGCAATTATTACACAGCGTCGGCAAAAAAGAGCAAATGCTGATTTTGTTACCCAATGCAGGTCTCAAGCAAATCAGCCACCATGTGCAGGTGCAGAGTATCATGCGCCCAACCACGGTTTATGAGCGTGAATGTGCGGTGTTCGATGGTGGCAACGATTCGATGATTCAACGCTTAGCAGATGTGCGCAATGCGGTATTGATGATTGAAAGCGCAGATGAGTCGGCTATTTAATGCTGCTTATATTCGCTTATTACTATACAATTGTCTGAGATATTGTCTCTGTCGTTACCTTTAAACAGCCTAAAAATAAGGCAGTAATAATAAAAAGCATTGACAACGTGAAGTAGAGACTTTATAAGGCATATATATATTAATGTATTCTTAATACCCTTGCTAAAAATTATAGGAGTTTGTCATGAGTGACGCTGATATTGACGACGATTTTGATGATGATTTTGTCGACGATGATGATGCAAAGATGGTGGAAGAGGCCGAGACGAGCGTGCGTACGCGCTTAAGTAGTCTTGAGAAGCGTCGACTGATCGATAATCTGCTAGAAGAGAAGCGTTTGGCCAAAGAGCTAAAGGATGATCTAGACGATATAGACAATTTCGATGAAGATGGCGATGATTGGGATGATGACGATCTTTAGTTTTTAAACTTAAGTCATAGCCTAATGTGAAAGTGCTCAGTCATTTAAGCCGACTAAAGCCTTTTAATAACGGCATATTAGCTGACAGTGTAATGCTAATGATATCGCGATCGTTACTTTTTGACGGTTGCTCGCCACCCGCTCTATGCAATGATTCTTATTTTATAAAGATGGTTTGGGTGCTTTACCGAAACCATTTTTACCTTCAAATTATCCACTATTCTGCACTTAACCGATCGTTTATGGCGACAGCCGCACTCTATCTTTCAAGGACAATTACATCATGAGTAACCAATTAAGCTTCGATGAATTACTAGACTATTTGGACAATCAAGAGAGCCCATTTGTGCTTGATAGTGTCGCCGCGCATGGTTTTTTGACAGCGACAGTTATTGGGCGTCCATTACCGAATTGGCTGGATGCACTGTTTGAAGGCCATGTTAGTGAAATCCCAGAAAACGTCATCGACGGTATCCAGCGCTGGCGCGATTCTATTATCGCTGAGCTAAAAAACGAGACGCCTATTGAGCTACCGTTTGGTGAAGATGCGGGTGATGAAGAAGTGGCTGTCGATTTTTCAGATGAATCAGATATCGTTGCTTGGTCAATTGGCTTTGTTGATGCGATGTATGGCGATGAAGCCAGCGATTGGTTTGAAGATGAAGAAACGGCTGAAGATGTGGCTGTCTTGACCTTACCAATGATTTTGCTAAGCGGTATCGATGATGAAGATCCAGAGCTTGCAGAGATGCGTAAAGATGAAGACAAGCTGGCACAAATGGCCAATAGCATCGAAGGCAATTTGACTGAGTTATTTTTATTGTTCCATACCAACGATTAGCCTTTTTTATCAATATAGGGACAGCGTGGTTTGGTCTATATCCAAGTTGACGCTGTCTATATAACGTCACCGATAAGGTCGTATTATGACTGTGCAACTCTCCAATCTTGAGCATTTGCCCAACTATCAAATCACCGAACGTTTGGATGTGGTGTACGGCAGCACCGTGCGCTCAAAACACGTCGGCAAAGACTTGTTTGCTGGACTAAAAAATATTGTCGGTGGTGAGTTAACGGCTTATACCGAGCTGTTAGAAGAGTCACGCCAAGAGGCGATCGATCGGATGATTGTCAAAGCAGAAGCTTTGGGTGCAGATGCAGTTGTGGGCTTGCGCTTTTCGACCTCTAGCATCGCGCAGGGAGCCTCTGAATTGTTTGTCTATGGCACTGCTGTCAAAGCCATACCGATGCCGCAGCAAGTTTATCAAACCCCACCAAGCGACTCTTATCATCAGTCTGGTCAACAGCCAAATCTACAAAATTCTGCACTGACAGCGACCGATGACTTGCCACGTTTCAACCCTTTTGGTTAGCTAACCAAATCTTAAAGCATCGATGCTTTTTTCTGATAAGTTTATGACAAGAGACGTGCCATGAATAATTCCCTTACCCAAATGCTTATCAATTACGCACCGTTTATTTTATTATTCGCTGCTGGTTGGTTTTTTGGGTCGCGTCATGAGCGCCAACATCTCGCGCAGTTAAGCATTGCAGAGCAAGAATTAAGCCATATTATGGTCTCAAGCGAGCGCTTTTATGTGCCAAAACTTGTTGCCAATACTGAAGGCGAGCTGGTGCTTGGCAGCGTGGTTATTGCCCAAGATTATTTCAAAATGATTATCGCTCGGGTATTGAGCATTTTTGGCAAAAACTTGACCACTTACGAGACCTTACTCGACCGTGCCCGCCGCGAAGCTCTGGTACGTATGCGTACCGAAGCACAAGCCAAAGGCTATAACCATATCTACGGCTTACGTCTAGAAGTTAGCAATATCAATCAATTGGGCAGCATGGTTGAAGCCATCGCTTATGGCACTGCAGTGAAAAGCCGTGAGTAACTCTAAAGCGCAATGAATCACTCAGAATTAATATAATCAATATCTATGATTGAATGCTAGTCATGCGTTTTGATTGTCCCTCATCTATACCGTTTCTTACTTACCTCACCTGTTATTTATAAAGAATAAACCATGCTTCTTCTACAGATTATCGCTGGATTTATAATCCTTTATATCGTCATAAAAGTCGCCAGTTGGTTTGGAAGTAGCGACAATTCGCCAGTTTCTTTGGATTCTTCTTGGGATCAGGATAATCTTGACGATAGCGATGGTAGTGATTCAAGCAGCAGCGACTCAAGTAGCGGTGATTCAGGTGGTGGTGATTGAAGGTTGTTGTTCAATGATATTTCATCGTTCTCTAAACCCAAAAACCATATTTGACTGATGAGTCGTTGAATAAAGCAAATAAGGGCGACTTTACCCCTATATACTTGCCTTTATCATGTCTTATTTTTTGCTGTTTTTTAGTTGATTGTCGGTGCTCAACGGCTATTGATTATGAGGACACGCCTTAGCAAGGATTGCTAATCAGGCGTCATTTAATCAGCATGCTCGGTCTAAAAATTCATCTATAAAATGAACCTATAAACAGCTCTTATCTACAAGGATGTAGTTATGGAAGGTCTTGCAATAGTCACGTTAGTCAATTCAGTTATCATTCCTATTTGTCTGTTTTTAATCATGATGGGCATGGGTCTGACCCTCGTCACCAACGATTTTAAACGGGTTTTAAAATATCCAAAAGCAGTCGGCATTGGCTTGACCAATCAGTTGATACTGTTACCTATCATTGGCTTTGCCTTGGCCAATATCATGCCATTACGCCCAGAGTATGCCGTCGGGGTTATGCTCCTCGTATTGTGTCCGGGTGGCACTACCTCAAATTTATTTACCTATTTAGCTAAAGGCGATGTGGCGCTGTCGGTGACGATGACCGCGATTGCGAGCGTGATTACCGTCTTTACCATTCCCATTGTGCTGAGCTTTTCATTGATTTATTTTATGGGCAGCGGTAGTGAGTTTGAGTTACCGGTAGTAAAAACGATGCTGACTTTGGTGGTGCTGACGATAGTGCCTATTAGTGTCGGTATGCTGATTAAACGCTATGCACCAACCGTTGCCGATCGTTCACAAGTCTATGTGTCTCGATTTGGGGTGATATTTTTAACGTTTTTAGTGCTATTTTTGGGCTATGTGCAACGCGATATCATTGTCGACGCCTTTATCGCTACTGGTCCCGTATCGGTATTATTAAACCTCTCAACCATGGCGCTCGGTTTTTATAGTAGTAAATGGTTCGGTCTCAACTGGGCGCAAAGAACCTCGGTGACGCTAGAAGTCGGTCTACAAAACAGTACCTTATCGATATTTATGGCATTGACGCTATTGTCTAACTACGACATGTCGATGATGCC
This sequence comes from Psychrobacter sp. TWP2-1-2, assembly GCF_049896785.1. Lineage (NCBI taxonomy): Bacteria > Pseudomonadati > Pseudomonadota > Gammaproteobacteria > Moraxellales > Moraxellaceae > Psychrobacter > Psychrobacter sp. TWP2-1-2. Next base: position 215,499 of record NZ_JAFCVA010000002.1, on the reverse strand, counting down.
AGCCATTTATACCTTGGTGATGTTCTTAAGCGCGGGAATTTTGGTGCGTATATTTAGTGCTCAACACGATAAGCTGAGAAAATCTGAAATAGAAAATAGCGTGTTGGCAGCGCGTATGCTGTAGATGCTGAAAACCCATAACAGGTTTAAACATTGAACCTTGTTATGGGGAATAGGTGAGTTATCTATTTATAGCATTTAGCATTTAGCATTAACCAATACCAATACCAATACCAATCAAGGTCGGTGGGTATTTATACTGCTTCTAGCTTCCGCTTGTTCACTAGCCGTTTGTTCTTTTACTTTTTCGATTTGAAATAAGAAGGTACGGTTTTTGAGTACCGCCACAAACACCACGCCGCCGACGGTATTGCCCACCAATATCACTACTAAAAACAGTAAATAACGCCCCAAGCTGACGGTATTGCCATATAGCAAGGCAGAAAAAATCTCAATGTTGCCCACGATACTGTGGTGCAATCCTAAAAAACCAATACTGCCAGTAATAAGCGTTACCAAAACGATGCGGCTAAGGGTGTCGCGTGCTGAGGTCACAAGCCAAGCGGTGACGCCCATCATCCAGCCTGCCAAGATGGCACTACCAAATATGACCCACCACCTAAACCCTAAAATGTGTTCGGCATAAGTGTCGATGTCGCTCACGCTAAACAGCTGCATATTTAAACCCAAACCTATCATCAATGCGGCAAACAAACAGCCGCCAACGATGTTACCAGCGATGACAATGCCCCAAAGGCGTAGTAATTTATGCAGCGGTTCAATTTTGTTAAGCACAGGTAGGCTTAATAGTGAGGTTTGTTCGGTGAATAATAGCGACTGACCAATGACGACGATGATAAAGCCAATTGGGTAAAGTAGGGAGGCGAGCACGATTGCGTATTGGCTTGGTAGTACGCCACTCAACAGTGCAAAAGCCGATAACATCATAAAGAAGCTAATGCCAATCTCAAGCCCAGCGGTAAAGGCACTGGTAAATAGCGAGCCAAGTGAGCGCTCAAAGGTTTCTTTGGCATCCATCACTTGCTCAACCAAGATACTGGCATAGCTTTTTGCTTGACTCAAGTTATCATCATTGGCGACTTTTTTGATGGTTTCTTTATCTGCTTCGCTCATATCTTCAGAGAAATCTTCGTCTTCTAAACTTTCTGTCGCCTCGGTATCATCTGGAATCGCAGTCTTGCTAACGTCTTTATCTTCAGTAACAGATGGTTGATAAACGCTATCATCAATCAAGAGCTTATCGTCTCTATCATTAGCGTCAGATTCATCAGCTTGAGAGTGGCTGCTATTGTGATAGGTGTGCTCGGTATCTTTGGACACGGTCGGCTCGCTGTTTATAAGATCATGATTTTAGGATAAAGACGCCATTTATATGCTAGTGATGTTATAGAATATACCTCATAGCATGAACCATATTTTATAACATCACTAGCATTTATTTTGTTGGAGTCTCATTCGATTGGGGACGTTTATGGACTTTTGCGTTTATTAATGGGGCAATGCCACTCTGCAAGTCTGATAAATTGCCTTAGCATCTAACAAAATCTGCCTATCTGCGTTAAAATCACTCTATTCATGATTTTCCTAATTTTTATATTCGCTTTAATCACATTCAATCAATAAAAGATAATGCCATTATGAGTAACCACAACCTCACTACATCTATTCAAGCGGCCCTAAGCCAGTTAGAGAATGCTTACAACCCTGCAGAAGTCGAAGCGGGTATGTATCAAGGCTGGGAAGAAAGCGGCTATTTTAAGCCGACCTTTGATAAAGAAGAGTCGTTCTCTATCGCCTTGCCACCACCGAATGTCACTGGCTCGCTGCACATGGGTCATGGCTTTAACAACGCAATCATGGATGCGCTGACCCGTTATCACCGCATGGATGGTGACAATACGCTATGGCAACCGGGTACGGATCATGCCGGTATCGCGACCCAAATGGTTGTTGAGCGTCGTTTGGAGGCGCAAGGTATTAAGCGCCGTGACATGACGCGTGAAGATTTCGTCGATAAAGTGTGGGAATGGAAAGAAGAGTCGGGCGGCAATATCACCAGCCAAATTCGCCGTTTGGGCAGCTCGGTTGATTGGTCGCGTGAGCGCTTTACCATGGATGATGGTCTGTCCAACGCGGTAAAAGAAGTGTTCGTACGCCTGTTTGATGATGGACTTATCTATCGCGGTAAGCGTTTGGTGAATTGGGATCCAAAATTCCAAACCGCGCTGTCTGATTTAGAAGTTGAAAACCATGACGAAAAAGGCAGCTTGTGGCATTTCCGCTATCATTTCACGGATAAAGACCTAACGACTCAAGATGGTAAAAACTATCTGGTGGTAGCGACTACGCGTCCTGAGACTTTGCTTGGTGATACTGCTGTTGCGGTCAATCCTAGCGATGAGCGTTATGCACATTTAGTTGGTAAAACCATTACTCTGCCAATTACGGGTCGCGTCGTGCCTATCGTCGCTGATGATTATGTCGAAAAAGACTTTGGTACGGGCTGCGTAAAAATCACCCCAGCACATGATTTCAACGATTACGAATTGGGTCGTCGTCATAGCTTGCCATTGATTAATATCCTTGATGAGCGCGCCAATATTTTGCCAGCGATGGAAGTTTATCCTGATCTGCAAACACGTGAGCCAGAGCTAGAAACTACACCTAGTGAGTATGCTGGTTTAGAACGTTTTGCCGCGCGTAAGTTCCTCGTGGCGCAAGCAGGCGAGCAGGGCTGGCTAGAAGACATCGAGGACTACGCACTCAAAGCCCCACGTGCTGAGCGTGGCGGTACGATCGTTGAGCCATGGTTGACCGATCAGTGGTATGTCGCTGTGAAAGAATTGGCCAAGCCTGCGATTGACGCAGTAGAAGACGGTAGCATCGAGTTCGTCCCTGCGCAGTATAAAAACATGTATATGGCGTGGATGACCGATCTACAAGACTGGTGTATCAGCCGTCAACTGTGGTGGGGACATCGTATCCCTGCGTGGTATGACGATGCGACAGGTGAGGTTTATGTCGCCCGTGATGAAGCTGAAGTACGTAGCAAGTACAATCTAAGCGATGATGTCGTACTACGCCAAGATGATGACGTACTCGATACATGGTTCAGCTCAGGTCTATGGACGTTCAGTACGCTTGACTGGGCAGACGTCAACGCCGATCCACGCGTGATGGACACCTTCCACCCAACCAGCGTGCTCGTGACAGGTTTTGACATTATCTTCTTTTGGGTGGCCCGCATGATCATGATGACCATGCACTTCGTGAAAAACGAAGACGGTACGCCGCAAGTACCGTTTAAGACCGTCTATGTGCATGGTCTGGTCCGTGATGGTAATGGTCAAAAAATGTCAAAATCAAAAGGTAACGTTTTAGATCCGATTGACCTAATCGACGGTATTGATCTGGAAGCTTTGGTCGAAAAACGCACCAGCAATATGATGAATCCGAAAGACGCGGCCAAAATCGAAAAGCAAACGCGTAAAGAGTTCCCAGAAGGCATCCCAGCCTTTGGTACGGATGCATTGCGCTTTACCTTCACGTCCTTAGCCAGTACCGGTCGCGATATCAACTTTGATCTAAAGCGTGTCGAGGGCTATCGCAACTTCTGTAATAAAATTTGGAACGCCAGCCGTTTTGTACTTATGAACTGCGTCGATAGCGAAGGTGATGCCAAGCCTATCGATCAAGCGGCAAACCCTGACGTTTGGGAATTACCAGAAAAATGGATCATGAGCCGTCTGAACTCTACCGTTGCCGATATCCATCAGCATTTTGCCCAGTATCGTCTCGATATGGTCAGCCAAGATATCTATGAGTTCATCTGGAATGAGTACTGTGATTGGTATGTTGAGCTTGCCAAAGCCAGTCTAAATGATGACTCGGTATCGGATGAGCGTAAAGCGCAAATCCGCTATGTACTGCTGCACGTGCTAGAGACGGCGCTACGCTTTAGCCATCCAATCATGCCGTATCTGACGGAGCAAATCTGGCAGACAGTGGCACCGCTACTGGGTCGAAAAAACACCGACAGCATCGTGGTCGCTGACTATCCAAAAACGGATGCCGCACAAATCAGTGAGCAGGTTGAGGCGGATATGGCGTGGCTACAAGAGCTAATCGCTAGCGTCCGTAACATCCGTGGTGAGATGAAACTGGGCAACGCGGTACGTCTGCCCGTACTACTACAAAATATCTCTGCTGATGAAGATGCGCGTCTATCACGCATCAAAAACCAGTTCAAAGCGCTGGCCAAAGTCGAGAGCTTAGAGATCGTCAAAGAAGGCGATGAGGTGCCACTGTCATCATCAAGTATGGTCGGTCAGCTACGGGTACTCGTACCGATGAAAGGTCTGATCGATCCAACGGCTGAGCTAGCACGTCTGGGTAAGTCATATGATAAGTTGAAAGGTCAAGCCGAAGGCATCGCGCGTAAGCTAGGTAATGAAGGTTTTGTCAGTAAAGCGCCTGCGGAAGTGGTCGATGCTGAAAAAGCGAAACTGGCTGAGCTAGAAGGGCAGTTGACGGCGATGACAGCGCAGATGGAGCAGTTAAAGGCGTTGTAGCATTACCTAGATAGTAGCTCTATTTTTTATTTTGCGTCTACTCTATTAGTTAGTTTATACGCATAGAGCAAAACAAAAGTTTATGATACATTAGATCTCTTGGCAAAAGTACCAGTTTATTGACTTCCACTATCGGAGTTATGAGGGCTGCAATGACTTATGCAAGAGGTCTATTAATATACACCTTATTCTTAAAAATATTACTATGCAATTTAGAGAAAATACCATGAGTTCTAAACCTATTCAAAAAATTATATTTGGCAGTCCTGGTACTGGCAAGAGTCATATGATTGATAAAGAAATTATACCTAATGAATTGAAAATTAATATTGATAAGAATCCTGAGAACGTAGTAAAAGCTGTTTTTCATCCAGAATATACCCATGGTGACTTTATGGGAAAGTTGCTACCAATGACCAAATCAGGTCAAGTAGAATACAATTTTTATGAAGGACACTTTTTAAGAGCCCTAAGTCAAGCATATAAGAATATCCTCAAGGTATATAATAAACAAGGTGATAGAATAGAAGATACAGAAGTAGAAAATGTTGTATTGGTAATCGATGAAATTAACAGAGGTAATTCATCATCTATTTTTGGCTCAGTCTTTCAACTTCTTGATAGAGACGATGAGGGTTGGTCAAACTATAACACCAATATCAATGGTGTAATGTTTTTCAAGCTACTTGAGCTTATAGGTTTCACGTTCTCATATGACAAAAATCAAGAGATTGATGAGTACAAATTAAGGCCGTACGATGGCGTAAAAAAATTAGAAACGTTGCAAGAAAAAATATCATTCCTAAATTTTGATTTAATTAATAAAACAATAAGGATTCCACCGAACCTTTCCATTGTTGCTACTATGAATACGTCAGATAGTTCCATATATTATATGGACACCGCTTTTAAAAGACGTTGGGATTGGGAGTTTATCAATATTGACTCAAACTCGATAAAAGTCTCAGGAGTAGCTTTTAGCAATAGAACCGATTGGGATAGATTTATAACAAAATTAAATAATTTTATTAAATCTAATCACAACTATATTAGAGGAATAGAAGATAAGCAAGTTGGAAAGTATTTTATAAAAGATGAGGTGATACTCAAGTCTAGCATCCAAACTAAACTCATGTTCTTTATTTGGGATAGTGTTTTTACAAGAGATAAAAAACCCCTTTTGGAACTTTTAAATATTAAAAATAAAGATGATCTTGTAACGTTTGGAGATTTTGCAGAAAGAGTAGATGATTTTATTAAAGAGATTGAGAAACCTAATGTTTAACTTCAATGAGCTGAAGGTAATCAAAGGCAATGAGTCTGAAAATCGTAATTATGGCTCATTCGTCGGAATAAGGAAAGATAGCTGTACTCAAGAAATGATTTTTAATCTACCGAGAGGTTTCGATGATTTCGATATAAACTACGAAAATATTAAAAAAATATTTTTCGGCATGTACAAAACTTTTAAAAAGTTCATAAAAAGTAGAAAAAATTTATATAATATCTCTGATTATAAGCCACAATCGAAAGACAACATGAACACGGATAGAAATAATTCCTATCGGTTTACTGATACAAATAATAATGAAATTATAATGTATAGTAAGATTGACATGATTGATAAGATAATGTCTGTTCAGAACCTATTGGATTTAGATGCTTTAATTCAGGAGGTTGGTTTGTTAGAGGACATAGATTATTCGGATATAGATAATCTAGTTAATAATGGAGTGTTTTTAAAGAACAATAGTATCATAATTGATTTTATGCATGGTACAAGAAATGCTATACATAGTATACCAAGCGAGATTATTGAGATATATTGTTATATTTATAATGAGGTTTTAGTCGAGTTAGAATACGAAGTTGACGAAAAAGTAAAGGATATTTCATATAATTTCTCTTATCAATATCTAACTAGCGAGCAAAGTTTATTTAATGAAAATAATTATGAGTCTACAATAAAAATACTTAAAGATCGTTTGGATATAACTCATAGAAATACTTCATATAAAAATAATTCCTATTGGATTGTATATGAGGCCGTAGAAAACTTCTTATATGGCAGCCTAGAATTTGACGAAAATGAAGGGCAAGGATTTTGGGGTATTAATAATTTTTATCAAATATGGGAGGATATGTGTAATTCATTTTTTATTAAAAATATTGAAAAGGATAAAATACTATATTGTGACTCTGCTCTCAGATTGGAAAATAAAGTTGATAATTTAAAAAGAGAAAATTTCGGCGGTTTTAATATACTAATAGATAGTAATTTTGACAATAATTTCAATATCAAATTCAATAAAAACGAAAGATGGATGAGACCTGACCTTATTGTTCATAAGAGCAATAATTCAATTATAAAGTCATTAATTGATAATGGCATTATTTCATACGAATTTGAAAAATCGAAAAACTTGCTCATGAATAGTCTTATAAAAGTTAGACTGAATCATAAGAAAGTATATGATGATGTTCCAAGCTATGAGTTTCAGAATAAAGTTTTTGACTATATAATAAATAAATTTCAAGGTATGAGTCATAGAAACCCTAGAAAAGGAATATCTAAAAAATATCATAGCTTAGCAGTAAAGAAAGTAAATTCTAAACTATATTATTTTAATGGAATAACGGAAAAAGACTTCTTATTAGAATGGAATGGTATTGTAGAAGATACTATTAGAAAAGAGTCTAATCATGACATATATTGTATAGATTGGAAATATCTGCCAATAAGTTTCTTTGATAAAGATTCTAAAGATTTAAAATCAAACATAGTAAAGCAACTAACATATGAGTTCTGCTTAAAAAATAATGCCTACTGCAAAGATAAGAAGATAAAAAGCCAATTTATACTACCTTCCTATAAAACTACTGAATCAGTAATTGATATCTATAGCGAGATTGATGAAATTGAAGTATGTATGTTGAATTTTGATAAAGTCCAGAGTGTATACCTCTATGAGTAAAAAAGAATTTCGAAGTGACTATATTATAGATTTTAAATCTAATTTAAAAGATATTAAGATCAAAAAATATATAGAAAAATCAGTTAAGAGCTTCTTAAAAAAACATGAGATTTATGACTATTTACTTATTAGTCCTGAGAATCAAATAACTCATAAAGACTTCAAAGTAGTAGATTTTAGTTATTTCTATGAAAGTATAGTATTTGATTTTTCAAAAGAAAATGACATACTAAATATGAAGACTAAGGTTTGTATTACTTTTGACAAACGCTTATGTAATATTTATGATGACCATACAAATAGGTATTATAATACACTTTCAATTGGTGGTTCTAACGTTGCCTACTATATTCTATTTACTTTAGATGAGATTTATGACTATATTTATTATGATGTTTGAAATATTTTCATAATTATATATTTACAGCTAATTTATAACTTACGCTTAACCTTAGAACTCTGAAAAAATTAACAATAGTTCTAGAGTTAAAAAATCGCCGCAGCAAACACTATGGCGGTTTTTTATTGCCAGTAATTAGTCTATTATCTTTAAAAGAATAAAACTCTCATGTAAGGAACACCATGAACCATCTCACCGTCGGACAACGCGCGCCTTTAGGCAATCTTGCTATTGACGACACCGCACCCATCACGCTCAAGTTCACTCGCCAAAGCCCAATCGAGATGGACATCAGCTGCTTTGCCTTAGACGCAGCGGGCAAACTGATCAATGATGATTATATGGTGTTTTATAATCAGCCAACCTCACCATGCGGGCAAATCAAGCTCACTCATTACGAGTCACAGCCAACGGCGAGTAAGGGCATCCAAGCCGAGTTTGAAGTTGATTTATCCAAACTGGCTGCGAATATAGACAGCTTGTTTTTTGTATTATCAGCTGACACGCCGCTCAATCAAATTCAATCGTTAGAGATTGGCATTTGGCAGCAGTCACAAAAGGCACAGGCAGCGTATCAAGCAGCAGACTTTGCCCAGCAGCAAGCCAGTATGCTGATGCAGCTTTATCGCAAGGGTGGCGTTTGGCGAGTATCTAACGTCGCGCAAGGCTTTAATGGTGGACTTGCCGCCATCGTGCAACATTTCGGTGGTGACGTAGAAGAGAGCAGCTCGACAACAGCTGACGTAACCGCTACGCCAGTCCAAGCAAAACCGTCGTTAGAGAAGGTCATGCTAGACAAAGCCCCCAAACTGGTCAATCTAGCCAAAAAAGCCACCATATCACTTGAGAAACGCCAATTGCAGCAATTAACCGCAAAAGTAGCACTGGTGTTAGACGCGTCAGGCTCAATGAACAGACAGTACAAAAAAGGTCGCGTGCAAGAGGTGGTCAATCGCATATTGCCATTGGCAGTGAACTTCGATGACGACCAAGCGCTAGACTGTTGGGCGTTTGCCCGAGACCCGCAGTATTTGGGCGAGATTGGGCTGAGCAACTATGACGGTTTCATTAACAACGCTCATGGCGGCTGGCGCAAATGGGCACTTGGCCCACGCATCAACAATGAAGCAGAGGTCATGAAAGCCGTGACGGAATTTTACCAAAAAGACGGCTTGGATGTGCCTGTATACGTGCTATTTATCAGTGATGGTGGGGTGAATGATAATCGCGGTATCACGAGAGTCATGACGGAAGCCGCGAAACTGCCGATATTTTGGCAATTTGTGGGCTTAGGTGGTCGTGGTTATGGCATTCTCAAAAAACTAGACGACATGACAGGGCGCGTGATTGATAATTGCGACTTTTTTGAACTCGATGACTTGGACGATATCAGCGAAGAAGCCTTGTATGAAAATATGCTAGAAGAGTTTCCAATGTGGCTAAAAGAAGCCAAGCAACTTGGTATCGTAACGAAATAAACCAATCAGACACTTGTCACTAAAACTAAAAGCCGCCCATAGTCTAGACTGTGAGCGGTTTTTTAGTGCTAAAAATTCAGTCAAAGATTGTCAACGCACTTACCCAACCACTAACCAAACATACCTATTGATAGCAAAAACCTCGTAAAAATAGCCTTGTACCGTTTTAAGTGATATTGCATGCTTAGCTACCTATATAGGTAGGCAGTTCTATAAATGATTATCTGGTTTAACAATCTAGCTGTCTAATCTTTATTAAATATTAGCCTCTACATATCATTCAATGACAGTATTTTTATGAGCCAACACAAAAAAGCTTTTTATTATCGACCCAAAACCAATCAGCATAACAGCCCAACGGTGCGTTGGACGTTTGTCATATTGGGTTGGCTATTTTTTGTATTAGGGATTATCGGCGTGTTACTGCCAGTCATGCCGACTGCGCCTTTTATATTACTGGCGGCAGGTTGCTGGGCACGTAGTTCCAGGCGCTTTCATTTTTGGCTGATCAATCATAAATACTTTGGGAAATTTGTCCGCGATTGGGAAAATAATCATGCGGTGCCACTCTATGCCAAGTGGTTAGCGACAATAATGATGACTATTTCAACAACGATGTTATTTTTTAATATTCCCGCCGATATGATATGGATGGCATGGCTGGTAGCCGTGGTCTGTACTGGGGTAGCGGTCTATTTGTTCCGTTTGCCAAATGCCTAAAATACGTTGATTTTCAGGTCAAAAATCATAAAAAACGGGCTTTAGTTACATGAAAGCTAAGATAAGACTTGCGAAATCAGGATGTTCCCCCTATAATACGTCCAAGCTTAAGAGCAGTTCTGCACCAAATCATTACCTCGTAGTATTAGTTATAATCCTTCGTTTTAATATTTATCGTTCAGTAGCTATTTGCAAGCGTTATCGGTCACTAGGCCATTAATAAATTTAAAAGTAGGATTATATTATGTCAGACGTTCAAAAAGGTACAGTTAAGTGGTTCAACGAAGCTAAAGGCTTTGGTTTTATCGCTCCAGAAACTGGCGCAGACGTTTTTGCTCATTACAGCGAAATCACTGGTTCAGGCTTCAAAACTTTAGCTGAAGGCCAAGAAGTTGAGTTCACTGTAACTCAAGGTCAAAAAGGCCCACAAGCCCATAACATCGTTGCTATCTAATTTGTCTTTATAGACACTTAGAGCAAGATGAAAAAAAAGCGAACCTTCGGGTTCGTTTTTTTTCGTCTAAAATTTGGTGTAGATTACTCATAAAAAAGCCTACTTACTATGTTAATAGTCGTAGGCTTTGTTGATTCTGCATAAATTTATAGTGGGCAAGCTATCATAGGAATGAGCGTCTTATAAAAAACTGATACCTATATTTATTAGACCACCGCCAACGATCAACCAAGCAAACATAATCGCCCCCAAGATAAGGGGTTTAACGCCAGCTTGTTTAATAGCGCCCAAATGCGTGGTTAGACCTAGCGCAAACATCGCCATGGTAAGCAGCACGTCGTCTAGCATCACCATACTACGCTCAAAGCTTGCGGTCATCGGTACCCAAGTGTGTAGTAAGACGATGGCAATAAATATAAAGGCAAACCAAGGCACTTTGACTTGTTGGACGCGATTCATAAACGATGGTTTTTTGCCATTGTCGCTGCTACCTTTGGTTAGGGCAAACGATAAAATAAGTAAAAAAGGAGCAAGCATCATGACGCGTATCATCTTGGTAACAACCGCTGTGTCACCCACTTCGGGACTGACGGCGTTACCAGCGACGACGACTTGCGCCACTTCATGAATGGTGGAACCCGTATAAATCCCGTACTGCTGAGCATTTAGCCAAGGTTGCAACCAACCAAGATGGTATAAAAACGGATAGAGCAGCATCGCAACCGTACCAAAGACCACCACTGTCGCCACGGCAATAGTGACTTTGTGTGCTTCCGCTTTGACCACAGGCTCTGCTGCAATAACCGCGGCGGCACCGCAAATACTCGCACCTGACCCAATTAATAGCGTCGTTTGTTTATCGACTTTTAACCATCGGATACCTATCCAATAGGTGAGTAAAAAGGTCGATGTCAATACTAAGGCATCGCTCATCACCGCAGACAGTCCGACACTTGATACTTGCGTTAAGGTCAGCTTAAAGCCATAAAACATGATGGCGAGGCGCAATATTTGACCTTTGGCAAATGCCACGCCGACATTTAAGCGCTCAGCAAGGTTAGGATAGACCGTATTGCCCAATACCATACCAAGGAGAATGGCTAAAGTGAGAGAAGATAAGCCAACGATACGTCCATTTGTCCATGTGTTGACACTAGTATTGAGCCACAAACAAAACAAGCTGCCAATCAGCACGACGATGAGCCCTGCTAAATGGCGGCTGCGCGGGAGATAGTTATTTACTGATTGGGTCAAGGCGTACATGACTGACTGTCCTATTATGTATTATCTATAATCGAAATAAGCATAAGCTTATGAATAGACATTATAAGGCAGACCAATCTATAATAAAAACAGATTAATTAGATAAAAACTATCGATTTTTTAGGTTAGTAAAAGTCTTTGGGCTAAAAAGATGGGTTTTTAGATCAGGGAAGATTTTAAAAATAACAGGTGGTTTTTAGATTGTATCAATAAGATGGGGTATCAGAGAAATTATGAAGAAAGCCATGCAGGTATTACCAAAGATTACCCTCAAGCAATTATCAGTGTTTGTCAGTATTTATCAAACGGGTAGTACCAGCCGTGCCAGTGAAGCGCTGCATTTGTCGCAGTCGGCGGTCAGTAGTGCGCTGACAGAATTAGAAGCAAGGCTACAAATGCCATTGTTTGAGCGCGTCGGGCGTAGGCTTAATCAGCACCCCAATGCCCATCCTATTTATATACAGGCACAAGCTATCCTAGGGCAGGCCTTAACTCTAGAGCATTATCATAAGCATCAAGCAGGGCAGATTCATATCGGTGCTAGTACCACGATCGGCAATTATGTGCTGCCACCGCTGCTTGCCAAGCTATATGCGACGCTACCCGATGCCCATATCGATATGTATATCGCCAATACTCAAGAAGTGGTCAGCGAAGTTGAGCAATTAAATATTGATATTGCGCTCGTAGAGGGTATGCCGCGTCCAACAGATATGAAGGTGATCGAGCAGCGTGCGTGGCGGACAGATACCTTGATGATCTTTACCAAGCGCGATAGCAAATGGTTGACAGACATGGCAGCGTATAACGATGCGGATAATTGCTACGAGCTTAGCATTGCACAACTTGCAAAGCTGCCGTTATTGGTACGAGAAGCAGGGTCAGGTACACGGCAAATTATCGACGAGCAGCTGCTCAAGCATTTGTCTGATGCAGAAATCGTGATGGCGATTCAGCAGTCGGAAGCTATTAAGCATATGGTGAGTGCAGATATTGGTCTTGGCTGTTTATCACAGCATGTCATTCAGGCAGAGCTGACAGCAGGAGCGCTGGTACAGGTGAAAGTCGCGGGCATCGATTTGTCACGAACTTGGTGGCTAGTGTGGCATAAAGCCCGCCATCAAAGCCCGATTTGGCAAAGCTTTATTGATATTTTGACAGCAGATTAATTTTAGTGATAAATATAGAGGTCTTAGCGAGAATATGTACTATTTTAGTTAGTAATAAAAAAGCGCAATGTCAGACAATGCGCTTTTTTTAATGAGCTTTTTTAATAGCTTTAACTAACTTGGAAACAACGTTAAGTCTTTTTTTAAACTACTTATTAACGGGCTTATCCAGTCTCACGACTAAGCTATCGCATGGGACATTAGGCAAGATATTATCTGCCGTCGCGCCACTGAGCCACGCTGCGATACCATGGCGTTCGTGACGACCAATGACTAGTAAATCAACATCATGCTTATGACAATAGTTGACGATACCTTCACTGTTAGAGATGGCAGTGGTCACTTCAGAATTCACCGCATGTAGGTCATTACGCTCCAAAAACTGTGCCAGTTTGGCACGCGCTTCTTGACAGCGTTCATCATCAATTTCGTCATATAAGCTGGAGGCTGGCACCAATTCATAGCCGAAGCCGACCATGGTATCTTTGACGATATGTAATACCGATAACTTGGCGTTAGGACGATTCTCGACGATACGTTTGGCCTTTTGGGCGACCACATCAGCATCGGACATTAAGTCGGTGACCAATAAAATATGTTCGTAACTCATGAGCGGCTCCTTGTGACAGATGATTCTAACTATAGCATTACTGATGGCTGCTGTTAAGTAAGCTTTGAGTTCGCTTTGTGAAAATCCGACATTCTGCCATATTGGTCATCTTTATCACTACAGTATCTTGACTTATGAAGGTGCGAACCCCATCTAATTCCGTTAGGCAAATTCTTTTTAATTTATACCAGTGCATTGCTGTCACTTAAAATGATGCACGGGTACATGCCATTAAATTTGAATATTACTCATAGGTTAATCACAATAATACTCACAATATTTTTATATAAATAGCATATAAAAAACACCCTACGATAAGTATTACATATACTATTTATCTATTGTTTACTCCGATTTTATTTTATCGCCACTGGCTAGATTTAGTCATTAATCGCATATTATTCTAAATAAAATTAGAGCAATCCATAAGGAAAATTATGACCGACACGTTATCTACTACTGATCTAACTTTGCATCCTGCCTTTGAGCTGATTGAGCATCGCCATATCGATGCATTGTCGATGGACGTATTGATAAGCCAGCACGTCAAAACAGGCGCGATGCATTACCACTTGGCACATCCGAGTGACGAAAATGCCTTTTTGGTGGGCTTTCGAACTCAGCCAATGGATTCAAAAGGCGAGGCGCATATTTTAGAGCACGTGGCTTTATGTGGCTCTGAGAAGTTCCCCGTCCGTGACCCGTTTTTCTCAATGATTAAGCGTTCGCTCAATACTTTTATGAATGCGATGACCGCTGCCGATTGGACGGCATATCCGTATGCGACGCAAAATAAAAACGACTACTTTAATTTGCTAGCCGTTTATCTGGATGCATCGTTTTTTCCGAATATTCATCCGCTGGATTTTGCCCAAGAAGGTATCCGTGTTGAGTTAGACGAAAATGACAAGCCGCAATTTAAGGGTATCGTTTTTAATGAAATGAAAGGCGCAATGAGTGGCGAGATTGACCAGTTGTATCATACGGTCGCCCATCATTTATTCCCAACGACGACCTATCACTATAATTCGGGCGGCGATCCTGCCGATATCCCTGACTTGACCCATACTGAGCTGGTTGAGTTTCATCAGAGCCATTATCATCCGTCAAACAGCGTGATTATGAGCTTTGGTAATATTCCAGTCGCTGAAACCCAAGCCAAAATCCATGAAGATGCCTTGATTCAGTTTGAAGCGGGTAAAAAACACGTCTCACGTCCTGAAAAACGCCTGTCTGCACCGATTAGTGCGGTTGATACTTATACGGCTGACGAAGCAGGGCCTGACCAAACGCATCATGTGATTGCATGGTTATTACCATCGATTACTGATCCCAAGCAGCGTTTGGCATTGCGTTTATTAGAAGGCGTGTTGGTTGAGCATGCTGGTTCGCCGCTGCGTGCGTATCTAGATAGCCATCCACTCGGTAAAGCGCCAAGTCCGCTACTAGGGCTGGATGACAGTCATTATGAAATGGTCTTTTATACCGGTCTGCGCGGTTCAAACCCTGAACACGCCGAAGCGGTAGAGCAGGGCATTATTGATTTGCTTAAAGAGGTCGCGAGCCAACCGATTGATGATGAAACCATTGAGACGATTCTGCACCAAATCGAGATTGATCAGCGCCATATCGGCGGCGATAGCATGCCCTATGGTCTAAATCTCATGCTAGAAGGCTTTAGCACTGCTATTCATGACGGTAATCCTATCGATGTATGGGAAGTTGATGAGCATTTACAATGGCTGCGTGAACAAGTAAAAGATGCGCAATGGTTACCGAATTTAATCAAGCAGCATTTGCTTGATAATCAGCACCGTGTCCGTGTCACTCTGACGCCTGATAGTGAAAAAACCGCCCGTTTGGCAGCAGCTGAGCAGGCTCGTCTTGATACCATCGAAATGGATTTGACCGCTGATGATAAAGCTATCTTAAAACAACAAGCGTTAGATTTGACAGCGCGCCAAGCAGCGCCTGATGATTTAAGCTTATTACCAAAAG
This sequence comes from Psychrobacter sp. TWP2-1-2, assembly GCF_049896785.1. Lineage (NCBI taxonomy): Bacteria > Pseudomonadati > Pseudomonadota > Gammaproteobacteria > Moraxellales > Moraxellaceae > Psychrobacter > Psychrobacter sp. TWP2-1-2. The sequence continues at coordinate 199,840 of NZ_JAFCVA010000002.1, read as the reverse complement.
TGGGTTTAGAAGACGTACCGACTGATATTAGCTTTAAGCAAGGCACGCAAAAGCAGATTAATTTGAGCGGCAAAGAAAGTACGTTATTTGAATATGAAGCAGGCACCAACGGCTTATATTATTATCAAATAATTGTACCGTTGACTGATGCGATTGGTAATGAGAATACAAGCGAGCTGCCCGTTAATGAAGTCATTAATCATCCGCTATTGCCTATTTATTTAAGCTTATTGTCAGAGCTAGGTACAGATTCTCTTAGTGCCCATGAAATGCAGGCCAAACAAGCGGCGCATTCATCAGGGGTGACGGCGCGTATCAGCCAACGTACCAATGTCGATGACAGCCAAGCGATTAGCAGCTATTTCGTCGTGGCAACGCGCGCGCTGAATCGTAAACCTGAAGCGATTGATTTGCTCAAAGAAGTCATGGAACACAGTATCTTTAGTGAGCATGATCGTATCAAAGAAATCTTGCAGCAGCGTCAAGCAGGCTGGCAGTCAAACCTTGCCGGTTCTGGACATTCTTATGCCATGCAAACCGCCAGCCGTGGTATGAGTCGTCAAGCGCAATTAGAGTACGTGCGCAGTGGTCTGCCAGCATTGAACGCGCTAAAAGATTTCTTAACCCATGCCAGTAGCGATGATTCACAGTGGGATAAATTAGCAACCAGTTTGATGGACTTACATCAGCGTTTGATCAGCTTGCCTAAATACGCAGTCATTATTTGCGAAGCGGAGCAAACTGAACGCTTAAGCAATTTAATCGTTGATAGCTGGAAAGACAGCCAAGCGCCAAAAATTGCAGCGCAGTTAAAAAATTCTGATGCGAGCATCGACGCCAATATCCCAAGCGAGTTTGCTGAATTGCAACTTGATACGGCGTTAAATGGTGAGAAAGACGCGGTCGAAGCGCTAGAAAGTGATGTGGCGCTCGATGTTGAAGACTTAGCGTGGCTAGTGCCAACCAACGTCTATCATAATGCCAGCGCTTATACCGTACCAGCGGCTGATCATCCAGATACGGCAGCCTTGATGGTATTAGCGCCTTATCTACGCAATGGTTATCTGCATAGCGCTATTCGTGAGCGCGGCGGTGCTTATGGCGGCGGTGCGGGCTACGATGCCAATGCCTGTGCCTTTAAGTTCTTTAGCTACCGTGACCCGCAGTGTGCTGAAACTTTTGCGCACTTCGATGCCAGTATCGAGTGGCTATTGAATGGGCCGCAAACGGACGAGCAGTTAGAAGAAGCCATCTTAGGTATTATCTCAGGAATGGATAAGCCAGGCTCTCCAGCAGGGGAGGCGGTTAAAGCCTGCTTTGCAGATTTGCATCATCGCGGCGTCGACTGGCAACGTAAAATGCGTGCCTCAATACTGGCCGTGACTGTGGCTGACTTGCAGCGCGTTGCTAAGCAATACCTGCAAGGTCAAAAGCATGTACGTGCAGTACTCGCGCCTTATGATAAAGAAGCAGCAGTACAAGAGTTAGGCTTTAACGTTTGTAAAATTAAAAGTTAATCTTCTTCAAGTCTGCTGATTTAATCGTTATATAAAAAACAGCCGCTTTCACTAAAACTGGAAGCGGCTGTTCTTATTGCTTGATAGTGTTTTTTACAGGTTTACTTTCTAATTAAGTAATTTGCCACCGCTTTATAAGCTGGTAGCGAGGTAGGGTCGATTTTACCGTTACTAGCATCCGGATATGACGCAAAACGAACGATGACCATATCGGCTGCTGGATCCACATAGACCGTTTGACCGTGGACGCCGCGTGCCGCATAGATGGGCGTGGGGTTATTAAATAACCACCACATACTTGTGTAGCTACCGTTAGTCAGCTGCTTATAATCGGCTTTCGCAAAAGCTTCTTTATCGCCACCCGCTTCGATATTATCAACGACCGCAGCTGGGAATAAGCGCTCACCATTAATCTCGCCTTTATTGAGCATCAAGCTACCAATGCGTGCCATATCATGCAAGCCTGCACTAAGACCGCCGCCAGCAAACGGCGTACCTTTAGCATCGACCGTCATATAGGCGCTTTGTTCAGCGCCGATTTTTTGCCAGATGCGCTCCGAGAGTAATTCATTCACCGCTTTACCAGTCGTACGCGAAATAATCCAACCTAGCGCGTCGCTATTAATGGTTCGATAGTTGAAAGCTTCCCCATGTTCGCCGTTCTTCTTAACTGTTTGCAGGTACTCAAAGTAACCATTGGGTCCGTTATAATCTTTTGGTTTTGGTAATGGGCTTGCCGCTTCTGAATACTTCCAGATATCGGCATTAGGATCGGCATAGTCTTCGCTATAATCGAGCGCTGTGGTCATGTCCATGACTTGGCGTACGGTTGCATCACCAAAACCACTGTTCTTGAGCTCTGGAATGATAGACGCCACCAAAGCTTTATCGTCAAGCTTACCTTCGGTCACGAGGATTTCTGCTAACAGCCCAGTCATTGATTTGGTCATCGACATCGCCGCATGATTGCCCAGCTCATTGAGGCAGCCGTTTTGGCGCTCGTATACCACCTTGCCATGATGCATGACCATAATGCCGTCAGTATAATTGGCATCCAGTGATTGCTTCCAAGTCATCGGGCGCTTACTGTCAGTAGGCATAAAGGTGATGGCATCGATATTTTTATCTAACGCATAGCTGAGCTTGGAAGGCGCACCGATACCGCGACTGACGTCAGTGGTGGGCATCAATTCACGGATATGACAGACCGTCCAGCGCAGCTTGGGAAAACTAAAAAAATTAGAGGAAGGTTGAGTAATCAGTTTATCGGCAGGCGGCGGAAAACCTTGCATCCAGCCAAGCGTTTGTGGGTCGGATTGTTTGGCGGTTAACCGTGCATCTTCCGCATGGCTGGTAATACTTATACTGGTTAGAGTCATGGCGATGGTCAGTGGTAGTAGCGGTAAAGAGCGTTGCAATAAAGTCAGCATAATATTCTCGCAAGTCGGCTTAAACGATTGACTTCAGACAATAAAAAACCATTGATAGGTGGCTATATTCAAAACTTAGCATAAGACTTATCAATGGTTTTTACCAACCACTTTTGTAAAGCAGTCAATTTTTTATAAGGTTATTTTTTATATGCTTAGGGCTAGTAGCGCTTGATCGCTTGGTCTTTACCGATGATATCCTGATGAATAGGGAAATTTTCATGATTATCGTATTGCTTGCGGTCAGCAAAGTAGCTTTTTAGGGTGCGACGTACCGCTTCAAAGGCAAGTTTGTCCCATGGAATGTCTTCTTCGGTAAATAACGCACAATCAAGACTTTCAGAGCCGATGCCATAAGCACCGTCTTTTAACTCAGTGATATAGATGCTATAGATTTGCCCGATATCAGGAATATCATATAAGCAATATAAATGCGGATTGATGACGACCGCTTCGGCTTCTTCAAAGCTTTCACGAGCGGCCCCTTCTGCCATGGTTTCGCCATTTTCCATAAAGCCAGCTGGTAGTGTCCATAAGCCATACTGTGGCTCGATCGCGCGGCGACATAGCAGTACCCGATGCTTATGCACAACGAGTGAGCCACAAATCACTTTTGGATTTTCATAGTGAATATAGTGGCAATTGGGGCATACCAAGCGTGGGATATTATCAGTGGCTGGTATTTTACGTTCTGCTTCATGACCGCATTGTAAACAATAGCGCATATCAACTGCCTTATTTAATGATAAATCTACATGATAAATAGAAATGAGAAAAAGGATTGTCGTTCTTTGAAGAATTATGATTCTTATTTTATAAAATAGTATGACTTTAGCTTATCAGATGTTAGGTGATCATAGTTGTTAATCCTAAGATAACACAAATTCTCATCACACTGGCAGTGATAATAACAAGCACACAGGTTTGCGCAACTGCTTACGGCTACGGTTGCTATTAATGAATGTATCAGCAGGCAAAGCAGGACAGTCACATAAAGTATATGCAGTCACGATAAGATTGCGCTAGGCTAGACTCACGCTAACTATTGAATGATAGCTTTACCAACAACAAGAGTAATGGCTGCCGCGACTGGTGTTGTTGTAAGTAAGGGCAACCAGGTAAGGGCAACCAGCAAAGCGAGCGCATCTATCAGAGTAAGGGGTATTAAAAAATGCCACTTTACGTCGCCAAGCATGACGATGAATGAATGGAGGCCAGCATGTAGATGCGATACGCGTAGCAATAACTCTGGCGCAAGCGTTGTACACATTGCGAGAGATAAGCTCCACTATCCGATGCTTAATTCTAATAAAAATATAGGGCAATAATCATGTTACTTCCCCCGCAGTCGCTACGTTTTGATGAGTTTTCAGTTGCTGTGCCGGACTTTATTCGTTATCCCACCATTAGAACGTTGGCGGAACGGGTGCAGCATGAGACCTTAAATGCCGTCACCAGTCCTGCGCTGTATGATGCTAGCACTTCTCGTAGCACTCGCATTCTAGATAGCTTGTATCAAACACCCATTGCCGATGCCTCGGTATTGGTTGCCATTACCCATGAACGCCATCCAAAACTGCTACTGACACGCCGCGCTGCGCACATGAACAGCCATGCTGGCGAGGTCTCTTGCGTTGGTGGTAAACATGACGCAGGCGACGGTAATAATGTCGTCACCGCTTTGCGTGAAGCCTGTGAAGAGACGGCACTACAACCTAATAAAGTCCAGCTAATTGGTCAATTGCCCATTCAAACCTCTAAAAGTGGTATGAGTGTGCGTCCTATTGTGGCGCTGATTGCGCCAGATTTATTATTAGTCCCTGAGCTTGGCGAAATCTCGCGCATTTTTTGGGCAGATTTTGAAACCTTGCTGACTCAGCCTACTGTCGAGTATACGGTAGAATATGCAATGCAAGATAAGATCGCGACCATTCTCACGCCTAGCTGGCAAGTGGATGGTGAAACGGTTTGGGGTCTGACAGGACGAGTCATTGCCAGTCTGTTAGAAACAGGCTTTGATCGCCAGCTTGAGTGGTATTATCGTATCCAAAATACGCGAAATTAATCCGTAAGGCGACTGACGTCTAATCCTTATTCATTTTTTTATCTACTATGCTTTATTTATAATCCCCTACTTATAATATTCGTCATTTTTCTTCAGCCACCAGTTCATATTATCTTGGCGTTTGGCGCGGAAGGCTTCTAGTTTTTCAGCCACACTTTGATTGTGCTGACGTGCCGTATCGAGCGCAAAGAGAATCGGCACTGACGATAAGACACCAAAGCGGATTTTTGATTTTGGCAAATCCAGCCCGTCGCCGATATCATCGCCGACCAAAGTACGGGTCACGCTAGCATTGACCATCTCAACAAAACGCCCCCGTCGATTGTCTTCGCCCATCAGCTGACGTGGCAAATCATGCAGAGCCTTGGCTAATGGTTGCCCCATTTTAAAATCAAGTTGCTGAATTGACAAATAGGTATAAAGCCATTCCCAACAGGCGGTTTCATCTTTTGGCAGGCGATCTAAGTCAACCCCCATCCAATAACTGGCAAGATTCCATAGATGCAGAATACCTGCCGCTTCTTCAGTGCTGATGCGTGCGCCAAGCAGCCGTAACCCGCGCATAATCAACAATGAAAACTGCAAATGAGTAGCAATCATATCGGTTTGATTGATAGGAAGACCCCAATAATCAGTATTCCAGCTGCCATCTGAGTTGTGATGTTGGTCGGCATCTGGTATGACGCCTTTAGCAGCATTGCCTTTACCTTTGAGCAAGTTTTGCCGTACTAAGGTATGAATTTGCCGCACTTTGATTGATTGCCGCCAACCTTCTGAGCCAATCGCCAATACTTGCTCGATAGACTGACGTTGATTATGGGCGTTTGTATTCGGCTTATGTAATGGGGGATGTTCAGAGACGGCTAGGATATAAGCGTAAGTACGCATCAGGCGCGGCAGGGCATCGTGCATCAATGCGCCTGTCTGAATGAGCGGCAGGGAGAGGGCAGGAATGCTGTAGCCTGCCATCAGGGCAACATTACGTAGTAGCCAAATCAGCATCAGAGGATAGCGTCGATAGGCAACCGCACCGATTTGGGCAAGCTTGGGATCGAACCAAGTAGGATGACTGCTAAATTGCTCGGTTAAGGCATTAAATGCAGGGTTATTTGTGAGATTAGCATCGAATTTACTGCTATCGCTGATAATAAATTGCTGTAGGGGCTTTGCAAAACGAATGCCGTCAGCGGCCAATGTATCTGCCAGTGAATCGCCAATATCGTAGCCTGCGACTATTTCATTTAATAAATCTTGCGAGATAACGAAGTCTTTTGGCAATAAATAACGCTTGATGCGCTTTAAGACTTGCAAGTCGCTATGGTCATCAATCGCGGTCGTCCGTCCGTGACGCTGATAAGGTTTTATTGAGGATTGTTGGTGATTCAAAGTATCAGCCGTCTGTTTATCAGTTATGTTGATTGAATCCATATTTATTAAATGCCTCTTTACCAAATGCCTTCTTACCAAATGCTTTCTTACCAAATATTTTCCTATTAGATTATTTCACAAGGCCAATAGTATTAATAGCTATTTGACTGGTTTAGAGCTTCTAATTGTCTTTGCGTGGTGTTCATACGGCGCTTGGCTTTACGCAGCTCGTCGGCTAATGACAGTAGGCGCGCGCGTGCTTCTTTTTCATTAGCAAAGTTTAACATCGCCCCACTTTCTAGCTTATCAAATTCTTCTTGGTAGGTTTCTATGAGGCGCTTGTCTTTGTCTAACTGACTTTCTAATGCGTAATAGTCTAAGCCTTTTTGATTAGCAGTTTGTAGTGTATTCGCCAAGGTTAAGGGGCAGACATTATTGAGCTGACGTCCGCGCCGACCGACATTGTAAGCATTACTGGTCGTGCAGTATTGCTTAAGCCCCAGCTGGCGACCGCGCTCCCATGCCAGATAGTTGGGGGCAACACTGGCCTTGGCACAGGCTTTGGCATGTGATGCAAGGCGGTCTGATGGGTAACCTGCCACGCCATCGTTGTAGCCAATAGCCTGCCAGTCACCAACAAGGCACTCCTGCTTAGAGAGCGTGGCACAGCTTGATAGTAAAACAATGCTACCAAGGAGCGCTAAGCTTAACGAAGGCCGCGGTACAAACTGTCGCATGATTATCTCTTCTATGGCTATTGATGCAAGTGCTGATATAGTTAATGCAAAATACTTTTAATGAACCATGCTCGGCTGCCAAAGTACGTGAACTATAAAATAATAAGCCACTGATAAGCTAAATCGCCTTTAAGTAGCTTATCTTCTTATTAATGAGGGCGAGTCAGATCGACTGAGGTGCCGCTTACATTGTCTTTCAAGCTGACTTTGAGCATGAGATAACCTGCGATACCAGAGACGATTGAGCCCATAATAATACCTAAGCGCTCATCAAATAAGGCTGTTTCACCAGCAAATGCCAGACCGCCAATGAACAGACTCATGGTAAAACCAACACCACAGAGTAAGGCTGCACCGTAAATCTGCTTATAATTCATGCCTCTTGGCATGGTTGAGATACCAAGCTTAAAGATTAACCAGCACATGATCATCACGCCCAGTTGCTTACCGATGAATAGACCGGCCGCAATACCAAGCGGTACTGAATGGAACAGCTCAGCGAAGCCTGCACCTTTGAGAGATATGCCTGAGTTGGCAAATGCGAATAATGGCAAGATACCGAAGGCAACGGTGTTATGTAAATCGTGCTCTAGCTCTTCTAGCGGTGAGTGCTCAGGATCAGTACGGTCAAACATAGGAATAAATAGTGCTAAGACCACGCCAGCCAAGGTGGCATGGATGCCAGATTTGAGTACCGCAATCCACATGATCACACCGATCAGCAGATAAGGCGTGATGCTAGTGACGTTGCGACGATTAAGAAGATATAAGAAGGGTAGACATAGACCTGCCACTGCCAATGACTCTAATGACAAATCACTGGTATAGAATAAAGCGATGATTAAAATGGCGCCAATATCATCAAAAATAGCAATTGATACTAAAAATACTTTTAAAGAGTTGGGAACGCGGTTGCCTAATAAGCTCAAAATACCTAGGGCAAAAGCAATATCGGTCGCGGCTGGAATTGCCCATCCTTTCCAAAACTCAGGCTCGTTATAGTTAAAGAGTAGATAGACAATCGCTGGCATTATCATGCCACCGAGTGCCGCACCAGCTGGCAAGATGATTTGCTTAACGTTAGACAGCTCACCGATCAACACTTCACGCTTTAGCTCAAGTCCCACTAAGAAAAAGAAAATCGCCATCAAACCGTCATTAATCCAGTGATGAGCGTCTTTAGCGATAGCGAACTCACCGATTTGAATGGCAACGGGTGCGTGAATAAAGCCCTCATACCACACATTGAGAGGGGAGTTGGCAATAATCATTGCAGCAATGGCAGCCAATGCTAGGACGATACCGCCCGCTGCCTCAAATTCAAAAAATGCTTTAATCCTGCGTATTGCCATATCATCCTCATTTGCTAAACACGAATTACAAATTAATCCAATAACCTCAAATATCTATGACACGACTCATAAAGACATGATAGACAGCAACAGTTTCTCATACTCTTATTGATATAGACAACCAAAAGTTATAAGTACCGCCTGTCACATTAATAATAGCGATACTATAAAGTCGATAGAGCAGACAAAAGCGTGATCAGTCGTTACATACTTTTAATCAATCGCTGTTTATTTTAGATACTTATTAGGCCGTTAGACAAATCTAGCAGACTTTTTTACGTTTTTGGCTTTTTTTAGCGTTTTATCTTTATAATGATTGGCATTTTGTGATGTTCTGTCACAGCTTTAATACATATCAGCAGTACTATCAGCTACTGAATAGCAAATTTGATAGCAACATTGCTACTAATATCTTATTTCCAGTTCTTAAAGCCAGTTTTTAGAACTTCCTCATTTTCCATCATAAAATTTACAGGTCAGCGTCATGGACTTATCGCTTTCGTTAGAGGTTATATTAATGCTTACCGCTGTGGCAGCGTTGGCAGGCTTTATTGATGCTATCGCTGGTGGTGGCGGTTTATTGACCATCCCCGCCATGTTACTTGCCAATATCCCACCAGTGCTAACGCTCGGTACCAATAAGCTACAAGCTGCTTCAGGTGCGCTAGCAGCCTCTATTACGATGATTAGAAAAGGGGTGGTCAAACCGCAACGTATCAAAGTAGCTATCGTTGGCGCTTTTATCGGTTCTGTTCTCGGCACTATCGCTGTACAGATGTCGCCGCCGGATCTGCTTGAGACACTGATTCCGTTTTTGATTGCGGCTATCGGGATTTATACCTTGTTTGCGCCTCGACTTGGCGAAGTAGAAGCTGCGCCGCGTATCTCAGAAGGCAAATGGCAAAAAGTGGTTGCACCATTAATTGGTTTTTATGATGGCTATATTGGACCAGGCACAGGGATGTTTTTTGCGCTCGGCAACGTGGCGTTGCGTGGTCGGCAAATTATCGAAGCGACAGGGGCAGCAAAGGTATTGAATTTATCGACCAATATTGGTTCGTTAATATTCTTTATTTTGGGCGGTAATGTCTTGTGGAAAGTAGGGCTTGCCATGATGGTAGGACAAACGATAGGCGCGTATTTTGGCTCTCATATGGTGGTCAAGGGCGGTAGTAAGCTGATTCGTCCAATGATTGTAGTGGTATGCTTGGCGATGGTAACCAAATACGTTTTTGGTTGATTGCTTTTCATTAAGTAAATGTGTTTAGTAAAGCAAAAAAACCTCAGCCAATATGACTGAGGTTTTTTATGTATCGTGAATAAATTATCAAAATCTATTCAATGCCTAGCGGCGACGATCGATATCATCGTACTCACTGCCCATGATCCCATCACTAAAGACTTCAGAGAATTCACGCTCATTGTCTTCATCAATGTGACCATCAAACACGTCTTTTGCCCCAGCGTTAGGATCGTTATAAATAGCCAAATCCATTTTGCCTTCTGATTTTGCCACAATAGCCGTCACAGCAGCATCGCCACCGACGTTCACTGCGGTACGTAACATATCGAGGATACGATCCACGCCTAAGATAAGACCGATGCCTTCGATAGGTAGACCGACTTGGGCAAATACCATTGATAGCATAATCAGACCAACACCCGGTACACCAGCAGTACCGACGGAAGCCAAAACGGACATTAGAATGACAGTTAGATACTCAGTCACGCCCAAGTCAATACCATAGATATTGGCAATGAAGATGGTCGCAGTACCTTGCATGATGGCGGTACCATCCATGTTGATGGTCGCACCAAAAGGCACCGTAAACGAAGCAACTGAGTTATTAACGCCCATGCGCTTGGTGACCGTACGCAAGGTAATAGGAATCGTCGCGTTCGAGCTTGACGTACTAAAAGCAAAAATCTGAACTTCACGCATTTTTGCCAAAAAGGTTTTGATGGATAAGCCTGAAGAGACTTTGAGTACAATCATCATAGTGACAAAGAAATGGAATGCCAATGAGCCGACCAATACCGCCACATAACCCAGCAGTGACCAAATCAAGTCTAAACCCAGCTCTGCCATTGCTTTGGTCAATAGCGCAAATACACCATAAGGTGCAAGATTCATAATGATGGTCACCATTTTTAAGATGACTTCATTGATTAATTCTAAGCTCTGCACTAAGCCTTTGGCAGGTTTACCCACCATCAAGATACTAACACCGATCAAAATAGCAAAGAAAATAATCGATAACATATCACCATTTGCCATCGCGCTGATGGGGTTTGATGGGATAATATTAGAGAACACATCAAGCAGTGGCGGTGCTGATGCTGCTTCAAATGCCGCTTCGGTTTCGATATTCATGCCTTTACCGATACCAAATAGCACGCCAAGCCCAATCGCTGTTGCGATAGCCAGAGCTGTTGTCATCATATAAATAAGAAATGTCTTGGTGCCGATGCGACCAAGCAAACGAATATCCCCAATACCGCAAACACCGCAAATCAGTGAGATCAGCACCAAAGGCACGACTAGCATTTTGAGTGAGTTGACAAATAGCTTGCCGACAATGGCGAGGAAGCCATTGGTAATGTACGTATGAATGAAACCGCCTTCAGCGTTCAGTCCTGAATAGTTTATAAACAATCCCAGTATGATACCGAGTACCATAGCGACAATAATCTTGCCGGTCAGTCCCATATTTTTCCACATAACTTATATCCTTTGTGTACGTGCCCCAGTAGCGAATAGATAGGCTGCTCACATCAATGTGATTGTTGCCATTATTATCACCGCTCTTGCTACGTCTATTAAATTCTTTCAACTTCCACTTAGTGTCACGTTTTCGGGGCACAATATAAAATAATTGTTAAGGATACTGCAACGTTTTTTTATGACTAAGGTAATATAAATCAATAGTTAAGTTGTCTGCGCCGAATTTTTCGCGAGTAAAGTAGGTAAATGACAAGGCATATTGACCAATATTAAGGCGTGTTGAACATTCAAAAATAGATACTGCTGATCGCCAAAACTGTTTCAGACAAGGCGTAAAACAACGGTAATGCTCATGCCTTAATTAGTTTTATAACATATTTTTTATATGGAGCTGGGAGAATTTAGTATTATTTCCAATCTTAATAGAGGGAGACAGGGCTGTTTTTTGCCATTTCATTGTTAAAAGTAGACGCTTAGAATAACTAAACTGACTATTTTTAATGTTGAGCTGCCTAAAAAACAGTCTCTGTCAGTGCCATGGTTGAATCATCAAACATGCCTTAATGGTTAAAAACGGCGATTTATAACTAAAAAAAGACTGCTCAAATTGGGCAGTCTTTTCTAAGTGAATGATCAGAATGTATCGTGCAAGGCTTCTATAGTCATTCCACTATAAAAGTATTACTGCGTTAACCTCGCTTGAAGTATTAAATATACATCTACACTCGGTTGCCTTGTACTACTTTTAAATTGAATCGACTATAGCAGCCTTAACATCTATTGTTTTTTAAATATTTTAAGCCTGATTCTTTTGTGCCTTGTTATTTCAAAGCCTATTGTTTCAAAGCTTGTCATTTCGAGAATTATCAAAGCTTTTGACTTTAGACTTTGTCACTTTCATCACGGCGTAGACCATCCTGCCATTTAGGATCAGTAGCGGCAGGTTTGTCTATATCATCCTTCACATTTTCTGCATCTTCAGATATTTCAGAAGGCTCTAGGTCGTCAGCATTATGTTGATTCAGACGATGGTTGTTACTCATGCGTTCACTTAAGTGTGACTCTGCATCACGGTGGCGATGATCTAGTGCTTCCACCTCAGGCTCAGACTCATCAAAGTCGGTCTGTGCACGTACCTCCTCAATGGTATCTTGCTCTTTGACCATTTCTACATCACCGTCACTCTCATAACCATGATTGGGGTTGGCATCGCCAGTGGGTTTGTCTGTACTGACGGGCGTAGCCAAATCATTAGAGTCTACATCATTTTCAGCTGTCATATTTGTCGCAATACCATTTCTGGCTTGCGCGTCATTTTTCAATTGCGCATAATCCGTTAGCTTATAAACTGCATTCTCTAAACTGTGCGGATTGGTGCGTTCTTGCGCTTTAGATAAATGCTTATCGAAGACATCGGTCAATAACGAATCAAAGCGGATGGCGTTATATTGAATAAGGACTTCAGCCTCTTCTTCGGTAATGTCACCATTTTGGCTGGCATAGACCACATGATCTTCAAAGGTAAGACCTTCAAAGCTATCTTTATGCTCAGCCTTTTTAAATTTCTGCCATAAAGGTTCAACGTCAAGCAGCGTTTGATAAGCGTGTTCCATGCGTCCGGTGACATCATCAGGCTCAGTATTGTAATACACCATGGTTTTAAGATAATCGCGGAATGGATTGGCTTCAAAATCATCCATAAAGGTATCGCCCAATTGGCGTTTTAGCTCATCGCTGACCGGCGCAAAGATACGCCCACTTGGGAAAGTGACAAAGCTGACTAAGCTTGCCGCCATACGATTTGGGAAGTTGGCAAATAAAGACAAGAACGCTTCTTGAATGGTATAAAGGCTATTTTTTAGGGCCACTTCTGCATGTAAACGTTCGGCTTTAGATTTAGAGCCATATTCATAAAATTGTAAAATCGCTGTACAGATAAATAGATGCGAATGGATATCGGCTAAGCGCCCAGAGAGCATCTCTTTACGTTTTAAATCGCCGGCTAATAAGCCTAAAGACATATCGGCGGTTAGGGCAAAGCCTGCGCTTAAACGGTTGATGTCTTTATAATAAGGACGAGTAAAGCCATCGGCAAAACTTGGCGCATGATTGCTGCCACCGACATAACCTGCGACAAAGGCCTTGGCACCGCGATTAAAGGTATAGCCTAAATGTTTAAAGAATAAATTATCAAACTGCTTGAGCGCACCTTCTTTATCATCACTTTGCAATAATTGCAGCTCATCAAATAGATAAGGATGACAACGCATTGCCCCTTGACCAAAAATCATCAATGAGCGCGTTAAGATATTCGCCCCTTCAACAGTGATAGAGACGGGAATGGCTTGATAGGGAATCGCTAAAAAGTTACGTGGTCCCATCTGCACCGCACGACCGCCAACCACATCCATGCCATCATTGACCACCATACGCATGGTTTCGGTGGCATAGTATTTTGCCATTGCCGTCATCACCGATGGCGTACCACCTTGGTTCAAGCCACAGGTGACTAGATGACGAAAGGCCTCGAGCATATAAGTGTTACTGGCCATGCGACTGGTGGCATCTTGCACGCCTTCAAATTTACCGACAGATATTTTAAATTGCTCACGTACTTTCGCAAATGCGCCAACGGTCAAATAGGTGACTTCACTGGCAGAGGTCGATAGCGCTGGCAAGGAGATACCGCGTCCAACGCCCAAGCATTCCATCAGCATACGCCAACCGCGACCGGCATTTTCAACGCCGCCGATAATATAATCTAGCGGGATAAAGACGTCTTTACCATCGACTGTACCATTCATAAATGGCGAGCCGATTGGATTATGACGCGGACCGGTAACAACCCCTTTATGGCTAGCAGGAACGAGCGCACAAGTGATACCGTAATCGGTCTTATCAGGATTGCCAAGCAAACCTTCAGGATCGTGCATCTTGAATGCTAACCCCACGACCGTGGCGATAGGTGCAAGGGTAATCCAGCGCTTAGAAAAGTTCATACGCAAACCGAGCACTTGCTCGCCCTCATGCGCACCATAACAAACCACCCCTGTATCTGGAATCGCACCAGCATCGGAGCCCGCTTCAGAACCCGTCAAACCAAAGCAAGGGATTTCCTCGCCTTTGGCAAGACCTGGTAGCCAGCGTTGTTTTTGCTCATCGGTACCGTAATGCATCAGCAGCTCACCGGGGCCGAGCGAGTTTGGCACCATGCAAGTAACGGCGGCGGTTGGTGAGCGCGAAGCAATTTTACTCATCACCCGACTTTGAGCATACGAGCTAAATTCTAAACCGCCATATTCTTTCGGAATGATTAAACCCAAAAAGCCATTGGCTTTGATAAATTGCCACGCTTCAGGCGACAGCTCTTTGTCTTCATGCTGAATCTTCCATTCATCAAGCATGGCGCAAAGTACTTCTACTTCATTATCAATAAAGCTTTGCTCTTCTGCCGACAGCTCTGGATAGGGATATTGAGCAAAAGTATCCCAGTCAGGCGCACCCATGAATAGCTCTTTTTCCCACCAGCTGGTACCGGCATCGAGGGCTTCACGTTCAGTGTCGCTCATGCTTGGCATCGCACCGCCCAAGGCTTTATAAACAGGCTTAGTAATCAATGATTGGCGCAGCGGCGCGATGAGCAATACTAAGCATAGTAGCGCTAACGGTATGCCTAAGATGAGCGACCATGGACTGATAAAGGCGGTGACAAGGACGGTCACTAGGGCGACGATACTACCGGTGACACGGGATAAAGATAATAAAAAGATGGCCAAGACCATGGCTAACTGAATGATTACTGCCAAAATAAATAAGCCGATGGCCATGACTGTCTCCTTTATAACGCTGAATGCACAAGCGTAAAATTTAAATGAATAAAAACTGATGGAATAATTCTAATTGTTATTTTATTTTTCCATCAGATTTGTTATGCGATAAGTTAATGTATACGACAAAATAAATGCCTATTTTGTACTTCTTTTCTAGCAGTTTTTAAAATTAATAAGGGTAAACCCACTATCAAATAAATCTATCAATAGTAGGTCTATCAAGAACTGCCACAGCAAAAATAAAGTTAACTACCAATATGAAACAGTTGTTTATAACTATCAAGAGCCAAAATGCTACGCTGTGTCGATTATATGTATCAAGATTTTCTCATATAGGCAAAAACAACAGTCGTAATTAATTATCCAAAAGGCGCTAAGCCGCTTTCTGCATAAGATAGTGTCTCATTGCGTCCAACAATGATGTGGTCTACCAAGGATAAATCGATTAAATCGCAGGCTTTCTTTAGCTCGTAGGTTAATAAGTTGTCGGCCGTTGAAGGGGTTGCATTGGTATGCGGGTGGTTATGAGCGACGATAAGCTGACTGGCAGCATGGCTCAACGCATGACGTAAGACGTGTTTGATACAAACCGAGCAAGAAGAAATGCCGCCGGTAAACAGTATCTCAAAATTGATTAGGTTTAACGCATTATCCAGACACAGCACGGCAAAGACTTCACGATGCTCACCGCGCAGCTGGGTGCTGATATAGTCTTTGACCATTTGCGAGCGTCCAAGGGCGTGACCTGTCTTAAGTTGACTGTCCAAATAGCGCGTGCCCATCTCAAGCGATGCCAGTATCTGGGCGTATTTTGCAGGACCAATACCATGACAAGCAAGTACCGTCTCTTGCGGCGCGGCCAACAGCTCAGCTAAGCTGCCAAAATGGTCTATCAAATGGCGGGCAAGCTCAATGGCCGATTGCGACTGGGTGCCTGTGCGCAAAAATATCGCTAATATCTCAGCATCAGATAAATGAGCCGCACCAAATTTCAGCAGTTTTTCACGCGGTCTATCATCTTCATGCCAGTCTTTAATTGCCATTGTCACTCCTTGAGAATGGGGATAAGTGTCAGATAACTGAGATAAATCTACAAAACTTCCCCTAACTTATCGCATAATTGTTACTATAAGCGCAATTTTTATCTTTCATTTTTTTATTGATGCCATGCTTATGTCAAATATTGTGCTTGCTATCACCGGCGGTATCGCCGCTTATAAATCTGCTATGTTTGCCCGTCTACTCATCAAGGCGGGCTTTGATGTGCGCGTCATTATGACCTCGGGCGCACAAGCGTTTATCACGCCTCTTACCTTGCAGGCTTTGACGGGCAATGAGGTACATATCTCATTACTTGATGAGCAAGCAGAAGCGGGGATGGGTCATATCGAGCTTGCTAAATGGGCAGATTTAATTATCATTGCACCTGCCTCAGCCAATACTTTGGCACGGCTTGCGATGGGTATGGCAGATGATTTATTGACCACCGTATGCCTTGCAACGACAGCGCCGGTCATTATTGCGCCAGCGATGAACCAGCAAATGTGGGCGCATCCAGCAGTGAATCTAAATGTGCAGACTCTGCGCGATATGAATTACCAAATTATCCAACCAGCCAGCGGCGAGCAGGCGTGCGGTGATGTCGGAGCAGGGCGCTTGCCTGAGCCTGAAGAGTTATTAGCCGAAGTGCTACTGTTTAATGCCATGCAAACCACGCCGCAGTTATTGGCAGGTAAACGCGTGGTGATTACTGCAGGTCCGACGGTAGAAGCCATCGATCCGGTGCGTTATTTATCCAATCATTCTTCAGGGAAAATGGGCTTTGCCTTAGCGCGTGCTTGTGTGGTCGCTGGTGCAGAGGTTGTTTTGATTGCTGGTGGCAAAGTTGCGCTGCCAACACCGCTCAATGTCACGCGCATTGATGTCCTGTCAGCTAAAGACATGCTTGTAGCAGCGCAGCAATGTGTCGATGGTACGCATATCGCGCTACAGTATCTGACTGAAGAAGATCATGACCATTCTCACGATCATTCTCATGAACACAGCCACGACCATGCTCATCAGCATGGCGATTGTGATTGCGGTGAAGCGCATCAACATGAACATGCTGAGATTATCACCAATGACAGCGTAAAAGTTGCTGATATCTTTATTGCTACCGCCGCAGTTGCTGATTATCGTACTGAAGAAGCGGCGCCGCAAAAAATCAAAAAAACGCAAGATGCCATGACGCTAAGCTTGGTTAAAAACCCTGATATCCTAGCGACGATTTCGCTTGCCCATCCTGAGCTGTTTGTCGTTGGTTTTGCAGCAGAAACGCAAGATGTCGAGCACTATGCGCGTGGCAAGCTAGTATCTAAAGATTTGGATTTAATCGCTTGTAATGACGTCTCACGCGCAGATATTGGTTTTGCCAGTGATGATAATGCCATGCAAGTGTTTTTCTCAGAGCGTTATGAGCACGATAGCGTGATACTTGAGAAAGCGAGCAAAGATGAGATAGCCAAGCAGTTGGCTACTATTATTGGCGAAATAATTTGGCAACGTCATCAATCATAACCAATCATAAGAAACCGCCTCGTTATGCTGTTTCTACTGTCGTCGATATCTGTCGTCGATATCTGTTGTCAATATCGCTATTAGGTCGTAAGTTTCTATGACGAATATGATGGATAACGATAGCACCCAGACGTTATTACTGATAGCAATCTTTGCGCTAGCATCATTGCTGCATGGTATTAGCGGACTGGGTGTGACGTTAGTAACCACCACCGCGCTTGCCAGTATCTATCCGTTACCCCATGCTATCGTTCTAGTGATTTTTCCCTCATTATTACTTAATGCCATGACTTGGCTAGCGGGTGGCGGGCGTACTATTTGGCAAAATTTCATCTATTACGGCAGGCGCTATTGGTTGTTGGCACTCACCAGCCTGCTCGGTAGTATGCTTGGTGCAAAATTGTTGCTGTGGGTCGATAGCGCTTATATATTATTGGTATTGGCAGCGGTTATTGGCTTTTATGTCGTCAGTAGCTTGCTCGGTAAGCAAATTCGTCTGCCCAATACCAAGCCTGTGCTGATTATCGTTGGTCTGAGTGCTGGGATTATTGGCGGTGCGACCAATGCCATGTCGACCATATTAATGATGTATTTACTGTCCGCAAGTGACGATAAGCATACCATCGCTAAAGTCGGCAACATGTGCTATTTCTTGGGTAAAATTGCCCAGATTATTGTCTTGCGTGAGCCTATCATGGCGCTCAGTCACGGTGAGTGGCAGCTGATTACTCTGCTTAGTGTTCTATCTATCGCCGCGCTGTTAGTTGGTATTCGCTTGCGCCGCTACTTGCCACAAGCACGCTTTCGCCAGCTTATTTTACTGATTCTCATCGTGCTAGGTATTCGTGTGGGTTGGCAGGGGATAACGGCGTTGCTATCAATCTAGCGATCGAATAAGTTTACCGATCGAATAAATTTACCGATTAAACAAATTTAACAGTATGGTGGCAACGATACTGATGATAATCATGGTGACGACTGGAAAATATATTCTGGTATTGCCTGAAGTGTGTTTGATATCGCCTGGCATATTGCCTATCCATGAAAACGCATTTGGAAACAGCAGCCAAATAACGCCGATAATAACCAGCAAAATGCCTATACCTATCAATATTTTTGCCATCTACACTCTCGCTAATCTCTCTAATTTTCTTACGTTATTTTGTCGCGCCTTTTTCTCAGTTGCACATTACTCAATCAATTCTGCAAAAAACAGCTGTTGTGCCAAACGAAATGTATTGCAGTGCGCTTCGACCACATCTTCGATATCTTCTGAATAGCCGCCGCCCATGACGATAGCCACGGGAATATTGGCCGCTTTAGCTTGTTGTAGGACAAACTCATCACGCGCTTTACAACCCTCTATCGTCAGACTAAGTTTGCCCAATTTATCAGTTGCAAGTACATCGACCGCAGATTGGTAAAAGATCATATCTGGCGCAAATTCATTGATTAAGCGCGGCAGCGTATCCTCTAATATCTGTAAGTATTCTACATCACCCGTATCATTATCCAGTTCGATATCTAAGTCTGATACTTGTTTGCGAAATGGGTAGTTTTTCGCGCCATGCATACTAAAGACAAAAACGCGCGGCTCATCCGCCATGATACTGGCATTGCCGTTACCTTGATGGACGTCTAAATCAACTATTAAGATTCTTTGCGCCTGTCCACGATTTAATAATAAATTGCTGGCGATACAAACATCATTAAAAACACAAAATCTCTCACCATGATTGGCAAAGGCATGATGGGTGCCACCAGCGACATTCATCGCCACGCCATATTGCTGGGCGAATAACGCACATTCATAAGTGGCATGGGCAATATAACGCCCGCGCTCTACCAATTCTGGCGTCATCTCAAAGCCAATGGCGCGCGCCTCTTTGCGTGGTAAGGTCTGGGTCTTAAGCTGCTGCCAATAGTCCGCTGTATGGGTGGTTAAAATCTCCTCTTCACTTAGACGTTTCGGAGCAAAAAAATTCTCATTATTGATAGTTCCTTCAGCCAATAAGCGCTCAGGAATCATGGTGTATTTTTGCATGGGAAAGCGGTGCTTTTCGGGTACGGAATAACGAAAAATGTCAGAGTAAGCAATTTTTAGCATAATATTAAATGGTTTCTATTTGAGAGAGTTTTTAAGACTAAAGGGTTTTCATGGCTTTGAAAGTAAGATTTTGAAAATAGGCTTTTGAAAATAGGATACTAATAAGAAACTTTAAAAGCTGCAGATATCCAATTTGATTATTGAACAAATTGCGTGGGTAAGAAAAAAGTTCGCGCATCCTCTTGTTGATGTAGCGTCATCAGTAAGTCTTGCAATTCTGTAGCAGGATTTTGATTGTTGACCAAGTCACTAAATATCTCGTAAGTAACCGTGGTCATCGCGATGACGCTTTGTAGTAAATGCTCAATGGTGTTTTCATCCATGCCGACCGCTTCGACATCGATGGCGTTTTTGTAGCGTATCTCGCCATCATTGATATCCATCTCAAGATTGCCAATTAGCATGTCGTAATTGATCTGGGTAATCAGTAGCATGGCGGCGCTTTGATGGCTTTCGGGTATCAAAAACGGCAAAATACCGTAGACTGCCAGTAAGTTGCTTTTTTCTTGCACACGAAACAGATAGCCACAGTCAAGCTTTTTATTACGCATCCTCAAAGACAAATGGTGTGATTGCTGGCTGTCAATATTTTTATTGCCACTCGTTCTAGGTCGATAATGGTTATAGTGCCATTGTTGCTCGTCAAAATACTGCTTAAGATAATTGACAATCGGGGTGTCATCATCACTATTTTGCTTTGTCATACCTTCGATATCATTATCAAAATAAGCATCAGTATCAGTATCAGTATCAGTATCAGTATCAGTGCTGCTATCTAACCTACTATCAATGTTGCTACTAAGGCTGTTATAAATGACGTCATCGAAACGGTCATCAAAGCTGTGGTTTATGTTGTGATTTGAATTACGGTTTAAGTCAGGGTTAGAGCCGCTGACATCCGTATTCTCATTGTCATTATGATCATTGTCATTATGATCATTGTCATTATTATCACTGTCTTTAGGACGAGTTTGAATACTATCTTTCTCATTTTTTGAAGGATGAGAGTTATTGTTATCCTGTTCTGTTATGTCTAAATCTGAACCCAAATCTAAGTCTTTAGCCGCCTTGATATCATCAATGACAGCCTGCACAGCCGATATGTTAAGCAGCTGTTTAATTCTTTGCCATAAGCTGAGTTTAGGAGATTGGCTCATAGGATAGTAGGCTAACTAATAAAAGGTGAAATTTAAAAACTAAATCATAAATCGTACGTTACAACAGCAGATTAATCGCTGCCAAATACCAATCCTGCTTTGATACTAGGCTGGGCGTAAAACGCCTGCAGCATATCTGTTATATGCGCCGTAACCCATGAGCTTTCAAGGGCGTCAGTGACGACAGGGAGCAGGGCAGTACTCAATTGCGTTATTGCCTGCTCATCGATATGTAGGCTTGCCGCGATATTGGCCATGCTATCGGCTTGATGGTTGGTATACCAGGTATCGACGCCCGCTGCCACAAGGCTGTGCAAATAAGGCGATAGGCGCAAACGGTTATAGCTTTGTTGGATGCTGTTTTCAATATGCTTAATACTGCTATCGTTAGGCTCATCACGTAAATAAGTTTGGATTTCGCTAATCGGCTTCTCTTTGATGCGCCCCCAACCGGTGACCAATAAGCGCGCAACCTCTTCGTTGGTTAAATGCGCTTGGGCGTTGGCTTCTGCTTTATGCGCTAAATCTTTAATATTGCGATGCAGGTACGTCTGCAATTTTTCATCAAGATTGCGATTGGTTGCTTTTTCAAACGAGCTACGTCCAAACTTCATCAGTTTACCGGCAGCACCGGCTTTATCTAGCGTGGATTCCATAAAGTCATTAATGGCATGATATAGCGTTTGGGTTAGCAAATCGGCAAAAGTCTCGTTGCCGACCAATGTATGAATCAAGATATTGCGTTGCTGATCGTGGCTACCAACATAATTGGCAAGGGTTTCAACTTGAGTGTCATCCACCAGCTCAGACAACGGCACATTGTCATTGACTGGATGATAAATAATCGTATGCAGGATATCGCGAATATCTTTACGTATCACATCAGTCATCGGTTTATTGAGTAGCCAGTCATTAATCAGCTGTTGCAAATTATCGGCGCTGACATATTTATTTAATGGCTGTGCAGCAAACCATTGCCATGCCTGCATAGACAGCGGTTCAGCTTGCATGCGTAGCCATTGCTGCATAAAGGCAACTTGTGCCTCGATTAAGCCATCTATGGTTAGCGCTGGCATATCTAAATTTTGGTTATCTTTTGAAGTCTGCATAGGTTTTGAGGTCATAATAATCGACAATTTGTTATACTGTGTGGGTGGGGTAAGCATAAAGTATTATGCCATGAACGTCATCTGTGTTTGTGATGAAT
Source organism: Psychrobacter sp. TWP2-1-2 (assembly GCF_049896785.1). Classification (NCBI taxonomy): domain Bacteria; kingdom Pseudomonadati; phylum Pseudomonadota; class Gammaproteobacteria; order Moraxellales; family Moraxellaceae; genus Psychrobacter; species Psychrobacter sp. TWP2-1-2. The sequence goes on along the minus strand of NZ_JAFCVA010000002.1, from coordinate 177,786 downwards.
ATTGACTGCCGCTTAATAAATAATGAGAGGTTTTGATGACAGCTCTGAATACCGCCTTACTTGCGCTTGATGAGCTGACCGTTCAGCGCGGCGAAACCCCTCTATGTGAAGGGGTAGTACTCAATCTGGCAGCTGGTAGCATTTGCCATTTAATTGGTGCCAATGGTACTGGTAAGACCACTTTACTGATGCAGCTGGCTGGGTTATTGCCAGTGTTAAGCGGTGAGGTTTATTATCAAGGAGCAGCGAATTTACCTATTCAGCCTTTGTACGTGTCGCACCAGTTGGGTATACATCCAAATCTAACGGTCGCGCAAAACCTGACCTTTCTGCTAAATTTATATGGGATTAGCCCAAGCGTTACTGATATTGATGATGCCCTCACTTGGGTAGGATTACAAGGCTTTGAGACGATTAGCTCAAGCCATTTATCTGCTGGGCAAACCCGCCGCATTACCCTTGCAAGGTTATATTTATTGACCCCTGAGGTAACACCATTATGGCTACTTGATGAGCCTTTTACTGCCCTTGATGTCGATATGGTAGCGCGAATGGAAGACAGATTGCGCGATTTTGCCCATGAAGGCGGCGCTATATTAATGACCAGTCATCAGGCCGTTGGTGTTGCCAATCAAGTGCTCGATTTGTCCGATTATATGGTTTGAATACTAGTTTGCATACTCTCAGTATAAGTGTTCCAAGCATCCGTAGAAGAGCAAATAAATGATAGAAATAGACGGTTCAGTACAAACAGTGAATAAAAGCTCAAATACTGACTTAGCTGCGGTGCGCGGTATCAGCTTTATGCAGTTATGGCGGCGCGAGTGGCAAGTCAAACAGCAAGGCGCCGTGCAGTGGCTTTATCCGCTAGTGCTGTTTTTGGTCATTATCACCTTATTTCCGCTAGCAGTGGGTAGCGAGCCTGCGCTATTGCAACGCCTTGGCGTGTCGGCGGTGTGGATTGCCGCTCTGTTGTCACTGGTCATGGGTGTCGATGGTTTGTTTAAGCCTGCCCTTGATAATGGCACGCTGGCGCAATTGGTCGTTGCCAAAGCGTCATTGCCCTTATGGGTGTTGATCCGTTTGGTTATCCATTGGATTTTTAGTAGTGGTATTGTGGCAGCGCTTAGTTTACTTGCCGTGCCATTGTTTCAGCTTAGTTGGTTTGAGGCGTGGATATTGATGGCTTCTATTGTGATGGGCAGTCCGATGTTGTTGATGCTGTCAGCGGTCGCGAGTAGTTTGACGCTGTCATTAAAGAATGGTGCGGTGCTAGTGCCTTTGATTGCTTTGCCGATGCAGTTACCAGTGTTGATTTTTGCCACAGGAGCGGTTGATTTATTTGCCACTGGTCTCAATGGCTTACCGATACTGGCTTTATTATTAGCAGGTAGTATTATCTCGGTTTTGGTGATGCCATGGGTGATTGCCATGACGTTAAAAATGGCGTGGCTGAATTAGAAACGACATAATTTATGTACAACTCTCTGTATTGAGAGTTTGTAATAGAAAAGGCTATAAAAAACCTTTGTATTAACAGCATGTTGAAAACTGGCAATTTTGCTATAATAGTCAGTTAACTAAGCAAACAATCACTTGTAGATTCTATCCAGTGTTTAACGCCGGCAGGTTAACAGGTAGTCGCGCCCATGATGCGCTATATCGGTTACAACCAATACGCTGTGCCAATAGGTTTATTCCCATGCCCAACTTGAATAACGTCTCATCTCCTAGCTTGTGGCAGCGCATCTGGCAAGGCTTTTTGACCACTGTGGGTACCAAGCAGTTTTTTCGCATTTTTTCGCCTTGGGTCAAGTGGTTAGCCATATTAGCCAGTATTTGCCTGTTGATCGGTAGTATCTGGGGTCTCGCTTTTGCGCCGCCTGATTATCTGCAGGGCAATAGCTACCGCATTATCTTTATTCACGTACCCGCTGCCAGTATCGCTATTTCCATCTATTTTGCCTTAGCAGTGCTCGGAGTCATTTTTTTAGTTTGGAAAATAAAAACGGCTAGCTTAGTGGCACAAGCGCTTGCTCCGCTAGGATTCTTGCTCTGTGTGATTAGCTTAATCACGGGCTCTATTTGGGCGAAACCCACTTGGGGTACTTACTGGGTTTGGGATGCACGTTTGACCTCTATGCTCATCTTGGCGTTTCTGTATGCGGGCGTGATGGCGTTATTTGCCGCGTTTGAGCATACTGCCAATCGTGGTAAAGCCGCCGCCATTTTGTCTATTGTTGGCGCAGTAAATCTGCCCATTATCAAGTATTCGGTACAGTGGTGGAACACCTTGCATCAAGGCTCGACCTTTACTTTGACCGCCGCACCTAAAATGTCTGCAGATATGTGGATGCCGTTACTACTAATGATTATCGGTAGTTACTTATTAGTGGCAACATTAGCGATTTATCGTACCAATACCCTTATCTTGTATCGTGATCAAGGCAAAGCGTGGGTCAAAGAATATATTCGCGGGCAAGCTAAATGATGGTCATGACTGTCGCCAAAAGAAATCACGGCTAGGAAAATATTATGCAGCCTTACTTTTATAGCGTATCTGAATTTCTTGCCATGGGTAAGCATGGCGTGTTCGTTTGGTCATGCTGGGCAATTACCGTTGGCATGATGCTGGCTTTTGTTATTTATAGTCGTAGACAACGACAGGCTTTAATCAAGCAGTTGACCATTCAGCAAGCGCGGCAAGCACAGCGTACTGCTAAAACAACCATGCCTGTCACCAAGCAGCCTAATTAGCTAGTAGGTTCGTCCTATCTAGCGTTAGCCGTTAATTTTTAGCCACTCAATCTGCAACTTAGCACCTGATAAAGAGGTGACTGCCACAGAGGTTATAGGGCTTATTGATTTGTCCGAAAAATGCTACCATATAGCCATTAGAAGAGTACGATTAGAAAGACATTTTTAGAACGTTTTTCTAATGGTAGTTTCTTCAAATTTTTCTGTTTTATATATTTGTATGGCATTGACTATAGTTTATAAAACAGTGACTCATTAATGAGGTAGTGGTATGAACGCAGTTCGTCGCAAAAAACTGATGTGGGTTATGTTTACGCTTGCAGGAGCGGCGATAGCCGTGGTATTGGTTCTTTATGCCATTGGGCAACAGACCGATTACTACTTTGATGCTACCGCGATTGCACAAGGTGAAGCACCACAAGATAAGCGTATTCGAGCAGGCGGTATGGTCGTTGCGGGTAGTGTCCAGCGCGCAGAAGACAATCCACTAAACGTTGAGTTTGCCATTACTGACTTTCAATCGACCGTACCTGTGACTTATCAAGGTATTTTGCCAGATTTATTTGCTGAAAACTCAGGTGTCGTCGCGACAGGTAAGATGCAGGGTGATACTTTTGTCGCTGGAGAAGTCTTGGCGAAACATGATGAAAATTACATGCCGCCAGAAGTGGCCAAATCGATGAAAGAAAACAACCGTAGCGGTGTAGTGCCTCCTTCTGAGCAATATAATCCTGCTGAAAAGGTACATGAGACGGATACTCTACAGCAGTAATTATATAGTCCATACCATAGTAAAAGAGCCGCTAATAATATATTAGCGGCTCTTTTTTTACACGAATTTTGGTACTAGTAAGTTTTGGTAGTTATTTCCAAGCATTTAGTCGTCCCATTCAGGAGAGTAATCTGGATGCTTAATTTTGCGCCCATCAGCACGTGCTAAGCTGCTGATTTTCTCAATATCATCCGCACTTAATTGTACTTTTATAGCGTCTAAGTTGCCTTGCAAATGATCAGGGTTAGACGTTTTCGGAATAGCGATACGATGCTTGTCTGCCAGAATCCAAGCCAATGATATCTGTGCTGGCGTGACATTATGTTTGTCAGCGATTTCTTTAATAATCTCATTATCGAATACATCCCCGCGTGCAAGTGGTGAATAAGCTTCGAGTAGAATGTGGTGATTGTTCAAAAAAGTCTGCAAGGTTTTTTGCTTGATGAAAGGATGAAACTCAACCTGATTGACCACAATCGGTACATCAGCATATTTCTCAGCTTCAATGATATTGGCAATATTAAAGTTAGATACACCGATATGGCGCGTCAAACCTTGTTTTTGTAGTTCGCACAAGGCAGGAATGGTTTCAGATAAAGGAACACGGTCATCAGGCCAGTGCAATAGTAGCAAATCAATATAATCAGTATCTAAGTCTGCTAAAGAGCGTTTGGCGGCGGCAATCAATTCCTCAGGCTCAAACTTCATGTCATCAGGAAAAATCTTTGTGGTCAAAAAGAACTTATCACGAGATACCCCTGATTGTTTGATACCTTGACCCACTTCTTTTTCATTACCATAAGCTTGAGCGGTATCGATATGCTCGTAACCCATTTTCAACGCTTGACTGACGACATCAACACAATCTTGACCGGTCGATTGCCATGTACCAAGCCCTAGTACAGGAATATTTGCTTGTCCAGCGGTACGAATATTATAAGTTTTAGCACGCATCTTATTATCCTTGTTATTTATGTATTTATTGATAGAGCATCGAATCATCAATATTCTGATCACCCTCTCTATTTGACCTACCCACTATAGAAAAAATTGGCAGCAAGTAAAAGGGCACGTGACGCTTTCCTACAAAGGACAAACAGGCTGTAACGTCATTTTTAGTAACTGATAGACAGCAGCGCGCGGTTAAAAAATAAAAATCGTAAAATCGAGCCCATAAAAAACGCCCATCACTATCTAGCAATGGGCGTTTACAAGCGGGACGAAGACGATATTTAAGTGTTTTTGGCTTAAGAGCTTATTGAGCAGCCGCTTCTACAGGTGCAGGTTTTGTTGCGGTATCCGTGTGCGCACTGTGATCAGAGCCCCAGATTTTTGGGTACTTATAACCAGGGAAAGTTTCATGAGCATACTTTTTAAAGGCTTCTGAATTATATGCATTGGTCACATCTTCGACCCATTTTTTGCCAGCATCTGCTGATTTGATGGCTGACCAGTTGACATAAGCAAAGCTAGGCTCTTGAAATAGTGCTTCAGTCAGCTTGATACCAGCATCCGTGGCATAGTTGCCATTGATGACGGCAAAGTCGACTTCATCACGAGCACGTGGCAATTGAGCGGCTTCTAACTCAATGATTTCAATGTCGTATTTGCTGTTATCAGCGATGTCAGTTTTTGATGCCGTTAGTGGGTCAATATTGTCTTTTAGCTTGATCCAGCCAAGATCATCCATCATCACCAGCGCACGAGCAAAGTTACTTGGATCATTTGGTGCAGAGACTCTCATGCCTTTATAGACATCATCAAGCGTGGTCTTTTTACCTGAGTAAATGCCAAGTGGGGCAGTAGGTACTTGGAAAACTTCTACTAGATCAAGATTGTTTTCTTTTTTGAAGGTATCAAGATAAGGCTTATGCTGGAAGATGTTGATGTCCAAATCACCTTCAGCCAAGGCAAGGTTTGGGCGTACATAGTCAGTAAAAGCAATCAGCTCAACTTCGTAACCTTGCGCTTCCAGTGAGCTTTTCACTTGGTTGCGCACCATATCGGCGAAGTCACCTTCGGTGGTACCGATGACGATTTTGGTATGCTCAGGATCGATATCGCTAGCGGCAGTTTCTGCTGTTGAGCCTTCAGTAACAGGCTCTTTAGTCGCTTCTGGTGCTGATGAGTTGTTGCAACCAACCAAGACTAGGCTTGATACGCCAACGGCCGCAAATGCAGTCGCTAACTGACGGCTGATATCTGTTAATTTCATGGAACTTCCTTAATAAGAGGGATGGGATGGAGGGCAAACGCTGGCCATTAAAAAAGCAACATTAGGGATAGTAATGCTGCTAAGTTAACGACTGTTAAGTTAGTATCAAAATTAAAGGGTCTCAGTAACAAAGTCAAGCATTTTGCTTAGGATGAATCGGCATTAAACCTTGAGTATTATTCATATTAGCGTTGACTGGCTTTGTCTAAGTCTTTTTTTCTATCGTTTATCCAAACGGTTAGCCAACCAATTACCTGATGCTTGAATGGAGACAACCATGACTGATAGGACAATAACGATAAAAATCATCACCTCCGTTTGATAGCGATAGTAGCCATAACGAATGGCCAAATCCCCCAGACCACCGCCGCCAATCATGCCCGCCGCTGCTGAATAAGAGAGCAGGCTGATACAGAGAATCGTCACGGACAATACCAGTCCTGAGCGTGCTTCATTGAGTAAGACTGTAATAATGGTCAAGGGACGTGCGCCCATAGACTCGGTCGCCTCAATGATACCGCGTGGCACTTCACGTAAGTTTTGCTCGACCAAACGGGCAAAATAAAACGAACCTGCAATGGCGAGTACCAATGAGGCCGCAATCGGTCCAATACCCGTGCCAACGATAGCCTTCGTAAATGGGCTCATGGCAATCATCAAAATGACAAATGGGAAAGCGCGCATAAAGTTGGTGATACCACCAAGCAGACCATACAATGTTTTGTTTTGCAAAAACTGTCGATCACTGGATAAAAACAAAAATACGCCAAACAACCCACCGATGACAATCGCCACCGTCGTTGAGATGCCAAGCATAATAAATGTATCAATAAACGCGTTTACAATCTCTTTGCGCAGGGCAAACAGCTTGTCTATCGAGGCGGATAATTCACTACCAGTTAACATATTTATTTCTCCTGCCTCATTAGTCTTCGTGCACTAAGCCTTTGCCAATCGGGGTGGTCGCTTGAATCAGACCGTCTCTCACATCTGCAACTTCCAAGAGTTGACCTTGATGCAGTAATGCGGCGCGATCACATAGCCTACGGATGACACTCATCTCATGAGTCACAATCACAATGGTGACGCCAAGTTGTTCGTTGATATCGCGTAGACAAGTCAACAAGCTGCGGGTCGTCGCAGGATCAAGCGCACTGGTTGGCTCATCAGCCAATAATACTTTAGGACTGGGGGCAATCGCTCGGGCAATACCGACACGCTGTTTTTGTCCGCCTGACAGCTGCGCAGGGTAGTGACCAGCGCGGTCTGTTAGATCAACAATCTCTAGGCAATCCATGACTCGTTTATGAATGTCGCGGCTCGGATATCCTGAAACAGTTAAATTAAAGGCCACGTTGTCAAAAACAGTACGATTGGACATCAGATTAAACTGCTGAAAAATCATACCAATATTATGCCGAGCGATACGCAATTCACTGGCAGACAAAGTGGTCAAGTCAGTGCCATCAACGATGACTTGACCAGCATCTGGACGCTCAAGCATATTGATTAGGCGTAGCAAAGTAGACTTACCGGCACCCGAGTATCCCATTAGGCCGAAGATTTCGCCTTGCTGGACAGATAACGAGGTCGGTTCAACGGCAGTAAACCAATGTGGTTTGCCATCTTTGTCTTTGATTGATCGGTCGCTTAAAAAACTCTTGGTCACATTGTTTAAGACAATCATGTCATTCATGGAGGGCTCAAAATTCAATAATTTTTTTAATAGTCACAAACGCGCTGTCGGGCCTCTTTAACAATGTAAGAAGCCAATTAAGAAACAACCGTTAATAACCCTATAATAAGGGGCGCTAATATAGCATATTATCGAGCACTTTGGATATGAACATCCGTGACAGGCTTATGATTAATAGCTATTAGTAAGAGGGGTTTTGTAGAATGTGAGTCGAGACGATCCAGTAGAATGAAGTGTCTGTTCATAGCACCTTATATAGTCATTCCACTATAAAAGTATTACGGCGTTAACCTCGCTTGAAGTATTAAATATACATCTATACTCGGTTGCCTTGTACTACTTTTAAATTGAATCGACTATAGCATCGCTGACTAGGTCGTGTCCTCATTTTAAAAATAGTGATAAAAATGAGATAAATTGCCGTCGAATAAGGAAAATAGCGCAAATAATATCGAGACATTGATACGCTATTTGACGATGTTTGGCAAAATTTAGCCATTTTTAGCCCATTCTAGTCATGCTGGTGATAATGTGGGTCGTGCTTGACTGGTATAACAACTAAAAACCTAGTATGTCCATTCAACGTATCAGTAATAATGCGCCCCTGATGGGCGGTAACGATTTGTGATACTAGCGATAAGCCTAGTCCAGAGCCTTTATTTTTTTGTTGCAATCGCACAAATGGGCTAAATACTTCTTCACGTTTGTCTTCTGGAATACCCGTGCCTTCATCAATCACTGCCAATACTGCATATTTCGGTAATGGGCGTACAGGATCGGTCTTGGCTTTTTTTAGATGCTTGGCAAACAAGCCTTCTTTGCGCGGTGTACTGAGTACTTCCGTAGGATTTTGAGTGTTATTTTGAGCATCACCCTTGTCGCGTGTATTGCCACCTTTATTTATTATGGCACCTTTGGATTTAGGAATTGCATCATTCAAGGCAGTACTCTTAGCGTCATTGATAACTGCAGACGGCTCTTCAGTGTCAGGAACTGCTTTCCAAACCATCTTTTTAATTTTGTCAGTCAAATCATTGGTAAAGTTATGATAATTAGCAATCAATGAGGATGCGCTGGTGCTTCCAACGGTATCGTTACTGTTGACTAAGTTTGTCGAAGTGCTTGAGTCCGTTTGAACACTATCCACATCAGTAGATTCTGTTAAGGTTGCACAGGTCTCAATAGAGTCAATGTCGCTGTTGGTATTAATATCAGCCTTATCGATTTTAGTCTCTATATTTACATTGGTATCGGTATCGGTATCAGTATCAGAATTGAGATCATGCTCAACCGCAATATTTTCTCCGTTTCTATATATCGGTGGGGCTGGCAACACGATAATGGCATCCGTTGCTTCAGATTTAACTTTACCAGTACTATGAGAAGAATCGTTTGAGTGTGTATGACTATGCGCAATATGATTGTGCGTATTGTCTTCATTAACCTCGATTGGTTCGTGATAGGAGTCAAAATCAGAGCTATTATAATCGGCAAAGCTACTGCAGAGTATCGTTTGTAGCAGGTAATCAGGTATGGTATCTGCTTCATCAATAGTTTGCACGCCATACAATAGTACCGTCACGGGTGGCTTGCCGTGTAGCATGGCATTGGTTAACAAGTTGCGAATCAAATGGGTCAACATCGATGATTGACCATCGATCACAATATGTTCACCAATGAGCGTCGCTTCAGGATAATGTTGCCGCTCTTGATTCACCAGATCATATAAGTCTAAGCTTTCAACTTGCTGCAAGGCATGACCGGCGTCTAAACGACTCACCAATAAGATACTCTCTACCAAATCATTGAGCCCCGACAAATCGCGGTTAATCGCTTGCGCACGTTTATCAAACTTTGCTTTGGTATCAGCTGGTAGCGCCCCTGCGAGCATATCCATCATCTCAATCTGTAAGCGAATACGAGTAATGGGGGTACGTAGCTCATGAGAAGCATGTGCTAAGAGCAGGTTATTGGCATCGATAAGGTGTTCGATTTTTTGTGCTGCTTGATTAAATCCACGCGCTAGTGAGGCGATCTCATCGTTACCACGAGCATTCACCCGTACGGTAAAATCACCATCACCCAGTTGCGCCATCTGCTGGCTCATCTGATTGATGCGCCAAGTGATGGTACGAGCAATCCACCATAGGACACCTGCCATAATAAGTAACAATAGTAGTGTGCCAGTAAATAAATTCAGCGCAGAGGAGAGTACTGGTTTTTTAGGCGGTAAGCGTGATTCATACAAAAGCGTATAGCCGGTGCTGCTATAAACCTGAGCTTGCTTGGTAGGGGAGGTGTCTGCTAGAGAGGGAAAAACGCGTGAAAATAAAGAGGGCGGTGCGGGCAACTCCAACGGCAAATCGCTGTTATCCGTTTGCATTAGCAATCGACCTTCGCTGTCATACAAGCCCATCTTTGCCTGTAACGACTCATCAAAGATATCAAAGCTCTTTTTGACCACTGCTAGCATAAAGCGCGCTTGCAAGCGATTGTCCTCGCTAACAGAGATATTCAGCTCATGCAAGAAAGGGTCTATTTGTCCTAAAATCTGAGTGGCCAATACTTCTGATCGAATACTTGCATCTTTATCGTGCACAAGTTGCGTCAACAGCACCATCGCCACTGCAAATAAAATAAGTGCCAGCATGACACTGGCAAATAACTTGGCAAATACCGAACGAAATCCCAACTGCTGCATTAAACCATCTCTACTATCAGCCGTTTATATCGACTCATGCTTCTAATTTGCATAAACAAATCAAAAGTATGGTTTTTATCGATTAATTTGCCGCTTTTGTGATCAAACCTGATCAGTGGCAAATTGATAACCAACACCGCGTACCGTAATAATACGTTTTGGCTGGCGTGGGTTGTCTTCAATTAAAGCACGCAGACGCGAGATGTGAACATCAATGGCGCGATCGATATTATCTGAGCTGTCATCATTGGGCATGGCTTGCCACAGTTGCTCGCGATTCAATACTTTACCAGAATGGGTGGCAAAGTAATGCAATAATTGAAACTGATGCGTCGTTAAACGAACAGGCTCATCGTCGATGGTCACTTCATGGCTGTCAGGGAACACGCTCAAACGACCAAAGGTCAAGCTGTCAGACTGGCTATCTGCTTGATTGGGCTGCTCATGACGGCGAATAACAGCACGGATTCGAGCGAGAAGCTCACGTGGCTCAAAAGGCTTAGATATATAATCGTCAGCACCCATCTCAAGACCTAGCACGCGATCGGTGGTATCACCTTTCGCGGTCAACATGATAATTGGCACTTTATTGGTCATGTTGTTTTTATTGCCGCGAATTTTTTGACAAACTTGCATACCATCCATGTCAGGCAGCATTAAGTCAAGTACGACCAAATCAATGTCACGCTCTTTGGCATCCAATAAATCAAGCCCTTCTTGACCAAGCCCTGCATGATGGACGTCATAATAATTCATGGTCAGGTAATCGCTGATTAACTCAGCTAGATCAGGATCATCTTCGATTAATAAAATCTGCTTGCTCATGGGTTATCCTCTAGTTGTTGTTATGGTTGGCCAAACGTTTCATCTGTTTTGATATTTTATATCACGATAAATACATCGCTGATTTTAGGATCTTAAACAGTTAAACGATTAAGCCTCTAGGTTCTCAAACTTTCTAAGATTTCTCAAACTTTCAAGATATCGAGTCATTTAATACCAATGATTCAGAATACTCGGTTAATGCTATATATCATACGGCCATATTGCCTAATTACGCAGTTACAAAACAAGAGAGGCTTTGTTAATGTTTCTACACAATGTAACTGTCGGCATGCATAGCTATGAGACATTGACTTTTTTACCTTTAGCATCAGCCGGTAAATCAGCCAAACAAATCAAACTGTCGTTGCTAATACCTGCAATTAAATACTGCTTTGTGATAGGGTCATATTCGACTACTTCAATAGGCTGGCGTGTCAGGCGCTGATCCTGTCCAATAATCCACACGTTAGCAGTCAACGGTGACAGAGGCTTATATGGTGACGTTTGTAATTCTGTCAAGTCAACATCGTGCAACGCGCGCTTAGGTACGATAGTGCCCACATCTATTTGACCATAATTAACCCGCCCCGTGACTTTCATATCTGGCAATAACTTGTCTCGACTTGCTTCATTGTCAATGACGTTAACATAGACCAACAGCTTTTTCGGCTGGCTGGTCGCTGTCAGTTTACTGACTTGTCCTGTGAACTGTTCCGACATACCTTCAGCTGTGAAATTGACAGTCTGACCAACCGAAAGTTGCGGTTCTGCTTGAATAGGTAGGGTCGCGATAAAGTGTAATTTAGTTTCATCGCTAATCTGTAATAAAGGCGTGCGCGCCTCTAGTCTTTGACCTGCTTTGATATATAAGTTTTTTACACGGCCAGAAAAACTGGCACGCACAGTGATCAAATTATACTGATTCTGCTGCGGTTTTGAGCTCGCCGTGCTATTAGCGCTGGTTTGGTCATTGTTTTTAGGATTGCCGACTGCGTTTTTAGGAGCGCCCACTGTGGCTTTTGCTGCTGCCTCTTCTTTGTTAGCAATTGGATCGTTTTTAGTGGTTGTTGCACCATTTTCTGCTGTAGGTTGATTGGGTTTTGAGCTAGCGTCCGTTTTTTGTGAGTGTGTTTGTTTTACATCAACCGCATCGTTCGTCATCTCAGAATCTGGGGCAACGCTGTTCGATGCCGAAGATTGCTCCTTGGCTGGGTTGGATGTATCTGCTGTTTTGCTTTCTGATTGCACGCGTCGAACAATAAGCAGCGGCATATCTTTTTCTACCCATTGACCCTCAGTAACCAGTATTTCTTCGACGTTAATGGGGTATGCAGCGATAAGCTTAGTCTGTTTGATAGGTTCGATCTTACCTTGTAAACCAAGACTGGGCTGATAACGTGAAGGTTTTATGCTTAATATATGATCTGGCGTCATGGTCACACTATCGTCGGTAATGACAATAGGGGTATCTACAGTCTCACTGTTTTCTGCAGTCACAGGCTCATTGGTAGGCGGTGATGGCTGACAGGCAGCAAGAAGAAAAGCACTCAGTAGATAGGTGCTATTTTTTAAAAATTTAGAAGCCGTCATAGCAGTCACCATAGTAGTCATCGTTTTATTATATAGTGAATTGCAACTGGGTGAAATAAGTGCAGAAAACTTAATAAACCGCTGACATTAAGGCTGATAAATCCAGTCATTAGCTAAGCTAGGAGTGATAGCAAGTCTGAACAAATTTTTATATTACTGACCAGTTCGAATATTGGCTCACTCATAACTGGAAATTAGTCGATAACTGTGCTAAAACAAACATAACAAAATACAATGATACATTTTTATTACAAAATAAAATTATTCAGCAATGTGCCAAGCGTTTCTATATAATGCAGAAATATCATAAGGTTGATGGTTCTTCTACTTCGGGCTTACCTCTTTTATCGTCAAGGTCATCAGTAATAAAAGGTACTTTACCTTGTTTTAGACCAAATACGGTTGCAGTGGACGATAATAAAAGCAAAATAAGTCGTCTAAAAAGCCATAGATTTGGCGCAATTTAGTAAGCTTATTAATTAGAAAGTGCGTATAGTAGCCCATGTTGACGCTCTGTTTGACAGGCAGATACTGGCAGATGATATGTTGACTGTCATAACATATGGTAATGCAAATTTAGCGTCTCATATCAGTCCAACAATGAATGATATGACAAGTTGAAATAACCGTTAAATTTTTGCATTGATGGATAGTATTAAGAATAAATAGTCGTTTATAGGACACTGATAATGGAAAATAATTTTGATGGTTTAAAAGTAATGGTGATTGATGATTCAAAAACCATTCGCCGTACCGCAGAGACTTTATTACAAAAAGCGGGTTGCGAAGTTGTGACCGCCATTGATGGTTTTGATGCTTTAGCAAAAATTGTCGATAACAATCCAGATATTATTTTTGTCGACATCATGATGCCGCGTTTGGATGGCTATCAGACTTGTGCGCTAATAAAAAACAACCCTGATTATGCCAGCAAACCTGTGATTATGTTGTCGTCTAAAGATGGCTTATTTGATAAAGCGCGTGGTCGTATCGTGGGTTCAGATGAGTATCTGACCAAGCCATTTAGTAAAGATGAGCTGTTCGAGGCAATTAATCAGTACCGCTAATATAAATAAGTCCACTTGTAGACATATCATTAAATATTGTCTTACAAGTTGGTATGATTTATGCATTGCTATGCTTTATATAGAATCAGATAAATTAGGCTAGGCATTACGGTTAAGAGATTTAGTATTGATAAAATATTACTAATAACTGCTCAATATTTAATCGAAACTGTTAAGAGAATTGCCCTGCCATTCATGGTTGGCGTGCTACTTTCAGTCGGATTGTCTCAATAATATAACAACATATCCTTATGGATACTTTCGAAAATAAAGGAAATTCCTATGACTACAGTTTTAGTCATTGACGACTCACCATCTGAGATGGCGAAATTTCGCGACATGCTTGCCAGACATAATTTTAAAGTATTAGAGGCGATAAATGGTGAGCAAGGTTGCCAGATGGCCATTGATCACTTACCAGATGTCATTTTAATGGACGTGGTTATGCCTGAGATGAACGGTTTTCAGGCCACTCGCAAAATTACTCGAGGTAAGACCACCGCGCATATTCCAGTGATTATGATCAGTACCAAAAATCAGGAAACCGATCGAGTTTGGGGAAAACGCCAAGGCGCTAAAGAGTATATGGCAAAGCCCGTTGACGAAAATGGATTGGTTAATATCATTCGTAAAGTAATGGAGTAGATTGTGGCTTCCAGAGGGTTTATTGAGCTTCTGCGTTTAGCAGACTTGGCACGCGCGCGCAAAAGTGGTCGCCGCGGTGGACAAGAGTATGACTGGCAAGGTGTGGTATTCGAGATTGGCGGACAGCGGTTAGTTTCACCGATGGGTCAAGTATCAGAAGTATTGGCCATGCCAGAGTATACCAGCTTGCCTCTAGTGAAGCCTTGGATGCTAGGCATCGCCAATATTCGCGGACGCCTATTGCCAATCACCGATTTGTCTCAGTTTCTACAGGTTCCTAGTCGTTTAACGCAAATGAGCCAACGAAAAGTCATTGTCATTGAACATGACAATCTCTTTTCAGGACTGTTAGTGGATCAAGTTATTGGGATTGAACAATTTACGCATGATCAATACCGTGCAGAAGCTATAGAGCCTAATTCGCCCTTTGCTCCTTATAATCACGGTAAGTTCTTTAAAAATGAGCAAGATTGGTATGTTTTTATGCCAAGCCTGCTCGCACAAGACCTGCAGTATACCGATGCTGCAATATAGCAGTCGATAACAGCTATCTGGCTGCTATAACGATGACGAAATAATAGCGAATGACATGATACGGTTGGGTGTCAGTATTCATACAGGCTTTGCTAATCACTGTTGTTTTTATAACAATAAGATTGTCAAAGTCAGTCACGATGAGACTTTGATGATTGTTTGAAAGGAATACGTACGATGAGTGATGTTATAAAGAAACCTGTAGCTGGTACGACCAATACAACAGATGGCAAGGACGCTAATAGCAAGTGGAAGTTATTGTTAGGGTTTTTTGTGCTAATAAGTGTGGCCTGCCTGATTTGGCTGGTCAATTCGTTATCGTCAGTAAGTCAGTACTTGGCTGATTTTAATCAATCCGTTACTTTACCAGCGATTATATTTGTCGTAGGGGTATTAGGCATCCTCTTTGCTCTGTATCAGTTACTGAAGCAGCGTGGGGGATCAGAGCGTCTACTCATTGAAAAAGAAACCTTGCGTCGTCGTCAGGAAGCAGAAGCGGAATCTGAGCGAGCGCGTCAAATTCAAGAAGAAAACGAACGTAACCAGATTGCTATTCTACGTCTACTTGATGAATTGGGTGATTTAGCAGAAGGTGATTTGACGGTTAATGCCACCGTATCAGAAGATTTTACTGGGGCAATTGCTGACTCAGTGAACTTTGCGATTGACCAATTACGTCAATTGGTTTTGGTTATTAACAACACGGCTGACCGCGTTTCGCAGTCTTCAGACCAAACACAGATGAATGCAGTCGAACTTGCTGAAGCATCTGAGCACCAAGCACAAGAAATTGCTGGTGTATCAGCGGCTATTAATGAGATGACAGTATCGATTGACCAAGTTTCGAACAACGCTTCAGAATCGGCGACTGTTGCTCAGCGCTCAGTAGCCATCTCTCATAATGGAGCGGAAGTTGTACAGCGCTCTATTGAAGGTATGAACGTGATTCGTGATCAGATTCAAGAGACCTCAAAACGTATTAAGCGTCTGGGTGAGTCTTCGCAAGAAATTGGTGATATCGTTGGTTTAATTAATGATATTGCTGACCAGACCAACGTTTTGGCATTGAATGCTGCTATTCAGGCATCGATGGCAGGTGAGGCCGGTCGAGGCTTTGCGGTCGTTGCTGATGAAGTCCAACGTCTTGCTGAGCGTTCAGCTAACGCTACCAAACAGATTGAAACCTTGGTGAAAACCATTCAGGCAGATACCAACGAAGCAGTTATGTCAATGGAATCGACGACCTCTGAAGTTGTGCGCGGTGCACGCTTGGCAAAAGATGCTGGTGAAGCCCTAGAAGAAGTGCAGAGCGTTTCTAATACCTTGGCTGACTTGATTCAAAACATCTCAAACGCCGCTTTGCAGCAGGCCGAGTCAGCTGGCCACATCTCTCATACGATGAATATTATTCAAGATATTACCTCACAGACCTCTTCTGGCACAATGGCAACCGCGCGCTCTATTGGTGAGCTGAGCGAAATGGCTGCAGCATTGCAAGAGTCAGTCACTGGTTTTAAAGTATCGAACGATGATGAGCTACTAGAAAACGAGATGTTGGATAGCGAAGAAGCGTTATCAGCAAGTGTGTAATGACAAGTGTTAACGTCAAGTAGGTGTGAGACCACTGACCGTTTTTAAATTAATGTGTTAATAATATACTGTGCAGATACGATGATTTGCAGCAGTGACTATAGCAGGTGACGTGAATAATTTTACTCAACCAGACAGCAATTCTATCAAAGCAATCAAGCCCTCGTTGATTAAAGGTTTGCTGCAGGCAGACAGTTTTGATGTGCAGCAGTGGCAGCGATATATAGAACAAGAGATTGGTTTCGTTCTACCCAATGTCCAGCTGCAATGGTTGATAAATGCGATTGAACACACGGCATTATCACATGGATTGACAGTTGAAAAGCTGTGGTGTCAACTACCAAAAAACGATGAAGTACGCCAGCAGTTATTGGATAAAGTACTGATTCACGAAAGTCGTTTTTTTCGTCATATGCCTTCTATCGATTTTGTCACAAAGTGTGCATTACAGCATCAGCGCCAGCAGCTTACTGCCACTAGTACTGATCGTGGTCACGACAATGATGCTAATGATTTATTTCGCATTTGGAGTGTTGGTTGTGCCAGTGGACAAGAAACATGGTCATTGGCGATGAGCTTGGCTTCTGAACAATTGATTAATTATACGATATTGGGTACAGATGTCAGCCAACAAGCCATTACAAAAGCACGACTAGGGCAGTATGATAAGCGGCAGCAGTCGTTAATTCCAGACCTGTGCCAGCAGTTCGTTCAGCCATGGCGAGCTAAGTGTGATATCAGTCAATCGCATTTTTATAAGGTGTCTACCGCAAAAAAGGCGATGACTGGCACTCAGACCGACTGGCAGATTGCGCCAACGTTACGACGCTATGTTAGCTTCGCTTTACACAATATTATTGAGCAAAAACCACCCACTTCGCACCTTCAGCATGTCATTATCTGTCAAAATATGCTGCTATATTTTCGCAAGTTTGATCAGCGTGATATTTTGGCAAGGCTATCAGAGCAGTGTGCGTTAGGTGGATATATTATATTGGCTCCAGGTGAGGCGTTGTTTTGGCGTCCTTCAAATATGCGCCGTATTGCGCACCCACAGGTTAATGTGTGGCAAAAAATTAATGTCTAGATTAGTGCCTAGACAAGTTAGGATAACCCTATGAAAAACCAGCCCAATGACATAGTGACGCTTGAGTGGTTATTACCACTGTTTAATCAGCAATTATCACAGATATCTGATGGCTGGCAGTTAGACGCTGATAGCACTGATTACGAGCAGATGGTGCAACATTATCATCAGGTTGGCGGCGCGCTAACGATGATTCGCCTTAATTTATTAGCAGATCTTGCCAATAAACTGAGCTTGCTGGCAGACGTTAGCAGTCGCGATCGTATTTCTGCTAACGACCGCCGCATTGGTCAGTTTTCTCATCGCTTGCTACAGCGTGAGTTGAATCAATACGCAGGTATGGGTAATCACAACACCGTTTTAATTGATAATGCTGCTGACGAGCTTACTCAAGCACTATCGAAACTGGGGGTAGCGCCAGATATCTCGGTCAGCTTGGCGAATACTCAGCATAAGAATCTAAATAATCATGCTATCGATGATCATATTATCGATGGTATCAATAGCATCGAAGTGATGATGCCGGCGAATAGAACGGCGACTCATTTAGCTGATTATCACTATCAACAATTATTACTGGTTTGGCGACAGCAAGTACAAGCGTTATTGAGTGCCAATACCAATCAACCGTCCTTATTGACTACACTAGAAAGAGTCAGCCAATACTTATGGCAGACCACTCAACATGATGACTTACAACGCCTTTGGTACTTAACGGAACTGTGGCTAAATGACCTTGCTCATAATGACACCCCATTACCTGAGCATTATGCGTCATTGCTAAGTCAGCTGGATCAAGTAATAGAGTCTCGCACTCAGCAAGCTGAGTTGTCATCAAGCGTTATTCGAAGCTTAATCATAAGGGTGTATATCGAACTAAATAGCCTTGCTCAAAGTAGCAAGCGCACTCTGTCACTTCTAAATAATTTGTCGCAAACGTCGTCAACGGGATCACGCTTTTTACCACGTATACTCAGTGAGCTTGAGACACTTATCTTTACTTTGGATAAGCCAGACACGCTTCTTGTTCCTTTACAGAAAATACAAAGTCAACTCGAAGGTCGAGGTTGGACTTATTACGTGTCGCAAATACATGAAATTGTTACAGACATAGAGCAGGCTCTATCATCAGAAACAGGATTTGCACAAGAACAATGGCAGATTGAGCGCCAGCTTCAAGAGCTATATAACGCTATCTATCATACTGAACAGACGATATCTCTCAAGATAGGGGATGCCGCTTCTTTTACGACATTGTCTGCAACGTTTGAAGATATTGACACGCAGTCGGAAGAAAGTCCTGCGACGGCTTCTGTTGGTGGAAGTTTACGTGAGCTGCGCATCGCGGTAGAAGATGTCAAACAAAGCTTCCATGAATATGTACAGCGTCAAGACACTGACTTACTGCCCATTGCTGCTGATTTTACCGATATTGGCGATGCTTTTGCCGACATGGGATTGCCATCAATTCGTCAAACCATGAATGATATGGCAAGTATATTTACACAATTGACCATTCATGAGATTGACGTACTCAGTTGGGATGTGACTCAGGCATTGGCTGAAGGACTAACGTCTATTGAATTGTTGCTTGACTACCTTGCGCAGCAGGTTTTTGACCCGCAGCTATTAATGCGGGCAAATGAGTATACTGCGACTGCCGCCCAACTTCTGACTCATTATATTGCATCGCCAGAGACCATTAAAGACACTTTCCTTACCCAAAAATCCGTAGCGACCAACGTATTGCGTTACGATGATAGTGGCGAGATTACTCCTGCTAATAGTCAAAATGATGTTGCTAACCAAGCTTTGACTGATGTAGATAATGAGCGTGTGGTAGGGCAAGATACGGCTGATGATGATAGTACCGAGAGTGAACCATTAACGCTTGCTCGTGAGCAAGTTAAGCCTGATAATTTTGAGATGGACGCAGAGATTCGTGACATCTTTATCGAAGAGGTGACGGAAGTCATTGCTGATTTAGAAGACTTTCTACATATCTGGCAGCAAGACTCAAAGGATTTAACCCCACTCACTGAAGTGCGTAGAGGGTTCCATACTTTAAAAGGCTCAGGACGTATGGTTGGGGCTTTTAGCATCAGCGAGATGGCATGGTCGATCGAAAATCTGCTCAATCGCCTGTTAGATAAAACGCTGCCTGTCACAGATGAAGTTGTAAGTCTGGTGATGAATACGGCAAAACGTCTACCAGCATTAGTGGTAGATTTTGAAGCACAACAATCTCCAAGCTTTGATCCTGCTGTCACTATTCTACAAAGCCATAACCTCATGACACAGCAACCTATCAATGCTGGGCTGACCATATTAGATGCTGTCACTGCTGATTCAGACTCAGCATTAGAACTATCGCCTCCATTTGATGATGATGCTGAATTGCTAAGTGCTCTCGACATGAGCAATGAGTCAAACGAGACAACTGCTGATAGTACAAAGAGCACTGCTGTTGCTTCCTTATCTGCTATTGATATTCCAGCGATACTCAAACCCTTTATGCAAGAAACTGAGCAGCTAGCGGCAGATGCTCATGATGCCGATCCTGATATTAAAGAGATATTTTTAGAAGAAGCTGATGAAGTATTGGCTGAGATTGTACCTTTATATGAAGATTGGCGATTATTGCCAGCTGACTTAAGCGGATTGGTGGATATTCGTCGAGGGTTCCATACCTTAAAAGGTTCCGGTCGTATGGTCGGTGCAAATTATACGGCTGAGCTGGCTTGGGCTATAGAAAATATGCTTAATCGCATTTTGGATCATAGTGTGACTGTCTCAGCAGATATGCGTCAGCTTATTGCTGATGTGCTAGCTGCCTATCCTGCGATGCTAACAGTATTTGAAAATGACAGCCAAAATTATCCAGCGATGGTGCCTTTATGGATCGCATGCGCTAATGCTTATAGCAAACAGCAAGGGGATGCATTTAGCTATTCTGCCTTGTATGAGCAAGCATCAAATAGTTCTGAGGATGAGACCATCCAAGCGTCAGTACTGTCGCCTGCTATTGATGAGCATAGCCCGACCCAAGATAATCTTAATACAGAGATAGATACCACGCTGCAGACGATTAATTCTGTCAATGAAATGATAGCAGAAGCGCCTATTTATTTAGCACCGCAAAGCGAAGAAGAAAAAATGTTTTGTGAGATTTTTATCGACGAAGCAGAAGGACTATTGCAAGATATTGACCAATTCGTTGATGAGCATCAAGATCAGTCTTATATTGAAGTGACGGATGAGATTGTACGCGCATTTCATACCTTGCGAGGGGCTTCAGGTTCTAGCGCTTTAGCAGCGATCAGCGAGGTTAGCGCAACGATAGAGCATAGCTTAGAGCTACTACAGCAGCAAGATACTGCCATGAATGCTCAACATCTAGAAGCATTGGCGAAGTCTGCTACGCTAATGGACGGTTATTTAAACAACTACAAGCAAAACGTTCAGCCGCAAAATATATCGATCGAAGACGCGCAAAGTCAGCAAGATATAGCCTCATTGCAAGCCATGCTTGGTGAGCAATACGTCATTAGCGATGATAAGGTCACGGCTGATAACAAACCAACGATAGAGCAGTTGTTAGATAATAATATTGATGAACTATTGGATGCTGAGTGGGAGTTAGATGACGCACTTAATCATTCTGAGACAGCACATGTTCAGGGCTATATATCGCAGCAAATATCGCAAATAGCTTACTTAGCCAATAAAGCAGAAGCGTTTCCAAAATTCACCTATATTCTCAATGAGTTGGGTCACGCTTATGCCTATTTGAAAGATAATATTGATACAGCAAGAAATATCGATACCCAAGCGGTTTTACACGCTGGTCATGCTCAATTGGTTGGTTTGTTCGACGCATTGGCTGGTAGCACGTCATTGAAGATTGACCAACAAGTTATTGAAGATCTACAACGTATTTACCAGGACGATGATAGCAATGGTGATGAGGGTATCTTTGTCGTGAGAGCCGTTGCAGCACCTGAGCTACAGCTTGAATCTATTGATACTGATGCTGAGCTATTAGAGATATTTTTAGAAGAAGCTCAAGAGCTCGATGCCGCGCTGGATGAGAGTTTTAATAAGTGGCGTGCTGATATCAGCAATATAAATGCACTAAAAGTTTTACAGCGCCATCTGCACACTATCAAAGGTGGTGCGCGAATGGCAGGTATTCGTAGTATTGGTGATCTGACCCATGAAGCTGAAAGTGTCTATGAAGCATTTGTAGAGAATAGAAGAATACCGACAGCACAATGGCTTGAAATAATGCAAATAGTGCAAGACACCATGTCGTTGCAAGTACTGCATATCGTAAATCATAAAAAATCATTTTTTGCCTCAGCGTTGATTGAGCAACTACAACAGTTTGTAAAAGCCCAAGCCTTGCCAGAAACGGTAGAGCTAATCATACCTATACCGAAAACCCACTTCGAACCTGAAATACAAAGTAGGGTGGCTAACAACGCTCACCTCAGCGCTGACGTATCGGATACCTTGAGCCTAGACATGATGATTAAACAGTCATGGGCGAATGGTTTGCCAGATCCTGATATATTGTCGGTGTTTTTAGAAGAAGCTGAGGAGCTCACCAATCGTAATAAGTATCTGCAACTGTTCTTAAAAGATACCAATAATACGACAGCATTACAGGCATTGCAGCGTGATTTGCATACCATCAAAGGTGGCGCACGAATGGTCACCGCAGCTGGTATCGCTGATCTGGCACATGAAATGGAATCGGTTTATACAGATTTTGTAGATAATCGTCGTCCTGCTACCAAAAAAGTATTGGAGTTGCTGGTTGCCAGTCATGACTGGCTTGCTGATGCGATCTCTATCCTTAGACAACATGTCAATCCACCGACGCCTGCGCTATTGATTGAGGCATTGCAGCAATTTAGTAAAAATCCTGACAGCCTAAAGCAAATCCCTAAAGAATCCCTACAATCGCAGCATGAAGCGCTCTTTATTGCTAGAGAACAGCAAGACTCACAGTATCTGGCAAAAGATATTAGTGAGATGCCTTCTATGCTCAGCAGTACGGGTGAGGAAGATCAGAGTGCCAATAATAACGAGATGATTCGTATCTCAGGTGGTTTGATCGAGCATATGATTAATCTGTCTGGTGAGTCAGCCATCAACCGTGCTCGTATCGATATGGGCATGAGTAGCTTGACCAATAGTATCGAAGATATGGGTATTACGGTACAGCGCTTGGCTGATCAGTTACGTCGAATGGAAATCGAGCTTGAGGCGCAGATCTTGTCGCAGATAGACGATGAGCTGATTAATCATGAAGGGTTTGACCCTCTAGAGATGGATCAATATTCTTCTTTAAATCAGTTATCCAAATCTTTGACAGAGTCAGCCTCAGATTTGATTGATATTAATCATACTCTATTAGAAAAAACACGAGACAGTGAAAGCCTTTTATTACAGCTGTCTCGTACACAGACCGAGTTACAAGATGGGCTTATGAATTCACGTATGGTGCCGTTTACGCGCTTAACGCCACGTCTTGAGCGTATCGTACGACAAACTGCCAATGAGCTGAATAAATCTGTTGAATTAACGATCATCAATGCCGATGATGAGATGGATAGAACCATTCTAGAGCGCATCACTTCACCGCTTGAACATATGCTCCGTAACGCCGTCGATCATGGTATCGAAAATACCTCAACGCGTTTAAAAGCAGGTAAAGAGCGTAGTGGTCGCATTACTCTTGAGGTAAATCGAGAAGGTAGTGAGATTGTCATTCAGTTAATAGATGACGGTCGCGGCATCGATGTAGAAGCCGTTCGTAATAAAGCCATTTCTCAAGGCTTGATTGATGCAAATGATAACAGCCTAACTGATCTTGATATCATGCAGTATATTTTCCATGCTGGATTGAGTACCAGTAAGCAAGTAACGCAGATTTCTGGACGTGGCGTGGGCATGGACGTGGTCATCAGCGAGATTCGTCAATTAGGTGGCGCTGTATCAGTTGTTTCAGAGCTGGGTAAAGGCTCACGCTTTACGATGCGTTTACCACTGACGGTTGCGGTATCTGATGCATTGGTTGTGCGTGCCGCGGATCGCTATTATGCGATACCTTTGGTACAGATTGAGCGTGTGGTACGGATTAATCCAGAGAAGCTTTATGACTATTATCAGTCAGGTGATGCAACGTTAAACTTTGAAGATGTTGATTATCGAGTGCGTTATTTAAATGAGATTTTGTCAGGCAATGAACTGAATGAACTGGTCGTTAATACCAATACCAGTTTGCCACTTATTATCATTAAGAATCGTAGCGGACAGAATATTGCATTGCAGGTTGATCAGATTGCAGGGTCACGTATTGAAGTCGTGGTCAAACCTCTAGGACAACAGTTATCGAATCTACCAGGTATTTCAGCAGCGACTATCATGGGCGATGGTTCAGTAATGCTTATCTTAGACTTGATTGCTTTGATGCGTAATGCGCAGTTGGTCAAAAATATCTCACAATCTGCTGATTCTAAACGAAGTCGTTTAGAGTTTAAGTCTACTATTTTAGTGGTTGATGACTCTGTTACCGTACGTAAAGTGACGTCACGTTTCTTAGAGCGCCAAGGGTTTACTGTGGCGGTGGCAAAAGATGGTATCGATGCAATTGAAATATTACAAGACATGATACCAGACATGATATTGCTCGACATTGAAATGCCACGCATGGATGGTTTCGAGGTGGCTACTCAAGTGAGACACAGGAAGCGCTTACAACATATCCCAATCATGATGATCACATCACGTACAGGTGAAAAGCATCGTGAGCGTGCACTAGAGATTGGTGTGAATGATTACATGGGTAAGCCATTCCAAGAACAAGAGCTACTTAATAAAATCCAGCACATACTGGGTCAAAAGGTCAGCGTAACTTATGAAGGATAATGCACGTGTCTTGGCGCTAAGAGGAAAAAACAAGGACGATATTAAGGTGATGGTAGTGGCAGAAGACCATCATCAGCGTATGGCCTTTTCAGATACTGTACGCAGTTGTGGTTTTAGCCTTGTTGGCTGTATGTCACGGGCGCAACTGCAAGAAAAACAGGGGAGCTCTGATACCTCGATTGACATCTGGCTAATAGATAGTGATTACGACGACAGTGTGGTAGCCGCGACTACGGCATCTAAACCTGCTGCGGTGTTAGTGGGTTTTAGTCAAGCACCTTATCTAAATGAAGCGCCGCAATATGCCAAATGGCAGCGCAAATTAAAGCGTAAGCTGGCACATATGTTGGCATTACCCGTTTTAATGGATGCACCCGTGCACAAACCTGATAATGCTGATGCAGACTGGCGCTACGTAGTATTTTTGGGTGCTTCTATGGGCGGGCCGAGTGCTATAAAAGAATTTTTGGATAACTTGTCGGCGACGCTACCGGTATGTATTTTACTGGCGCACCATTTTAATAAAACGATGATTGGCACACTGCCACGCATCCTGAATCGCCATAATGACTGGCATTGTCAGGTGATTACTTCTTCGCAGCGTTTAAGAGCAGGCCAGTGTCTTATAGCTCCTATTGATAAACAGATTGTTTGTGACTCTACCGGTCGAGTCATATTGCTAGAGCAAGCTTGGGAGGGTGAGTATAAGCCCGCGATTGGTCAGATTCTCAAAAACACCAGTGACGTTTATGGTAGCGAGCTTATCAATATTATATTTTCTGGTATGGGTAATGATGGCTCGCAGTATCTGGATCTCATTCAAGAAAACAACAGTCAATTGTGGGTGCAAGATCCCAGCTTAAGCGCTTGCCCAAGTCAACCTCAGGCGATTATTGATTCAGGGTATTGTGGTTTTATTGGCAGTCCAGCGGATTTAGCACAAAAACTAACAGACTATATTGATGAAAGATTAGTAGTAGCCTCTTTGCATTAACTGATTGTGAGCGATGTATGAAACAAATTTTGAAACATTCGTTTGAGGCAGTGAGCTTACTGACCACAAATAACGGTATGCTTGATGTCACTATTGTGCCAGCATTTGACCAACCTGATTGGCTTATTCCAAGCAGCCTAATTTTGAGTGTGGATGATTATAATGAGCGCACGGCAACCTATGAATGGCAGCAGCAAAAGGTAGTGGTATGTCATCTGCTACCACAGGATCAAATGCCAGATACCATGATTGTATTAGAGGGCAATACTACCGATCATCGCTTAGCTTTACAAACGGCAGGCGAGCTGCACCACCGACAAGTGCGTATTTCTGAGGTTAAAGATATTGAAGTTCCTGAGCAATTTAACAGCCCTAAGCATGCCGATAATATAGACAGCGACAAAACAGCCCTACCTTTTGATGAAAACGTTATGCTATCCTATCTTTTCCAAACGGTTATGATTGATGATAAGGCTTATTTGGTGCCCGACTTAGACAAAATTGCGCATCAATTGGTCGATTTAGACAGATAGCATCTCGCTTATATCAGGGTTTATTTCTACTATCAGAGAAATAGGGTTACCCAATTACTTTGATAATTGCTAATCGTTGAATGAGTGGTTATTTTGTCTATAACATTGATGATAGATAATTAGTGATGAGGGTAATAGGACAGCTCATGAATAGTAGCAATTCAAATGTGTCAAAGTGGCCAGTCAGCAGCCGGATATTTCACTGGATCAGTGCAGTTTTACTGTTGGTTACGTGGATAATGATTCTGTTGTACGATAATCTGGATAACAATCTTTATATTGGTTTGCATAAAGCGTTTGGTATTAGTTTGTTATGTTGGATGATAGCACGGGTGCTTAATCGTGTATTTATTAAGGCGCCGCCACCTGTACCGATGCCAAAGTGGCAGTTATTAGTCTCTAAACTGTCGCATTTTGGCTTATATGCCTTATTAATTGCAATGCCAATAGCTGGTTTGCTGATGTCCGTTTATGGTGGACGCTCCGTCGATATTTTTGGCTTGTTTCAAATCCCTGTATTTGTCACACCAGATAGAGGGTTGGCACGCTTTTATAATGACCTGCATACTGATATTATTTGGCCGACCATTATTGCCTTTACACTTATTCATATCGGTGCTGCTCTATATCATCAGTTTGTCAAAAAAGACAATTTGATAGCGCGTATAAAATAATAGTATCAAAATAATCGTAGGCTGCTATAGGTAAACCTACTATTTCATGCAATATAAAAAAGCCCTAAGTTATGATACTTAGGGCTTTTTTGTTTTTCTAAGACAGCGCTTATTTTTTGTGTTCAGGTAGACTGATATTCATCTCTAATACGTCTAGGCTGTCCTCAGAACGATGATTGATATTCACATCATCAATCTGTACGCCATTGACGTATTTGTTGACCACTTCTAAAATCTCACGTTTCATTTTTTCGATACGATCAGCTGTTAAGCGGTTGTTTAAGCGATTTTCGCTCGCAACGATAACCTTAAGACGCTCAGTAGCCATATTAGCGCTACCTGCGCTACCACTGTCGTCAGTACCAAATAGGCTACTCCAAAATCCTTTTTTCTTCGTCATCATTGACCTCCAAACCAGCGCTGTAATAGACTCTTTTTCTTCACGTCAATATGACGTAGTGGGCGTTCTTCACCTAAAAAGCGGGCGACGATGTCATCATAACATTGACCGGCAACTGAATCGGTATAATGAATGACAGGCTCACCATGGTTAGATGCTTCAAGCACTGAGTGACTTTCAGGAACAACCCCAAGTAACGGAACTTTTAGGATATCATTTGAGATGGTATCAATGTCCATCATCTCGTTGGCTGCTGCACGCTCAGCATTATAACGAGTAATAATCAAATGCTCACGTACAGAGCCTTGGTTTTCTTCAACCTTTTTGGTCTGGCTTTGCAAGATACCGATAATACGGTCTGAGTCACGCACTGAAGAAATCTCAGGGTTGGTGACGATGATCGCTTCATCAGCATGATACATGGCGAGTTGTGCACCGCGCTCAATACCAGCTGGTGAATCACAGATAATATAGTCGAACTGCTTAGACAGCTCAGACATAACCTCTGCCACCCCTTCGTCTGTCAGGGCGTCTTTATCACGCGTTTGACTGGCGGGTAGGATATACAAGTTTTCAAGCTGTTTGTCTTTGACCAGTGCTTGCGACAAGCGTGCGCTACCAGTGATGACATCAACAAAATCATAAACAATTCGGTTTTCACAACCCATGATTAAGTCTAGATTACGTAGACCCACATCAAAATCGATAACGACTGTCTTATAGCCACGCAATGCTAAACCTGCGGCAAAAGAGGCACTTGTCGTGGTTTTGCCCACACCGCCTTTACCTGAAGTGATTACAACTATCTTCGCCACAATGGCACACTCCTATGAATCAATGGGATATCTTTTATATAAAAAAATAGCGCAATTGCACATTATTCACATGCTATATATACACTACCTGCGAAGGTAGCCTAGCATAAATAAACAAAAATTTATAGCACGTCCATAGTAAAGCAGAAAAACAGCTTATATATGGATCACAAAGCGCTGCTACCTAGAATTTGCTGGTCAATATTGCCTATTGTGAATAATAAAATAGACGCTGACGAGTAGTGTAGATAGTGGCAGAGCTAGCGATTCATCATAGAACAATTTTGTTAAATAAACTTACTATAATATTAAGTGCGCTGTCTAAACGTCTACTATTGAGATTCTCTAATAAACGTTTTTTGATAAGCGTCATGTATGATGAAAATCGGCTTAGCCTGTCTACATTTATAAAAATCACGGACGCATCTATTGTTGTTAACGGCAAAAGATTTAAGCGTCATCCATTACCGTAAATACTAAGCCTTCACCTTCTACAAATCTTACTTGTACAGATTTGTCAATCACGTGCTCAGGTAAGTTGTCTCGTAAGCAATAAGTTCCCGCTACTGACACCAAAGAAGGGTTAAAAACTTGACAAAAAATACGAGCATCTTTGTCACCAGTAGCGCCAGCAACCAAGCGACCTTGGGCACGACCGTAAACGTGCAAGCTATTATCGGTAATCGCTTCCGCCCCGCTATTGACACTATTGGTCAAAATCAAATCACCGCCCACGTGATTCAGGCTTTGTCCTGAACGTAGCATTTGATCGTAAATTAGGCTGGTAATATGCTCAGCGCTCACCAATGTCTCTGCTGTGGCGTGTGCTATCGTTGTTTCTGTGTTTGACTCGCTGATGGCTGCAGTATCATTGGTACTGTCTGAATTGGTGCTGGCTGATTCTGTATGCTTATGATCGGGAGCTTTACTTACTTGCGTTGCAGCTTTCTTGCTAGGTAATATACGCTCAATACGTTTGCCATCAGCAGGGAAGATGGCCAATCGCTGCTCACGGGCTTGCGCATCTAGTGTACCGGTCACGACGCCAATAGGCTGTAAGCCCCACGACCATAAAAGCTCTACCAATGCTGAGAGATCTTGTTCAACCTCGCTATCGATAAGGATGGGGATGTTACTAGATTTATTACTAAGCGTTGCGGCAAGCTGGGCGTCTATCGCGCTTAAATCATCTGTGCTAAATTGTAAACGTGAAAAAGTCAGCATCTTGCCATAAAATGCCAATGCTGGTAATGCTGGTGCGGCGCTCGAGCCTTGGCTGTCGTTGTCTGAAACTGTCATATATAAATCCTCAAGAGATAATTCTGTCGCTGTATCCACGGTGTTGTTTTTATTATCAAGTCATACCATTCATTTGCTTGCCAAGCCTAATGTTTTGTAGGCAGGGCGTGCTATTAGCAGTATGGATTATAGATGAAGCATCTCTTGATGCTTCCACTGCTGCACTTTTACCTGCGCTTCAAATTCAGTCAAACTGTCATCAATGATACTCGAAATCAAGGTATCTAACGCAGTATTATCCGTATCGATACTGGCAATGCCGTTGGCAATTGCTACCATCAATGAATCGAGGCGTTCGGGGTCTAGAAGGCGTTTATTCAGTGCGTAAACGACGTTTTCACCTATATTGTGACCGACGTGTTGCAGCTGTGATTCAATCAAGCTACCGGCAATCGGTATCATGCGTAGGTAGCGACGCAGCTCAGGCGTATTGGCCAAACCCTCTTCAATAGCATTGCCCATCTCGCTGGCTAATATACTGCCGCCACCTGATGTTGCCGTCAACTCCTGTAGTTTTGGTGCTAGCTCTGTGCGCAGTATCGACAGTACTGCTGCCTCAATCTCGTTACGATTACGAGTTATCGTTGATTCAATAAAAGATTTATGCGTTTTAGGATCGGTCAGTTGCTGCCGAAAGTTTTGAATAGTCGTCAATATGACGCGGTCGGATAGCTCTTCTAATAATAAGTCGATATAGAACCTAATCCGATTGATCCATGGCTGCGGCAGCACTTGGTAACCAAGCTGGTATAAGCGTCGCCCAATGATAACCGCTCGGAATAAACGTAAGGCACGCAGCTGCGGAAAGCACCCCAATACCTCATACCAATGGACAAAAGGAAAAAAGAACCAGCGATAGTAGACGTTTTGTTTTATCGCAATCGACCAACGTAGCAGTAGCTCAAAGATCAAAAATAGGGTAAAAAACCCACCAGCGGTACGTAAAGGCTCATGTAAGGTATTTTGATACCAGTTGAGAGCATCGCTAATACTGAGCCATCCTGCGGCATTGCTACTAAAGCTACTCATCAAGATAGCATCAATACTAATCAATAATAGATCGATACTGATGGCAATAATCATCACGATATCGTAAGTGAGTTTTAAGCGATTTGGCGTTGGTCGGTTTGGCGTTGGTCGGTTTGGCGGTGGCAGCGTATTATTAGGCGGCTGATTGGATACAGGCGCTGAGTCTAGAGGCAGGCTAGTAGAAGAGGAAGCGGGCACAGTCAAACCTTATAAATGATAAATAGCACGAAAAATAAGCGGCTCAAATAGTACAGGGCTATCAAGTCACTAACGGTCAAAAAGTCATGGGCTCATGACTATTCACATTATCAATGAATAGAGCCAAAAAACAACCCATCTTTCATTATAATTACGCATTATCATTTACGAGTTAGCATTTACGAATTGACATCTAGCATTCGCATTTTAAACAACAGCGCTCAATCGTGTTTATAAAACGACTTAAAGTAATTCACTGTTGTATGCCGTTGCTCTGTTAACGATGTCTCTAAGCATTCGGAGCTTTAGGGTTTGTTTCAAACTCAGCCAACATATCGGTAATACGCTGATCTTTTTGCTGCCAAATTTGCTCTACCCAATCAAACATTTGAGATTTTACCGTGTCATCATTTTCGTAACCACCATTTTTAATACCGTTAAATAATGCATCAGGCATCTCAATATAACGCACATCGACGCCCAAACGCTTGATGTTACCTTTCCACAAATCACTATAACTTGGTACACCATCAGGATAAACGATGGTCATATCTAGCATGCCATCGATGTCTTCGCTTAGCGCGTTAATGGCTAAAGATAGGCCGCCTGCCCGTGGCTTCAATAAATGAGTATAAGGAGACTGTTGCTTTGCATGTTTGGCTTTGGTGAAACGCGTACCTTCTAAGTAATTCAGTAAAGTAAAAGGTTTGTCTTTTAACAGGGCACAGGCGCGTTTGGCTTCTTCGATGTCTTTGCCTTGTAGAGCAGGATTTTTAGCGACGGCTTCTTTAGAATGCCGACGCATCATTGGGAAGTCTAAAAAGTAAAAGGCTTGACCCACAATCGGAATGTAAATCAGTTCAAATTTGGTAAAAAACCGTGTCAATGGCAAGCGTTTTTCACTAATGTACTGCACGATACTGGTATCGACCCAAGACTGATGGTTGCTGACCAGCAAATATTTACCATTGATGTGAACGTCATCGGGTAAGCTGATGCGCCAATCTTTACGTGGCAACATGTCATCGATCAAGGCACTGTTGCTACTGATCCAATAAGTCGCGATTTTGATGACCGCTTTGTCTGCGATAGGAGCACCAGTGATGACTTTGCCGACACCCATTAACCATAAGGGAATACTACCACCGAAGCTGTTGGCTGCAATAACCCCAGTCGCTGTCGCAAGTGAAACGGCTTTGCCTAACTTAGGGTTGCGTTCGTGTATTTTTCGAATAGTAGATGTCAATCGCATGCTAAATCCTTTTCGGTCAGTCTTATTAGTATATAAATGATTCATTGCCAGTTTTATTGCACAATTTTAGCAGAAACGGTTCAGAGTGTACGAGTGTAAACGTGACTTGTGATAACACCTTGCGCTAATGGGTAGTTAAAAGTGAGAACACAAACGTATCCAATCACTGTGAAAGTCTCATTAAATCATTCTGCACTTCTCATACACAGGTGTGACAAAATATTACACATGATTAGATTGTAATTGCCATAATAATGACGAGTGTATATTCAGCATTTAGATGGAATTAACAGAAAATATTTATAAAAAGCACACTTTGTCTATAATTTTTTAAACTTAAGAGGAAATATTATGCGTAATACATTAATGATTGCAGCAGTAGCGTCAGGTCTAGCTCTTAGCGGTTGTGCTACTGATCCAAACACTGGACAACAACGCTTGAACAAAACTGCCATTGGTACATTGGCAGGTGCTTTAGGCGGCGGCGCAATTTCAAAAGCAACAGGTGGTGATAACACAGGTCGTGATGCCGCGATTGGCGCAGCTTTGGGTGCTGGTGTTGGTTACTACATGGAGCGTCAAGCCAAGCAGCTTGAGCAGCAAATGGCTGGTACAGGTGTAACCGTTACGCCAAATGCGAACGGTAATATTGACCTAGTAATGCCAGGCAACATCACGTTCTCATTTGATGATGCGTCTTTAAACCCATCATTTAGACCAACGCTTGATAAGCTTGCATCAACGCTAAATGAATATAACCAAAACACGATAACGGTTGCTGGTCATACTGATAGCAAAGGTTCTGATGCTTATAACATGAAACTGTCACGCGATCGTGCTTATGCAGTAGCCAACTATTTAAGCGCACGCGGTGTGGCTTCTAGCCGTATCAATGTCGTCGCTTATGGTGAATCTCGTCCAGTTGCTGATAACAGCACCGAGTATGGTCGTCAGCAAAACCGCCGTGTTGAATTAACCATCAATGCGCCAAACAACGTACGTTAATTCATACGATGGTTTAGCTGTCATTATAGTGTTAAAAAAGGTCAGTGATAAACTGGCCTTTTTTTATGCCTGATATTTAGATTTCAAATTCAAAATGATTTTAGGTATCAGGATTCCGTTAGCTTCGAATCAATATAGAATATTTCTGATGCTTTCATTTATAAAACAATCGTTAGCTAAATGGTTATATTAATATTAATTAAATATTGATAATGATTATCAATAACACTATAATTTACAAAGCTTTGTTATTGTGGCGATACTAGGGTAGGTTCTCAGTTCATTTGAGGCTTTTCTAAATGTACTAAAAATAGCTAAATTTTGTCTAATAGTATCAAATTCTGGTCAATATCTTGATATTATGGGTGCTGTTTTTCTCATTTGACTGTCATTCATCTCATTTTTATTAGCATTATTTAAAATGAGGATATGCCCTAATGCTCTTTATTCAAAGCCCATTTTTCTTTTGCGATACTTTTTGAGGATATGTATGACGATTACCACAGTAACGAGCCGTAAGATTTTACCAACTACTTTAGCTGCTGCGCTTGCAGGGTTGTTAATGGTGTCGGGTTGTACCAAGCAAGCCAAGGAAGACACGGACACTACCGCCGATACGCAAACAGCGGTGCAAGACACAACCGCTGCAGATACGACGAAACTATCAGCGGTTGATCAAGCTTATACCGATAGACTGATGATCAGCTATGCAAACATGGCGCATGCGGCTTATAAAGATTCGCTAGATACTGCTAAAGCCTTGCAAACGGCAGTAGAGACATATGTGACAACACCAACCCAAGCAAACCTTGATGCGGCAAAAGCGGCGTATAAAGCCGCGCGCCAGCCGTATTCGCAAACTGAGATTTTCCGTTTTGATGAAAGCTTTGTGACAGCCAATGATAAACGAGCTCTCGGTAGTATCGATGGTTGGGAAGGACAGGTAAATGCTTGGCCACTTGATGAGGCGCTGATTGATTACGTTAGTGATGGCTATGAAGGTGAATACAATAGCCAAGACAATATCATCAATAGCGATAGCATTACGGTCGGTAGTATCAAACAAGATACCAGTACTATCACTCCTGAGCTATTAGCAGAAATGAATGAGATAGGTGGCAGTGAAGCCAATGTGACGACCGGCTACCATGCGATTGAGTTTATGCTGTGGGGACAAGATACCAACGGCGTTGGCGAGGGTGCAGGCAATCGTCCAGTGACTGATTATGTAACTGAAGCAGGTCAATGTACCAGCGGTGAGACGGTCAATGCAGATGCTGGTATATGTGAGCGTCGTGGCGCATTCTTAAAAGCAGCGACTCAATTACTGGTTGATGATTTGACTGCAATGGAAGCTGAGTGGCAGCCTGAGAGTGAGAATACCTTACGTAGCGACCTGATGGCTCGCAAATACGATAATGGTCTACGCCAAATCATGTATCAGATGGGCAGCTTAGCATTGGGTGAGCTTGCTTCTGAGCGTATACAGGTTGCGTTTGTAACGGGCTCTACCGAAGATGAGCACGAATGCTTCAGTGATTTGACCCATCTAAGCTATGCCAACAATGCCCGTGGTATCCAAAATGTCTTTAACGGCAACTATAAGACAGTCGCTGGTAAGAGCGTTGGTGGCTATGGTGTTAAAAACTATCTAGTCGATACCAACAACAAAGAAGCGGCTGATAAATTGGCGACTGACTTTGCTAAGGTAGAAGCCGCCTTTAATGTGATTGTTGAAAAAGGTGAAAAAGAAGGCATCAAAGTTGATCAAATGATTGCCACCGCTGGTCAAGTAAGCAAACAAGGTATTTCAGCTGAAGAGCAAAATACCCGTCGTAGCTGGATTGAAAATAGTATCACTAGCTTACAAGAGCTGACTGCTGGTATCGAAAATGCGGCAAAAGCGGTCGGTATTGACAATTTAGATGCTGACGCAGGTTCGCAGTTTTAATTGCTCACTAATCTACTGGCTTCACAGCAAGCATAGCAGTGATTGACATAGCATTGATAGATAATGCCTGACAAGTCGTTATAAGCTAATGAGAATTATTTTCATGGAAAAATAATTTAGGTATAATACACACGTTGTCGACTACCGTTGGCGGCGTGTTTTTTTTACCATATTAAAATAGCCTGATAGGTCAGTACGTCATTACATTGCTGTACCTTATCTACTAGAAGTGAAACACTTTATAGCATGCGATTTTAATGGTTCTAGATTAGAACTAAGGTACTCTTTATGAACACCACAAATATCTTCAAAGCCAAAACCCCTACCTCTTTTTATGCGTCTTTTGTCAGCAAAACCACCTTGTTAAAGCCAATGCTTGGTATTCTATGTGTGCTCTCCCTTAGTGCTTGTCAGCCAACGGACGGTGTGTCTGATGACGTTTCTGAAAACGAAAAATCTGCCATTAATAATGCTGACAACCCAACGCTAACCCCTGAACGCCTCCAAACCATCGAAACGCTCGCTGGCGTACCAATGCAGCAATTGGCAAGCTTTGATCCGCAAGAGGTCAAGCAAGGTGGCGATACAGGAATCAGTATTAGCAGCGCTGAGAGTTACTCTAAACCTTCATCAAACCTGACGGCATCACGAAAAGGGCATTTTTTTATTGGTAATGCGTTCTTTCGGCAACCGTGGGTGGTTGCCCCTGCCAGTACCGACAGCCGCGATGGTCTGGGCGCATTGTTCAATGTTGCTGCCTGTCAGTCGTGCCATGTCAAGGACGGTCGCGGTCATGCACCTATGACCAGTGATGACTATGCCGATAGCTTGCTTATTCGCCTTGCGATGCCAGCGACCACCGATGAGCAGCGTCAGCAACTGCAAAACTCACTTATCGAAAAAGTCGTTCATCCTATGTATGGTGGTCAGCTACAAGATCGAGGCATCCAAGGTGTGCCTGCTGAAGCCAGAATTGCGGTGCAATGGACAGACAAGCCCGTTACTTTTGCAGATGGTCATATCGAAACATTGCGTGCGCCCACCTTTAATTTAACCAAACCGGGTTATGGTGCATTTGATGATGACTTGATGGTGTCGCCGCGAGTGGCTTTACCGATGATTGGGCTTGGGTTACTCGAGCAAATACCGGATGAAGCGATTAAAAAACAAGCGGTTGATAATAAAAACAGTACGAATGGCGATATCAGTGGCAAGTTCAATTGGGTCATGGATCCACAGACTGGCAAGCATGCCCTTGGACGCTTTGGCTGGAAAGCTGGGCAAACCAAGCTGATTACTCAAAACCAAAGTGCTTTTAATGAAGACATGGGCTTGACCTCAAATATACGTCCTCATGAATCCTGTATGCCGACACAGACGGCTTGTATGAATGCGACGACTGGGGCTGATGAGCAAGGCAATGGTAAGTCGCCCGTCGAAGTCAATGATGAAGTGGCTAAGTTTGTAGAGTTTTATACGCGCAATTTAGCCGTACCACATCGGCGTGATGCTGACGATACGCTAGTGCTAGCGGGCAAAAAACGCTTTTATGATATGGGTTGCCAAAGTTGCCATACGCCAAGATATCAGTTGCCAAAAACCGATGATGACCATCTCGAGCAGCATGGACAAGTGATTTATCCTTATACGGATTTGCTATTACATGACATGGGTGATGATCTTGCCGACCGCACGATTGCTGGGAAATTACCCGCAAAAAATATCCAAGTTGAGTTTTTAGCCAATTCTTATGAATGGCGTACGCCTGCTTTATGGGGCATTGGTCTGGCGCAAACGGTCGATCCACAAGCAACATTTTTGCATGATGGTCGCGCCCGTACGTTGATGGAAGCGGTGCTATGGCACGGCGGTGAAGCCCAGAAGCAACAGCAAAAAGTACTCAAACTCGACAAACAAGGTCGTTCTGAATTGAATGCGTTCTTACAGTCATTATAGAGATAAGGTCATTTATCTATGCTAAATGACTGAGCAATAACTGAGAAAATAAGTAAGTGTTGATAAGGTTATCCGCCCAATCAAACACTAGAGACTAGAGCTTGTAAAGATTAGAATTTAAACCATTATTGATAATATTGAGAAATTTATGAAAATAAACCATGCTTTAGCGATGGCCTTATCGGCCTTAAGCGCAGGCTTGCTGATCAGCTGTGTTAAACCGGCTGATGACAATAAAGCGCCAGAAGTAGATAGCCAAAAAGTTGCGCAAGACAGTGCGGCATCTACCAGCGCTGCAGAAAAAGATAGTAGTGGAGATAAAATTACCGCTGTTGATATTAGTGCTGAGACTGAAAAGACCTATTTGACCCATGTGGCAAATGACATTGTCATTCCAGCCTATGCGGATGCCGCAAAACAGAGTGATTTATTGCATGATTTGGCACAAAAGCATTGTCAGCAAGCACCAGTCAGCGGTGATGAGCTGCATGCACTGCGCGATCAATGGCTAGTGCTCGCACAAGCATGGGCAGGCGCTGAGATGATTAACTTTGGTCCAGCGACCGCCAGCATGAGTAATTTATATATCAATTACTATCCTGATGAGCGCGGTCTGGTACACAGTGGCGTTGCCGAGCTAATCGCTGCCAATCCTAAGCTCACCGCCGAGCAATTGGCTAACGAGAGTGCCATCGTGCAAGGGGTGCCAGGATTAGAAGAAGCGTTATATGCCAATGACAGTCTGGATGCTGCTCAATGTGCTTATGTGATGAGTGCAAGCAGTGCTTTGAGCACGCGCCTCAAAGATATTGAGAAAAACTGGCAGCAAAATGCGACTAATCTATTAGCCATTGATAAAACGGCTGACAGCGATCAAGGATTGAATCAATGGTTTAATTCTTTACTCTCGTTGGTTGAGACCATGAAGTCTAATGCCATCGATCAACCGTTAGGTTTAACAGGAAAGGCAAAAGGTCATTTGCCAGCCGCTACCGCAGAGCAAAGCCGTGCCATTATCAATGCTAAATTGGCGACATTGAATGAAGCACTGACAGATCCCGTTTTGACCGCTATTTTGGGCAGCAATAATGAAAATGAAGTAGCAGATAATTTATCGACCGCGCTTGCTGATGCCACCACACTATTAGCGCAAATGCCAGAAGACTTAGGGACTGCCGATAAAGCTACTCAACAAGAGCTGTATGATCACCTCACGACTATTACACGTATTATTAAGCGCCAATTGATTCCGGCGCTGGGTATCCGTGTGGGCTTTAACAGTACTGATGGCGATTAAAAAATGCACTCTATCGATACTAAGACAGCAAATAAATTACCGCCGCAGCCAGAAGATAAGCAGTCTAATAATGAGCTGCTGGCAACATCAGCATTGACGATGCTTTCTACTATAATGGGTACCGTAGCGTTTGTCGGTATTCATCATCGTTATCGCAAGCAGCGTCAGCCTGATGCCCGCTTGCAGGATTATGTCGTAGGCATACGTTCGCAGTTGCAGTCGTTAACCTCTACACCAACACCCCAGCTAGCACGGTTTAGTTACGCTTGTCAGCAAGCCGCTACTGCATGGCAGCACGCTTATTATTTATCGCTAGATGATAGGAATAATACCAGCCATCATAGCGTCGCTGACTTTAGCGCGGCACATACCACCACCGTACTGACGCGACCCATTTGTTGGGTTAGCGGCGTGGCGTCTATGCCAAAAAATAGCGCATTAGCAAATGATGAGCAGCGTGATGATAATGATTTTGGTGTGGTCGGTATTGATGCTGAGCGACAAATTGTTTGGCAAACGACCATGCCTGAACGTGTCCATGATATTGTCGTTCAGCCTGTGCTTAGTGATCAAGATAGTACGGTGAAGAATCATAGCAGTCGTGACGTCGTGGTTATGGGTCGTCGTCCGAGCGAAAAGTTTTGGGTATTAGACACAGCAACTGGAGAAGTAAAATTCGCCATTAACGCTGCAAACAACCGTCATTTTTATGGACACGCTTGTTATAGTTTAGACGGTGAATTGCTGTATGTGACCGAGAATGACACCATAAGTTTGGATGGTAAAATCGGTATCTACGATGCTTACGATAATTATAAGAAAATAGCAGAGTACAACTCGCATGGTATCGGTCCGCACGAGCTGATTATGCATCCTGATAGCGAGACGTTAGTGATCGCTAATGGTGGTATCAAAACCGAGCAAGCGTCGCGTGAAGAGCTCAATTTAGACAGTATGCGTCCATCATTGGTTTACCTTAATCGTCATACTGGCGCTTTACTTGAGCAGATTATGCCTGAGCACAATCAAATGAGCGTGCGTCACCTAGCCATGCATGACGATGGAACGGTGATGATAGGCATTCAATTCCAAGGCGAAAAGCATATTAATGTACCGTTAGTATTGACCCATAAGCGCGGTGATACTGATTTTAAAGCGCTCATGATGCCCAATGATCAATGGCAGCGCTTTCATCAGTATATCGCCAGTGTAGCGGTCGATAGTGCGCGTAACCTACTATGCGTGACCACACCAATTGGCGGTTGTGCAGCGATTTACGATTTAAATACTCGTACATTGATTGATGATGTTAGCCTGCCAGATTGTGCAGGTGCAGCAGTATTGTCTAATAATAATACTGAAAAAGCAGAAGATAATAATGAGCAATCAGGTTTTATCGTTAGTGATGGTCAAGGTCAGTTAGCGGCGTTAACTGTTAATAGCTTGGCAGCTGCTGAACTTGCTACTATAGATCAAGGTGAGCGTATTTTTATCAACAGTAAATATCATATGATGTCCTTTGATAATCATCTGCAAGCGCTCTGAGCATGAATGTGCCGCCAATATATCAGTCTCCCTTATTAGAAAAATCGATACAGTATTTGGCGCAAGCAGATATCGAACTGCATATCAGCAAAAAGCGGGTAAAAAATATCAATTTCCGCTTAAAGCCGCATCAATTACTGGTATCTGTACCACTATTTATTAGCCCAGCCCAAGCTGCGCAGGCTGTGATGAAACGCGTGTCATGGGCGATAGCAAACCATCCGCAAGTATTAGAGCAGTATAAACGGCAACAACTTCCCTTAGCGGAAGCTTCAACTGCTGATAGTACTTTTCCATTGTGGGGTGTAGAGCAACCGTTCACTTTAAATCATGATGAAAAACTTGCCTATTATCGGCAACATCTCGCCGAAGCGATACCTGCATTATTTGCAAAGTGGCAACCGATTATCGGTGCGACAGCCAATGAGATACGCCTAAAAAAAATGCATACGCGCTGGGGCAGTTGTAACACGCGTGCGCGCCGAATTTGGTTGTCTGTGTATCTGCCTGCTTATCCTATTGCGTGCACCGAATACGTCATTGTCCATGAGCTGTGTCATTTGCACCATGCCAATCATAGCCGTGCCTTTTGGCAAACGGTCGCAACCGCAATGCCAGATTATCAGCATTGGCACGATATGCTGGCGGGGAAGACTGGAAAATTAGATTAAACGATTTATCTAAATAATATGCATAATCGTAAGGCATGTCCTCATTTTCATCACCATCTTTAAAATGAGACACGCTCTAATAAGCCTGATATGATTAGACATAACGATATAAATCGTGTCGTTTAAATAATAATTTTGTCTACAGGGATGTCGTATGGAAAACGTCAATCAAGCGGAGTTTTGGCAGCAGCGTTATGAGCAAGACAGTATCGGCTGGGATATGGGACAGGTATCGCCACCGCTCAAAGCCTATATTGACCAACTGCCCGAATCTGCCAAAGAGCAATCGATTCTGGTGCCGGGTGCGGGCAATGCTTACGAGGTAGGTTATTTACATGAGCAAGGATTTACCAATGTCACCTTGGTTGATTTTGCCCCAGCGCCGATTGCAGCGTTTGCTGAGCGTTATCCTGACTTTCCAGTTGAGCATTTAATCTGTGCCGACTTTTTTGAGTTATCGCCTGAGCAGTATCAGTTTGATTGGGTGCTTGAGCAGACGTTTTTTTGTGCGATAAATCCATCACGCCGTGACGAGTATGTGCAGCAGATGGCAGCGTTACTGAGACCGCATGGTAAGCTGATTGGTTTGCTCTTTGATAAAGACTTTGGACGAGAAGAGCCACCGTTCGGCGGCACAAAAGCTGAATATCAGCGGCGTTTTGAGCAGCACTTTGATATTGAAATCATGGCACCAAGCTATAATTCACATCCTGCACGGCAGGGCAGTGAGCTGTTTATTAAGATGCGTGTAAAAGCGTAATTTCGTGCTCAATATTTTTTCGAGCCTGTATTTCTAACCGTTCATAGTAATAATCTGTCAGATAAAGCGTTGGATGTGCCAGCAATTTTTTTAATACGGCCATGCGTCCGACGCGATAATCGCCATCTGAGACATGCGCATACTCTTGGCGTACAGCGTGAGCATACTGTTCATACTCTGACCAAGATGACCCTAAAATACTTAAGTCCATATCTAGTAAATAAGCGGCATCGCTGTATTTTTCTCTCTCTTTAGCTTTGTTTGACCATTTGTCAATTTGATGACTAGCCGTCATCATAATCAACGCGTAGATATGTTGGCATTGCTTCGCATTTAAATAACCAGTTAATGACTCTACTGCATACTCTGCACTTTTAAGCTCGTTATCTGAGCGCGTCGGTTCATATATCACATCATGATACAACAGTGCTAACGCAATGATATGCGGCTCATGCAAATTATCCTTAACCTGATCGAACTGCCGAAACAACTGCTGAATATGCTGCAAGCTATGATAAGCACGCTGCGGCTCGTTATAACGCATGCCGATATCCTGCCAAAGTATGCTCACTTGCTCTGGCGTGATATGGCTACTCATAGCGGATAAATGCCACGTGAAAATCGTACTAAGCTCAGTATTGATTTTTGAAAAATCGTCCATCGTTAACCTTCATTTGATAACTGCTGGCAATTTACAACCAACAGATTATTCTTTATTAGCAGCATCTTCAAAGGCTTGCTTAAACACTTTACCCAATAAATTGACATCATCGACACGGGCATAATTTAGACGGGTGACAAAAGCAATATGGCGGTGTGGCCCTTTTTCTGCTAATGGTACGGCTACCGCATTTTGGTTCTGCAGATGCAGCTGATCCAATGCCATTTCTGGCACCAATGTCGTCCCCATATTGGCAAGTGCCATCTGTATAAGGGTGTTTAGACTAGCATCTGAAAAGCTTGATTTCATCTGTGCACGGTCAAAATGACAGACAGAAAGGGTTTGATCGGTCAAGCAATGCCCTTCGCCGAGCAGCATGAGGTTGGCGGTTGCCAGCTCATCAGCGTTGATGTTTTCAAGCTTGGCATGCACATCATCTTTTGGGAATACGGCAAAGAAATCCTCGCTCCAAAACTCAAAGCTGTGCAAACCATCGACCGCATAAGGCAGCGCAATAATAGCGGTATCAATATGACCGTAACGCACTTGCTCTAGCAAACGCTCCGTTTGTTGCTCAACGATGGTCATACGAAATTCTGGATAATTTGCTCGCAGGGCAGGTAAGACTTTTGGCAGTAGATAAGGCGCAATCGTTGGAATGATACCGACAGTCATCGGATATGCCAGCGGCGATTGATGGCTATGGGCGCGTGTGGTCAAATCATTGACTTCAGAAAAAACTCGCTGAGCCCGCGTTAAAATATCTTCACCGATAGGGGTAATCAATACTTGCTTATTATTACGCTCAAAAATCTGCGTATCCAGTTGCTTTTCTAACTCGGCGATACCCAAGCTCAGTGCCGATTGCGAGATATTACAGTCTTCTGCTGCACGTTTGAAGTGGCGGTGTTTGGCCACTGCTAAAGCAAACTCAAGTTGACGTAAAGTAATCATAAAACCTCTCTATTAATGGGTTTTTAACGTGATATATTATGCTGATTCATTTGGTGTACCAATTCGATATCCAAACTCGATGTCATCTTAACGTAACCTAACGGCTGTATAGTGACTGACGCATGCTCTATAGTGGCTGATGCATAATGCACTGATGATAAAAAGTAGAGAGAATAGTTTAACAAGTTTAATAAAACAAAACATCACATTAAAAACTTTTAACTGGATTAACGATAGAATTCGCGTATAGTTTGTCAGGTAGCCCAAAGCAGTAAAGGCTTAATAGAAACAATCATACCAAGAAATTTCAATTAACTTGACTATCAATCAATCAACTATAAAGGAGCCAATCATGGCGTCTATTATCAATCAAGAAATCCCAGAATTTTCAGCTGATGCGTACGTTAATGGTGAATTCAAAACCATCACTTCTGAAGATGTAAAAGGCAACTGGGCAATCTTTTTGTTCTACCCAGCTGACTTTACCTTTGTTTGCCCAACTGAACTTGAAGACATGGCAGCTCATTACGACGAGCTTAAAGGTTTGGGCGTAGAAGTATACTCAGTATCTACTGATACTCATTTCACGCATAAAGCATGGCATGATTCTTCAGAAGCGATCGGTAAAGTACAATACCCAATGATCGGTGATCCTACTGGCCGTATCACTCGTGGCTTTAACGTCATGATCGAAGAAGCAGGTTTGGCTGAACGTGGTACATTCCTAGTTGATCCAGACGGCTTGATTCAAGTTGCTGAGATTCATGCTGGTGGTAT
The DNA here is from genome assembly GCF_049896785.1 of Psychrobacter sp. TWP2-1-2. Lineage (NCBI taxonomy): Bacteria > Pseudomonadati > Pseudomonadota > Gammaproteobacteria > Moraxellales > Moraxellaceae > Psychrobacter > Psychrobacter sp. TWP2-1-2. The sequence goes on along the minus strand of NZ_JAFCVA010000002.1, from coordinate 134,597 downwards.
TGGCCGTAGTGCAAAAGACATGCTACGTAAAGTGAAAGCAGCTCAATATGTTCGTGAAAACGATGGCGAAGTTTGCCCAGCAGCTTGGGAAGCTGGTCAAGAAACGCTAAAACCAAGTCTTGATCTTGTTGGTAAAATCTAACTCTTGATTTAACGAACTGGCTCAATACTTTAGATATTTGTAGTGCTGTATATCCTACTTTGAGTTAAATCAGCATTATAAATGAAGACCCCATCAGCATAAGTTGATGGGGTCTTTTTATGTCATTTATCAATAAATGTTTTTATTCATGCATCGTGATAATAAGTGAAGCGCTAAGCATGAGATTGTAGTTTATTTTTATCAATTATCTTATAAATCTCATCTTTTAAATGCAGTTTTCGTCGTTTCATCAGTTCAATTTCTTCATCGCGACTGGTGTGTGTCACCAAGTTTTTATCCAACTGATTAATCTGCTGATCTAGCTGGGTATGCTCATCAAAGATCGTCGCAAAATGACTGTCTTTTAGCTTAAGCTCAGCAATAATGTCTTTGTTATCTTGCCATGTATCAGTCTTTCTCATGTTGTCATCCTTGTTATGAAGCGCAAGCTTGTAGTAAGCATCCGCGCATGGTCGTAAGATTGTTTTGATGAATTGCTATGATTTTGAGACTTGATTTTATTAAGCCAAAACACTATTTAGCTCAATATGGATAAGACCTAATAGTAGCAGAAAGCTTCTTTGATAAACTTGCATAAAAGACAATCTGCAACGAGGAAAATAAGAGTTTTTCCTATTAACCTCATTTGATTGTAGCGAAAAAACAGCCTTGTTACCATGAGAATAATCTACATATAGATTAAAATTTAATTATAAATAATAATTAATGATTGGTTTTATAAAACATAAGGTTTGAGTTTCTCAGCTTGCCGAAACCCTCACAACCTATGATAATAGAGACATCAAAGGGCATAAACTTATGGCCTATAATATTTTAGATAAAATTATTAATACCAAATAGTCTATATTTGAACGAGCAACTTGACAGTTGCCGTTACATATCCAGTAATGATGAGGAACAAACATGATAGATAAAAGTTTATTAGATGCCATCAAAAGTTATAGCGAAAAAATGACTCGTCCAATTACCTTTGTATTGGGTAGTGGCGAACATAGCAAGCGTGCTGAATTGATTGATTTTTTGACTAAAATCGCTGGCACCACAGATAAAATCAATTTTGATGCAACAGCAGCTGATGATAGCTTACCAAGTCCAATTAGCTTTAAAGTAGTCAGTCATGTCGATGGTGCATTGACTGATACGGGTATTGTTTTTAGTGGTATCCCCGGTGGTCATGAATTTACCTCGCTGATTTTGGCTATTTTGCAAGCCGGTGGTCATACGCTAAAATTGGATGAAAGTATTCAAAAGCTGATTAAGCGTTTTAATAAGCCACTACAGTTTCAAACTTACGTGTCGCTATCTTGCCACAGTTGCCCAGAAGTGGTACAAGCGCTCAACCAGTTTGCACTATTGAATGATGGTATTAGCAACGAGATGATTGATGGTGCTCTATTCCAAGAGCAGGTTGATGCTAATAACATCCAAGGTGTACCAGCGGTATTCTTAAATGGTAAACCGTTTGCCAATGGTCTCATCGACACGGCCAAATTGATTGGAAAGTTGCAAGAGCAATTTCCTGACTTGTTAGCAGAAGCTGATGACGATGCTGAGCAGTTAGAGCAGCAAGATGTGACGATTATTGGTGCAGGTCCAGCTGGCGTTGCCGCTGCGATTTATACCGCTCGTAAAGGCTTAAAAGTGACGATGGTTGCTGATCGTATCGGCGGACAGGTGAAAGACACGCAGGATATCGAAAACTTAATTTCTGTGCCTTTAACCACGGGTACTGAGCTATCAGCGAACTTTGAAAAGCATTTACGCGAATACGATATTACTTTAAAAGAGCACGTCAGCGTCAAAGAAATCAGTGAGACAGAAGATGAAAACTATCGCATTCATCTAAACACGGGTGAGACGTTTGAGACACGCAGTATTATCTTAGCGACGGGTGCTCAGTGGCGTAAACTTGGTGTTCCGGGTGAAGAAGAGAACATCGGTAAAGGTGTGGCTTTCTGTGCTCACTGTGATGGCCCATTCTTTAAGGGTAAAGACATTGCTGTCGTCGGTGGTGGTAACTCTGGTATCGAAGCGGCATTAGATCTTGCTGGTATCGTGAAGCATGTGACCGTGCTTGAGTTCGCGGATGATTTAAAAGCGGATCAGGTATTGATTAACAAAGCCAAAGAGAAAGCCAATATCGAATTTATCACTGGCGCAGCGACGCAAGAAATTAAAGCGACTGATGGTAAAGTGACTTCGATCGTTTATCAAGATCGCAGTACAGGTGATACTCATGAGCGTGACTTGGCAGGGGTGTTTGTACAGATCGGCTTAGTACCGAACTCTACGTTTGTCAAAGGCTTTGTTGATTTGAACCGTTTTGGCGAGATTGAGATTGATGAGCGCTGCCGTACTGATCGCAAAGGTATCTTTGCTTGTGGTGACGTGACCACTGTGCCATTTAAGCAAATTAATATTGCGATGGGTGAGGGTAGTAAAGCGGCGTTATCAGCGTTCGAGTACTTGGTTATGCAGTAAGTTATTTCACGCTAAATTTAGTCTAATAAGCCACCTCTTTTGAGGTGGCTTTTTTATGGGTGCTGATATACTACTTGTAAAAATTTATCAATTAACATATGTTCGTTAATATTTTATGAGAGCCTTAATAGTGAAAAATAAATATGCAGTTCGCAAAAATAGTCATTGGGTTAAATGTCTGGTTTTTATATCGTTTATATTTAGTGTAACCAGTGCTTATGCAGGGCAAACCGTCGATGAGATTATTAAAGAATACTATCCTATCTATAATGAGGCTAAGCAGTGTCGAGGTATTATGGCTAATAATGGCTCATCAGATGGTGAAGGCGCACTTTATCAAAACGGTTACTGTATTAAAATTGATAGACAATTGAAGGTAGAAACTAGACAAGGCACAAGATTGTATGTATCGGTAACTGGCGACATAGGTTTTAATGAAGATGGTAGCGAAGCGTATGGAGCACACGTCTTTTCTGGTCTAGTAGGCATGTTTGTTCTAAAGCCACAAGGTTCAGGCTGGGAAGTAGAATCTGCCAATCCAGCGATGAATGCAGGTGCTTCTGGTAAAGGTTTAAAAGACTGGAAGCTGATACAAGTTGCCCCTGATAAGTGGGGATTTATTAATATTCATAGTGACTCGCATTGGGTTCATTCAGGGTCAGCTTTTATTTTACTTACTCCAGACAAGAGTAATATTAGAAGAAGCTGGGTAGAAGCCAAGTATGAACATTCTAATGGAGGATCTGGGTCAGCAGGAGGTTGTAGCAATCCTGATGCCAGTACTTGTACACTTTTAAAGGCTAAGCTAGGCGTTGACGAGAAGACGATAATTAATGGTTTTTATCCATTAGAGATTACTCTAAACGGTTTTGAAGATGATAAGGTATATAAAAATCAAGTCTATCTTATTAAGTATCAACCCCGATTAGGGTATCAAGTACCTAATGATTATCCAATGAAAGATGTCAGTTTTTAAGTGTCGACTTTATTGTTTATATCGTAATGTACATCACGCTGCAGCTGTCGCAAAAAATAACCGTTAATCGTTTAGGAAAAGATAAAGTATGACAAACTTCAAACTATCACAAATAACTTTAAGCGTTGTTGGTGCGATTACGCTTATGAGCTTATCAAATGTTGCATCGGCAAAAAGCGTTAATGAGATTATTAAAGAATACTATCCTATCTATAATAAGGCTCAACAGTGCCAAGGTATCATTGCACCCTCAGGGCCTTATAATGGTTTAACTGGAGAACGGGAGTTTACGGGCTATTGTATTGAAATCGATAGACAACGAGTATTAGAGACTGATAAAGGTAAACGTTTATATATAGTGGTGAAAGGTAACGCTAGTTTTAATGAGGATGGTGAAGCGTTGGAGTATACCGACACTCGCTTTGACAGTGGTTTGGTCGGTATGCTTGTATTGAAACCACAAGGTAGTAGCTGGCAAGTAGAATCAGCAAATCCTACCATTAACGCTGGAAGTTTTGGTTTTGGTCTTTCTAAATGGCGTTTACAGAAGTTCGGACCGAATGCGTGGGGGTTTTTAAATAAGCATAGCAATGTAATCCAAGGGTACTACAACGATTACCTAGTCATATTAATACCCGATGGAGGAGGTATCAAAGAGAGTTGGATAGGCATGGATCATAACAACGAAGACGTTGGGAAATGTGAAGAGAATATGTCAGAGTGCGATAATACCAAAACTACTTTTGCCATCGATAGTCGTAAAACGGTTAATGGATTTTATCCTTTAGAAATAACACTCAATGGATTTGTGAAAGGCAAGAAATATCATAACGCTACTTATCGTATTCATTATCAAAAAAACAAAGGCTATATAGAGCCTAATGAATATCCTTTAAAAGATAATTATTAAGCTCGTTTTCAATGATTCATTTTTGGTCAGCCAACACCCCAACCACCGACAGTATCTCACCTGCTTCATCTTCTTTAATTACGCGAGTTTCTTTAAGTGCTGCCTCTCGCCAAGCTTGTATGTGAGGATTGTTTAACATCGTCTCACAATACTGTTTGGTCGTTGATTTCAATGCTATGTCAGAGGCATCGGCATACGTTTGCAAACGTAGAATAACTGGTGCAAAAAAAGCATCAGCAGCCGTAAATGAGCCAAACAAGTAGCTGTCCTTTGAGCGCTCTTTCAGGCAATCTTCGAATATTGTTTCTATACGCGCGATATAATTTAAGCAGGCATTGCTAGGTTGTATTTTTGCTTTAGCTCGAATGTTCATCGGCATCTCACTACGAATACCTATGAACCCTGAGTGCATCTCAGCGACGATGCTTTGGCAATAAGCGCTGTTTATTCTGTTGCTGGTATTGTTCTTAGCATCAGACTTCTTAAATCCTGTCCAAAGATCTAATTCTGTCAAATAATCATTGGCGTGAATGGCTATCGCTAAAGTATCCCAGACCGTGACTTTTTCATCACCTTCACCATAGACCAAAACTGGCACTTTGCCTGTTGGCGCATGCTCATTGAGAATGGGTGTCGCTGATGGATGAAACAGCTCAATCAGTTGCTCATTGAAGTCAACATTAAAGGCTTTGAGTAATAGCCAAGCTCGTAATGACCAAGAGGAATAGTTTTTATTACCGATGATGAGTAGCAGTTTTTGCATCATGAAATCCTATCAAATTATATAAATAAAATTTGATTATGTACCCAATGCTGAAAATTGACCAGTCTATAGTTTAGTAATTCCAATAAAAAACGCCCATCCAAAATTTGGACGGGCGTTTTTTCAGCAGTAGCGATTATATTTAAACCACTATCAGTCGTCTAATAAATCCATACGCTTAGCCGCTTCGTAGATACCCGTTGAGCGGTTGCCAGTACGGCAAAAAATTAGCATTGGCTGTTCAGCTTGATTGAAGAAATCAGCAAATTCTTCGACATGGTTTTGATTAAGCTCACTACCAGCGAAAGACACTTCTTTATAAGCAAGACCTGCTTTTTTAGCAGCAGCTTCAATCTCGGCGCTAGTCGGCTGGTTTAGTTCTTCACCATCTGGACGGTTGTTAATAATGGTTTTAAAACCATTTTCAGCAATCATAGGTACTTGATCAGGGGTGATTTGTCCGGTAATACTAATTTGATGGCTCATAAGAGCTCCTTTTTATTTTTTAGCGTAAAAACGAAACTTTTGCGCTTGGATTAAAATATTTCAATAAGGTATAGCGGTTTTTTATAACAAACCTTGCATCAATGCGCTTTGATACAACAATTTAGCACGTGCACCTGTCCCGCAAAACATCAATATTGGTTTAGGCATCGAGCGATAAAATGCTGCAAATTGCTCGACAGTCGCCATGCTCAAGCGCTCATCATCAAAGGGTAAATGATGATAAGTAAGGTTGGCTTTTGCCGTCGCACTGGTAAAGTCGCCGCTATTGGGCTGCGTTTCTGTCTCGGCATCAGGACGAATATTGAGCACGGAGCGGTAGCCAAGCTCAGCAATCTTGGTGCATTGGCTTGGATAAATTTGCTTATAAATGGTTAAATTATCGGTCATAAGTCGTTTCGGTCGCGTATATTAAAAGACGTTTGGAGGTATAGTATTGTAGCTAAGAGCCATTGTATAAAGGCTGTACTTTAGGTATCTCTTCTAAAGGCTGTATTTTTTAGGGGCTTATACCAATTTAGCATAACACAGCTTTTATCATATCTATATTTTGTCACAGCATAATAATAATTATGCTTGATTGAGCAACATATGTCTCACACACCGATTAGACATCTTTTAGCGCATTTACTGCATCCATCGTGCTTAAATAAACTTGACCTGAGAGGGTGGTAATGACCGGAGTATGCTCGATGATGTCCATTACTGGCCCTTTAATAAAGCTAAAGTTTAAATGTTTATTTTGGTTCAACAGCTCTTGATTGAGGCTAATCAGCATCTCTTGTCCGGTCAGGTCAATGTGATTGACTGCTGACATGATGAGTATGACCTCATGCGCTTCTGGATATTGCTGAGTGGCTTGTATAACCCTACGATGGACGGATTCACTATTGCCAAAAAATAAGCTCTCATCGATACGCAGCATTAGTAAATTGCTAAATGTCACCACATCGTGACGGTTTATATTGCGAAAATGCCCTGTGCCAGCTAGCTGCCCAACCACAGCGACGTGCGGTTTACTCGATTGCCAAATGAGGCTAGCAAACGACACCATCAAACCAATTACCAAGCCAGTATTTAATCCAAATATCAATACGCCGATGAATGCCGCCAAAAAGCTGGCCGCATCTAGACGGTCGCGTTGCCATGCCGATTTCAAGGTTGCCATATCAATGAGACCGATGATCGATGCCATGATGGTTGCACCCAATAAAGCATAGGGAAGTGGTGCGAGTACATTGCCAAAAGCGATTAAAGCAGCAATCATGACCAGCACGGTTACTAAACTTGCAACTGGTGTTTTGGCACCTGAGTCGGCATTGATAGCGGTGCGCGAAAAGCCACCAGCGACGGTAAAGCTTTGAAAGAAGCCACCCGCCATATTGGCAAGTCCAAGTCCAGTCAGCTCACTATTGGCGTTAAAAGCCTCACCGCGCAGGCGTGCATAGTTGCTGGCGACGGAGCTGCTAGAGACAAAGATAATCAATGCCATCAAACCTGCGCTAGGTAATAGATACAGTGCTTCATCGAAGTCTGGTACATAGGGCAGGGTAAAGCTTGGCAAGCCTTGTGGAATACTACCAATCGTGGCCACGCCGTTCGTTGTCCAGTTTAAGCTTATGCTCAAAACAATCGCAATACAAAGCAAAATGAGCGGAAATAGCCGCTCAGCCCATTTGGCATAAGACGCTGATAACCAAGATTTCCATAGCCATTTGCTACCGTAGCGATTGGCCACCAACAGTGCAAAAGCAATGACGCCAATAACTAAGGTTAGCAGATGTAGCTGGCGTGCATACATTTGCATGCTTGATAGATAACCGATTAAGTTATTTCCAGCAATCGGAATCGCAGTCAAATATTTAAGCTGACTGACAAAAATCAATACGGCTGCACCACTGATAAAGCCTGCTGAAACGCCGCGACTGATAAACTGCATAATCCAGCCAAGCTTGAGCCGCCCTGCTAGCCATAACATCGTACCAACCATCAATGACAGCAAACTTGCCATCAATATATACTGCTGAGTACCCTCTGTAGCATAAGGATGCAGGCTGCTGGCTGTCATAATCGCAGTAATAGCGACAGACCCTACTGCTTGCACATTACTCGAGCCTATCCATGCATAGACCAACACGGGAACGATGGCCGCGTAGAGTCCATAGACGGGTGGTAATCCTGCCAATACCGCATAACCTAAGCTTTGTGGAATGACGAGCACCCCCACCACTAACCCAGCAACAACGTCAGTTGGCAGGGCAGATAGCTGGTATTGACGCAACCAAGCAGGAATCAGACGAGCGGCGATAGAAGGCATAGCAATATGTCATCACAATATATAGTCAATCCTATATAAATCAGATACGGTGTCAGGCTCGCTTAGTCTACTATTTGTAGTACTTTCGCTTGCCTTCCTTGTATCTAAACTATATTGAACCGACTATAGTAGAAAAAATTGAATAAAAGAAAAGGTTAAATACAGCTAAGCGCTAAATTCACAAGGTAATGCTGAAAAATGACGCTAAATATTGATGCTCAAAACTCAAGCCAACAAACTAGCTGTCAGTTTTGGCACAAAAGCGTTCATACAACAAATGTAACACCGCCAAGGCATCGTCGCTGGCAATACTATAATAAATTTGCTTACCTTCACGGCGGGTCGTCACCAGCGCATCTTTGCGTAGAATACCAAGCTGCTGTGACAAGCTTGGCTGACCAACACCGACTAAGCTTTCAAGCTCGCTGACGCAATACTCTCCTTGAGTCAACTGACATAAGAGTAATAAGCGATCCGGATGTGAAAGCGACTTTAATAATTGGCTGGCTTGCATGGACGCTTGCTGCATTTGCTCAGCAAGGTCTTTAGGTGCAAAGTCTGCTACGCTAGATGACGCATCATCAATGCTGGTAGTCGAGGTGCTCAATGCTGAAGTAGAAGTAGTCAGAGCAAGCTCCTTATATAAGACATAATAAAAAATTTAGGATTAATAGCTAAGGTAAGATTAATTATCAATGATATTGCCACGGATAGCAAGTTATCATTATTTACATTATATAAATTGATAAAATGTTAAATCGTTGCTATATTGGTATGCATCGTTGATAAATATGTGGCGGTCAATACGATAAGCTGAAGCCGGTGCATATTATACTGAACAATTTATCAAAAAATAAAATATTCATCTAAAAGCCAAGAGGTAGCCATGCAAGTTCATTCATTCTTACATAGCGACACAGAAACTTATACTCACGTACTCGCGGACGTTCAACAACAAGTCTGTGCCATCATCGATCCTGTATTGGATTTTGATGCTAAGTCAGGGCGCACGAGTACTACTAGCGTCGATGAGGTGATAGGGTTCGTCCGCGAGCATGGCTGGGAGCTGGTTTACATCATAGAGACTCATGCGCACGCTGATCATATATCCGCCGCGATACATGTCAAAGACACACTTGGCGGGCAGTTGGTAATCGGTCAACATATCACCGAAGTGCAAAAAATATTTAAGCAAATATTCAACTTTGATACCAGCTTTCGCACCGATGCCAGCCAGTTCGATATTCTAACGGATGAGGGCGATACTTTGGCGCTTGGCAATATTACTATTACGGTCATGTATGTACCAGGTCATACGCCCGCAGATATGGCCTATATTGCGACTGATGATGAAAAGACCGTGGTCTTTGTTGGTGATACTTTATTTGCTCCTGATGTCGGGACGGCTCGCTGTGACTTTCCAGGTGGGGATGCCAAGACGCTGTACCACTCAATCAAGAAGCTCCTTGCGCTCCCTGAAGATACGATAATATATCTGTGCCATGATTATCCAAGCAAGGGTCGTCAGCACTGTCCAACCACGACTGTCGCTGCACAGAAACTGGGCAATATCCATGTCAAAGATGGCATCAATGAAGCAGAGTTTGTGCAAATGCGTGAGCGCCGCGATGCCACTCTTGACATGCCGCGTCTCATTATTCCATCGGTACAAGTAAACATCGATGCAGGTCATTTCCCAGAGCCAGAAGACAATGGTACCCGTTATCTCAAAGTACCGATTAATGTACTTGGGCAATAAGACAGATATCAGGATAAGTAGACATCAGAAGAAGCAAACATTATAAACATGCATAACGTTACGTAAGCACAATACGAGTATAAGCCATCATAATGCTAGGGCGTGTCTTCAATTCACTCAATAGTCATCTAAATGGGCTAAAAATGGATAAATATTGCCAAACATCGTCAAATAGCTTGTTAATATCCCGATATTATCTACGCTATTTTTCTTGTTTGACGGCAATTTATCTCATTTTTATCTCCATTTTTGAAATGAAGACACGCCCTAGTCTTTACCGTAAACACATGGCTATATTACTCCTCTACCATTAAGCCTTCACACTTAAGGATTGAACCACGGAAATTAATATCGGCAGTACTGAGCGTTTACTACGTATTATCGCGGGTGTCGTGATTATCGGCTTGGGTTTGTATTTTCAAAGCTGGTGGGGTGTGATTGGCTTAGTGCCTTTACTCACAGGACTCTTCCGCTTTTGCCCTTTGTATAAAATGCTTGGGATGAATACCTGCAAGCGTTAAATAGTCGCTAGATTTATTGTCATAAATACATAATCAGGCATGGGTATTGGATACTTTGATTGACCAATACCCATGCTACTTGTATAGGAGTCTTATAATGAGTGAGCAAAACTCTCATCTGGTCTGCCCACATTGTCAGGCAACCAACCGCATACCAGCAGCCAAACTTAGTGCTGCGCCAAATTGCGGCAAATGTGGTCAGCCGTTATTAACGGGGAGTCCTCATGAACTAAATGCCCAAACGGTTCGTAAAGTCATTCAAAAAAATGAGGTCTTGACCATCGTTGATTTTTGGGCGAGTTGGTGCCAGCCGTGTCTAATGATGGCACCGCAGTTCAAAGCCGCAGCGGCGCAACTGCCACAAGTGGTTTTTGCCAAAATACAAACCGATAAATATGAGCAAGCGGCGGCACCTTATAATATTCGCAGTTTGCCAACCATGGTGGCTTTCAAAAATGGTATAGAGATAGCACGGCAGTCAGGTGCGTTACCTAATGATCAAATTGTTCAGTGGGTACAAAGCTTACATTCTTGAGTTTTAACGGATTATGATTATAAAAAAGCCAGTATGCTTATTGCATGCTGGCTTTTTTATAACAAATACTATCTAAAGTCATCAAAGGATTGAACAGTTAAATATTACTTATCAAACTTAACTTATTAAATATAATCTATTAAACATAACCTATCATACATTACTCGCCATAAATCTTGACACCATTGGCAAAGCTACAACGCTGAATGCGGGCGGATTGAATGATGGCATCACGCTCGCCATAGAGTCGTGATAATTTTGCATCGCGCGCCTTAGTATTGTTGCTTTTGCCAACGCCAAAACTAATATTAGGGGAGATGCCCCAACGTCCCGCAGAAACCCCAACCCCGACACCTGAGGCGGATAAAGTTGATTGCTCGTTGCGCGCCGCATCGACATAGCGATTGACGCGGGTATATTCTTGACTAAGGGCTTGGCAATCGTAACTTTGATACGTGCTTGGCGGCACATATTGTGGCGTGACATTGCCCGTCGAGGCACAGCCTGAGAGACCAAAAAAGCCAGCTGTCGCCAGTAGTGTCGCTGCAGTAAGAGTTTTCATAGTGGCTCCATTAGGCTAGGTTAAGGCGATTGTATTTATGTAAGATAGCAAAAATAATGGGATTAAGATATTGAAAATGTAGCAATTATTAAATATTTTCAATGCTAGTAATATAAGTATTTGTGCAATCAAAATGTTATATGTTTATTAAAATAAGTTACCAGGTTTAGCAAAGGCTAGTACCACAATGCCCACATATGCCGCTCCAGCAATAAGAATACCGGTCTTTCTTTGGCTAGATGTGGCGTTATTATTGAACGCTTTAATACTGGCACTGATAGCCGCAACGAGTAAGATTACTTTTGCAAACACCCATTGTATGGGTGCATTGGCACTCATCAGCTGCATTAGCATGACTGCCCCTGACACAATAATGAGGGCATAGAGAATGTGCGAAGAGATTTTGACCACGCGTGGCGCTTGCTTGTTTGAGCTTAATACCAAATAGCTCTGATATAAAAACAGGGCAATGAGCAATACAGCCATGAGCATGTGTAGATGTTTCATGAGATATTATTTCCTTTAAAGGTGCAGTTTCAGCGCTTACTGGTTACATATAATGATGGTATGGAAAACACTATCTTCGCAATAGTTTGTTATTAGCTCTTGTTTTGTCCAGCACATAACGGACTATCAGGGCTTTGACCTTGCCATTCTATTGGGGTGTAAGCATGAATCGCTAAAGCATGGATTTGACCACCTTGCGAGGTTAATAAGGAGTTTGCCAGTCCATATACAAGCTGATGCCGTGCGACCAATCTTTTGCCTTCAAAAGCATCACTAACAATCGTAAGCTTAAAATGGCTTTCTTTACCATCAAAATAACCAGAATGATTCATTGACTCATTCAACAATTCTATATGTTGCGGCTGCAACGCTTGTAGCTCAGCATTGAGCGCATCAGCAGTCGGTGTTTTACTCATAATAATCTTTCCATATATTTTGCCTAATAGTACTTGGCGGTATCATACTTAGCAATTTGTGAATTGCAAATAATGCCCATTATAGCAGACGCTATTAGCGGTAAAGCCTGCTATTAAGTTGCGTGTGCCTGTAAGCGATTACACTTTTGAGCTATCCTGTTTTTAAAAAATATAGCAATGAAAGATATTCTTTTTAACATACTGTCTTTAATGACGATACATAATAGCTGGTCATGGCAAGTAGCGGTACCTGTTAGCTATCAGCATAAAAAAAGCAGAGCACGATTGATAACCTGTACTCTGCTTTTATAAGTAACAATTATTATAAGTAATAGCCATTTACTCAAAGCATGAAATCTAACAATCTCGTTAGCGGCGCGCTTTTTGATAAAGCGGCATCACTTTAGGCATTAACGATTGCAATTGAGCAATACGATTGCTGCTGGTCGGGTGAGTGCTTAAGAACTGCGGTGGCTCACCTTGGCTTGCGCTTTGCATTTTCTGCCATAAGGTAACCGCTGCTTGCGGATTATAGCCAGCACGTGCCATTAACTCTAGACCAATCTGATCGGCTTCAGCTTCTTGTGTGCGACTGTGTGGACGGCTCAGCCCCAAATCCCCAGCAACGTTTGCTAGTTCAGCTTGACCTTGTGACAGTCCAAAGATGCTAGCAGCCACGCCGATACCAGTCTGCGTCGCATACTGACGCGATAGGCGCTCACGTGAGTGCTCACGCAGCGCATGTGACATCTCATGACCCATAATAGCCGCAATCTCGTCATCGGTGAGATTCAGGCGGTCAATGATACCCGAGTAAAACATGATTTTGCCACCCGGCACCACAAAGGCATTCAGCTCATTAGATTTGATCGTATGAACTTCCCATTGCCATTTCGCCGCATCTGGACGGTAGACGCCGACCTGACCGACCAAACGATTAGCGATGTTCTTTAAGCGATTAAGCTGAGCTTTATTGGTATCTAGTACGCCGCGCGCTTTTGCTTCTTGCAACGTTTTGGCATAACTCTGTGCAGACAGCTGCAAAACTTGCTCACTAGAAACCAGTAATAGCTGCTGACGGTCAACGCCAACGGCCCCAGTACTGGTGGTGCTAGTACAGCCTGTCAGGGCTAGTGCCGACAATGAAGCGGCCATCACGGTGCTGGTCAGTAATTTTTTCATAATAAACATCCTCGCTGTAAATGATAAAAAGTAAAATAGAACAAAGTGGCGGTTAATAACAAAGCGGCTGTTATCAAAGCGGCTATTAATAGCAAAGCGACTATCGTTGAAACAATTATCGTTCAAATGACTCGAATTAAATTTTTTGTGGAATAAAGAGTCAAAGCAGCAAGTAAGGCAATTTTTTATTAATGTTCTACCTATGCTTGCTACGTGACCTCAACAGTAAAATTTTACCCGAACTGTCATTAGGCATAAGTATAATAATGTTACTAAGGCAAAACCAATGCAGGAAAAGTAACAATACAGCGTAGGATTGTAAGTGAGAGGGACGTTGACACCAACAAATCTATTTTTCGCTATTAACGTCTATAAACTTGATAGGCGGCATAAATCTCAGTCAAAAAATAGTCTCATAGGTAATGAGATACTACCTACAAGGACAGAGCTTTAGATTTTTAACATTATTGTGAAAAATAATTGATATTATTTAAAATAAATAATTATTTCTAAATCAATTATTTATGATAATTACATCAATAAATAGCGAGTTAAAGACATAATATTGGAAATAAACGTTAAAAATGAGGTTGACAGGGTTAGAATATCTGATAGAATAGCCAGCCTATCGAGACGGAGTTGTTGTTAACAACACTACAATTCGATAATCAGCGGGAATAGCTCAGTGGTAGAGCATAACCTTGCCAAGGTTGGGGTCGAGAGTTCGAATCTCTTTTCCCGCTCCAAATATGGCTTGAAAAAGCATCAAAGCCTCACTTTATTGTGAGGCTTTTTTTTGTCCTGATTTTAAGGATTGTCATTATTTCTTAAGAACATTTCGATGACATGCCAAGTTACTATCGACGGAATTCACGACATAGATTACTAAAAGTTGCAGCGCCAAAACTAAGTTACAAAAGGTGGTCAATTTGACACATTAGCCTCAGTTTAATCACGCATAATTATATAGATCGTTTAAACGAATATAACAACAAATAATCCATCTATAGACCATGATGATAATAAGGAATAATTATGCAAGAATTCAAACATAGAGCATTTAATGAATTATTTGATCTGTCAGGAAAAACCGCAATTGTGACAGGTGGTGCAAATGGTATTGGTAAAGCAACGGCGTTACGTCTAGCACAAGCTGGGGCAAATATCGCTATCGCTGATTTAAAACTAGAAGATGCAAAGGCTGCGGTCAAGGATATCGAAGTGTATGGTGTCAGAGGCTTGGCAGTCGAATGTAATATCTTAAAAGATGAAGATTTGGTCGCTATGGTAGATAAGGTCGTCGCTGAATTTGGCACTGTCAATATTTTAATCAATAATGCTGGTGGCGGCGGCGGTGGTCGTGAAAACCCAGCCACAGCATCGGTCGATGATATTCGCCGTGACTTTGAGTTGAATGTTTTTAGTGGCTGGCGCTTGTCGCAGTTATGCGTGCCACACATGAAAGCGTCGGGTTATGGCTCGATTGTATTTACCACTTCGATGTCGAGTATCAATAAAAGCCCGAACATGAGTGGTTATGCAGGATCAAAAGCGGCTGTCAATCATATGGTGGCGAACTTGGCACATGATTTTGGCCCTGAGGTACGTGTCAATGCGGTTGGCCCTGGTGCCACGCGTACTGATGCGTTAAAAACTGTACTAACACCAGAAATCGAAAAGAAAATGCTAGAGCATACGCCGATTCAACGTTTGGGTGAAGCCGATGATATCGCTGGTGCTATGCTGTATTTTGCCGCACCACTATCTGAGTGGGTCAGTGGTCAAACCATATTTGTGAATGGCGGCGGTGTGCAGACCTTAGACTAAGTTTATCTGCATATGAAAGTATTTAAACCATGATGTTAAAGCTATAGTAAATAGTAAAAAAGCCGTTATGAAAAGCGTCATCCAATGTATAGTTGGGTGACGCTTTTATCGTTTTAGACCTATGTTTTATGATAAAGATGCTGGCGCATTGATAGGCTGTATCTTTCAGTTGACTGAATGTGCTCAATTAAAGAGTATTCAAGTAACTCAAGTTATTAAAAGCAAATATGAGCGACCTCATTGCAAAAGGTTTGCTTGCCATTTTTAAAGCCTGCGATGGCTTGTGAATTGATTCTAATCGCTTCTACCGCGTCTTTCGCTTCTAATATGACTAGGGTAGCCGGTGCTCCTACTTTAATCTCCGTTTGCCGTGACAAAAGCTTCGCTGCATTTTTGCTAATCATATCGAATACCTCCGCTATCTGCTCATCTTTTGCTAATTGAGTGATATTGGCATACATATTTGCCATTCTAATCAGTGAGGCATCACCGTAAGGCGTGAAAGCATTTAAAATATTATTGCTAGAAATAGTCGTATTGATGCCCATTGCTAATAGCTCATTGGCGTTGACCATGCCTCTAGGAATGAGCGCATCATAATCACGCCCATTCAAAAATATATCGGTGGCTGGTAACACCGTCAAGGTAATGTCAGCGAATTTCAGTAATGCAGCCATTTCCATACGTTTGTCTTTGTCCATCGCCGACAGTTTAGTCACATGACCAATAGACACGCGACCTTGATAATGGCGCCTGATGGTTTCTTCAACCAATTTTGGAATGCTCGAGCCTTGTGGATCCAGATCAAAATCTAAATGAAAATCAACATCGACGTCAAACTGCTCAGCCAAGTCAAACACCATTTCAATATGCTTGTGAGGATTCTCATCTTTGTATGGGCAACCACCAACCAAATCAGCGCCTTGTGACAATGCCAGTTTTAGTAGCTCATGAGTATGCAGGTCATTGGTCAATCCTGATTGTGCAAAGGCGCAAATCTCTATATCGATGGCAAATGCATAGGTGTCGCGGGCTTTTTTGATGGCATTGAAGGCACGCATCTCTGTTTTTGAATCTGTTTCAACAAAAGTGCGCAGACCAACGGTTCCTTTTTTAATCGCCATCTCAATCACTCGTGAAGCACGATTAAACACATCTATTTCCGTAAAATCCTTTTTAGCCTTACCTGTTTCTTCAACAGCCTCGTTTAAATCACCTTGCTCTATAGTACAGCGATCAAGGATGCAGGCTTTATCAAGGTGAATGTGGCTCTCATAGAATCCTGCACAGACAAAATAACCTTTAGCATCGTAAATTGCTCTTGGCGCATCATCATGTTCAGTTTTTTTTGGAACGTCGTCAATACTCTCGATATAAGCGCCGTTTATACTGATATTGACCAAGTTTTTATGATTTGGTAATTGGGCATTTTTTATAAGTAAATCAAACATCGTTTTTCCTTAGTGGTTTGCTTGGAGTGATTCAACGATCAATGGCATTTTAGTGTCAAGAGTGGGGGTTTTAAACTTTAAATCCGCATGACTATTCGATGTTTTTATTTTTTCCTACTCAACGGTCGTTTTTTGTTCATGAGTGGTTAGGGGCAAGCGTCATCGAGTCTAATATATGGAATATAATGACCACCGCTACGGTATGTAGACTTTGTTTATAAATAGACTATATCGTTTTTACCAAAAAACATACTTAGTTATTGATATTTTATTGTTATAATTATCTTATAAGTTTTGATTGTAAGTTAAGATATACTAATAATACAAAGAGTAAATAATAAGCTGAATTTAGCTTCATACCTTGAAACTACGAAGGCATTTCTGTGATGGAATGACTTCATGTAAATACAATCAGATAAACAGGAAAAAGTATGTCAAATATCGATGAGTCATTACAAGAATTAATGAATCTTGATGGTGCAATGGGTGGCTGTATCGTCGACTATATGTCAGGCATGGTACTTGGTATGGCTGGCGGCGGCGTTGACTTAGAACTTGCAGCAGCAGGTAACTCGCAAGTGGTAAAGGCGAAAGTAGCAACGATGAAATCATTAGATATCAAAGGTGAAATCGAAGATATGTTGATCACCTTGGAGTCTCAACTGCACATCATTCGTCCTACAGCCAAGCATGAAGACTTGTTTATTTATTTGGTGCTTGATAAATCAAAAGCCAATCTTGCATTAGTCCGCCGTAAGGTACAAGCGGTAGAAAATAAACTAGAGGTATAACTCGGTTGGTCGTGTTCAACAAATGAGTGATTTATCAAACTCTCCTTGTTGCTTATCGCGCCTTAAATAAGACAAGACTGGCAACAAGGTCAAATTCGTTATGTACGTACTGTACATAGCGAATTATTATTTTATAAGCAGTAGGAATAACTTAACGAGCGTGAGCCGTTTTATCAAGTGGTGGCAAAATGAAGTGTATTGCATACGTCAGTAGAGTGCCAATCAGTGATCGTACTATTCGAATGCCTACTGGGTTATCAGACATCGTTAGCGTCTCTCGTAAGCATAATCCAAAATCGCAAATTACGGGTATCATCTCTTACCGTGACGGTCAGTATCTGCAAGTGCTAGAAGGCCCCTATCTTGAAGTAGACAAGTTAATGAGTAAGATAGCTTCTGATCCTAGACATGAAGATCTTTGGGTGTTTTTGGATGTGCGCGTGATCAAACGCAGCTTTAATAATTGGGCTGTGAGCGTGTTTGATTTTGTGGATCAAGGCAACTTTTTTAATGCGTTCATTGAGAATAATAGCGCTGTGTTAAACAGCTTTAATGAGTCTCAATAAAGACGTATTCAACCGTTTATTGATATAAAAAACTCTGATACGGTGCCTGAAAAGTATTATGAAGGTAAGGATTTAAGATTGCTGGCATGGCCTGATCTCAACAATGAAAGCCAGCCGCAAATGATGATGAACCTGTGTATCAAATTGACTAAAAAGCCTTATTCGTTTAATGCACTAGCGGATAGTGGTGATTTTGGCAGCCATCATCAAGTCACACAGATTATCAGAGAGTTTGATCGTTTAGGTTTATTGAGTGTCACAGAGGCAGCACCGATACATGAGCAAACCGTAAATGAGAAAAAGCCTAATAAATTTTATGGTGCGATCAAAAAATTCTTAGGAATGAGGTAAAAAATTGAATTATCAGAAGCTAGCAATCATTGGTGAAGTAGGTGCTGGAAAAACTCGGTTGGTCAAAACCCTAAGCGAGATAAGCCCCATCGAAACAGAAGCAAAATCTAGTATCGATATCGGTAAAGAGTACACGACGGTCGGTATCGATTATGGGCGCATCACTCTGTCTGACGATATGGCGCTAGGTATTTACGGTGTGCCAGGTCAAGAGCGGTTTTCTTTTTTATGGGAGTTTGTCAATCAGTCGCTATGGGGATTGCTCATTTTGATTAGATATGACGAGATACCCGATTATGCCAATTTAGATAAGCTATTACACTTTTTTGCACCAGAAAAAAATCAGACCACGTGTATCATTGGTATCACTCATTGCGAGGATGCTGACAAAGATAGCCTTTCAGCACTGGGACAAGAAATAAGAGTGATGTTGATGCAGCATAACGTGGTGGCACCCGTGCTCCATACAGATCCTAGAAATAGAGAGTCCGCCGTGTCTCTGTTGTCATTATTTAATACCCTTAACAATCAAGACTAATGCCAGATATGACTATGTTAAAAGAAAAATTAGACGAAAAATCACCAGCAAAAATAGCGTTATTAAGCCACATGAAAGCATTGTGTGATGCCAATAGAGAAGTCATATTGGTTAGCTTATGCACCACAGATGGCTTTCCCATTAGTTGCTTTTCGATCAGTGAATTGAGCAATCAAACGGACAAGTTTGCAGCGATGAGTAGTACGCTATCAGCGCTGAGCGATTCATCCGCGAGTCAAATGAAGCAGGGCAAGTGCGACATCACTATCGTCGAAGCCACTGCTGGAAATATGCTATTTGTCAAAACTGACTATATCGGTAAACCTTGTGTATTGACTGTGGTAGCGCAGAATAAGATGGCACTAGCAGAAGCAAGATATAAAACCAAAAAACTGATTGGTGTCATTTCTGCTATCACTGAGTAAGGCGCACAAGTAACCAAGATTGCTGGATTCGGTAGGGCTATAAGCGATAATTTGACTGTGATAGACATGTGATATTATTTGCGTGAGCAAATATCGACACTGTATTCAGATATCGACCTTGTATAAAGGTAATGCCTTGACCTTTGACGGCCATATCTACCAAAAACTCAGCATTAGCGGTATTAATTTTGGCATAAATAGTGTGCTTATGCTTTCTGTCTTCTTCATCGGTCAGCTATAGGTTGCTTCTTTTGCCCAGACCATATTGTAAAAACTCATGATTTCTCAAATCTGCTAGCGTCTCAAGTAATCCCATTCTGCTCAGATAATCGGGACTGGTACAGAGCGAATAACGAGTCAGCGCCATCCGTTTTGCTTGGTCGCTGGAATCTTGCAGCTCTTAATACTCGACCAGCTCATACCCTTCTTCGATCAAGTCAATGTGTCGATCAGAAAAATCCAACTCAACGTTTAGGACGGGACAGCAGTGCTGTATCTATCGGTGATGGCGCGTAATGAAGAATTTATATAGTACACTGCGTAGAGGCTAGAGGCTTGTCGCGTATTAACTATCGGGCGAATAGATTGAATTTATGCTGTTGGCTCTATTCTAAAATGAATGGTTCTATTTTGAAGTAAACGGTTCTGCTGTGGCTATTTGACGCTATATTTACAGTGTTATTGTCCTGAAAGTTAGAGTAGTTAATTACAGTCAATAAATTTTTTTGATAGCTTATTTTTTATAACTTGTTCTTTGCTAGCTTAATATACAAAGCACCACTTAACGGATTGTTGAGCGGTGCTTTTTTGAGTCAAAATATCAGTTTTAGATAGTGGTTTTTTAGGTGCTAATTCTAACGGTACTGAGCTTAAAGATACTAAGCTTAAATATACTATCAAGGATAAATGGTTAGGCTTGGCTTTTGTTACGACCTATCAAGCTATTAGCTACCCATGCTGGACCAATTAATAAAAATTGTAAGTCTTCAAAAAACGAGGGTTTTTTACCTTCAATTTTATGACCGATGAACTGTCCAATCCAAGCAACCACAAAAACAGCTGCCCAAACCTTAAAGCCCCATGGTAATAATGCCATTACTGACAAACAGATAAGAATAAACATCCCCATCGCCAAGAATAACGGCGTGGATAGACGCATATAAAACAACAATACCAACGCGCTAAGTACCAAGGTAAACCAAACTGATAGCGACATGCCCATGCCTAACAGGCTGACAAATATCGTGGGAACGCATAGCCAATGGATTTTTTTATTGACTAGGTTTTGATGACTGACAGAATATTCACTAAGCCATTGCTCAAGTGTGCGTTTAGACAGGCGCTTTTGCTGAGTACGAGACATACTAACCTCCATGTTAGTAGATGAATTGAAAAATCTCTCCTATCAGTTGTAGCACTAATTGAGCCAGTCCACCACATTATCTGATAGACGCCACAGTCAAAACCTATAGCGTTATCAACATATTTGCCAATATCTGCGAGCTCTTTGGTTTTATTCTTTTGAGATATCAGCGCTTATGACCATACAAGATAACCGTTAACCTTGTTCACTGCGCTGCCATTCATACAAACCAATAAAAGCGTTTATTTGATATATCATGGTTTGAATGGCAAAAATGTAATTGCCCGACATTAGATTGACGATGAGCCAGACAAAGTTAACGATAATCCATAACCACCAGTTAAATGAATAGCGCAAAATCATTGCGGCTTGTGCAGTAATGGAGAGGACAAAAGCAATGACGTTGATCCAAAAGAAGGAGATAAATCCTAGGAATTTACTATTATCATCTTCAACCACTGCATAGCCATAGCTGGCTAGTAAATTATTTACCGTGGGAAAAAGTGCGAGACCAATAATAATAAAGGCGGCGGTAATCAACCAAACCGCTTTGCTCGCCGCCTTTGGTATCATGTCGCCATCAGGATCGGTATGTTTTGACCAATAAAAAATACCGTAGACATGGGTGAAAAAGTTAAAGAGCGGCGCGAGCATCAAACCGACTGCACCAGACGTCGCCTGCACGACGATTTCTCCCGCAGTCGCTGCCATTCCCAACCCGTTGCCCATGACGTTTTTGCGAAATGATAGCGAAACCACACAGACCAAACCAACGAAAGACACGCCCAAATAAAACATATCAAGTGTGGTGTGTTCTGTCGTGAGCCAAAAACCTGCGGATAAGGCTATCACCCCGCAAATGAACCAAGTGACAATCCATTGCATCGCCCACTTTCCAGTAATATTATCTAATAGCTGAATACGCATAAAGCCTTTTTCCTTAAAGTATTAAAACTACAATGAGTTCTTATTTTATTTTTTAGTATCATATTATTTTTGTATTATCGCTATTTTTACCATCTCCTCTATCTGCCATAAACATACTGATCGATAAGCAGCAGCGCTTGCTGATAGCGCGCATCGTAATCTGGCTGATCAACCATGTGCGGTTTGATATCATGACGAGCAAAAATATCGACGAGACGTCGCTCAAAGCGTCCACGCGCCTCAGGCGTGCCCAATGAGCGCATGCCATCATCAATCCACGGCGTATTGTTATCCAGCATAATGGTATGATCCAAGCGAAACTCATCGATACAAGCCGCCACAAAAGGATGGCTGCGACCTTCATATTCTTCACAAAATGCTTGAGTGGTCACAAAATCGGTATCAACGATGGTGACAGGAGCGGTCGCATTAGCCGCCGCATCTCTTATAGCTTGAGCATGCTGAAGGGCAATCGGACCATAGTCATTGTATTGTAGACCGACTTCACTACCGCCCAAATCTGTGCCGACATATAAGCGTCCCATCTCTAAAGCAAAGCTGGCGCCATAATAATTGGCCAGTTTATGTACCAATGTGGTCTTACCCGAACTTTCACCGCCAACAATCGCCACCGTTTTGGTATAGTCGCCGCGCGCTTGGGGATGAATAGCTGACCAATGCGCGACTGGGTTACGAGCGATGGCATAAGAATCAAACTCAGGCTGTAACGGGGTCGTGACGACTGGCATCGATAATCGCTCATAGACATCACTCTGCGCCAATGGGTGGTTTTCTGCGACAAACAAGACTGTATCTGCTGGTAAGTCGAGCGCTGTCGTCAAACGTTGTAGTTTGGCATTGCTGGTAGGAATGTCGATTGTCACATCAACGAAGCTATCATGTAGCGGCAGCTCAATCTCATGAGTGGTATGAATCTGGATAAATGGCAAATCAGCACACGCCATCTGTAGCCAACGTGCTTTGTCTTGCAAAGTAATCTCAAAGTCTGGATGCGGTGCTGGATGCGCCATAATGATAATATGCAAGGTTTTCACTTGTCCTGCCGCAGCCAATATACTGCGCATTTGACCTAAATGTAGTGGCTCAAAATGTCCAATCATCAATCCTGACTCGTACATAGCTTTCCTTAATTTTTAGTCATGCTTCATCACACTAATTTTATAGATAGACTGCTGGAATATCTGTTATTTACCAGCATGTTATAAAGGTTTAAGGCGATTTACAGGTAGGTTATTGTAAAGGGGTATCTTTTTATACGACTTTATACGACTTTTTTCTGATAAAAATATGACCAAGTTATTAATTTAACTGTAAGTGTTTGAGTATCTCACCATTTCTGAAGGTCCATCTACACAATATCTATGTGCTGAAAATGGCTAAATATTGGATTTGTAACAACATGTGTAATATGGCAGCAATAAAGCTAATCTTGAAACATTTTGAAATAACTATTTAAAATCAGCAGTTTATGAGGTTTTATGACAGATTAGGGCAAGCTTGCTTAGCATAAACTCACAAAGTACGTCTATACGTTCAACAGATAAATATTAAATAGTTGCTATACTTATCCATAAGTTAAGAAGGCTAAGCAGCTTCCTAACTACAATCGGAAAAAAGCATAAAAACAGAAGAAAAAAAGCAGAATTTCAAATAACAATAGAAATGATAGAGAGGTATTTGATTTGGCTAAACTAGCAAAACTACATCGCTCACAGAACAATCGCATGATAGCAGGTGTGATGGGCGGCATTGCCGAATACGTTGGCTGGTCACCGACTTGGGTGAGAGTATTATTCGTGATTATCTCATCCTTGAGTGCAGCAGTACCTGGCATCTTAATTTATATAATTTTATGGATAATCATGCCAAAAGCGACTAGTGCGTCTTACCAATAAGATTTTTTTATATTTGCTCGTATCTTTTTAATAGCTTAATAGCAGTACTATTTTAATATTATCGTTTTGATAGCATCACTATCGAGATTAGCTCAGATAGATTTTTACCAAAAAAAGAGAATAGCAGTTCGACTAAAAAACAAAAAGCCTGACTCATCAGGATACCAAAGACATACCTTTCCTCCTGCCCAGATGCTCGCGCATTTGGGTATTTTTTTATCTGCTACTTTTGTGCCTCCTATATTGCAGCAGTTTGATTATAAATGAGCCTTATAACGACTCGTTTAGGTCTGCAGCATAAATTTAATTGATGTAAATATAGATAAAACAGTCAATTTTTAGTAAGGTGAGCAGGCAAATAGAGTCGTTGCCGAATAGGCTATATGAGTGCTATCAAAACTTTATTTATAAATATCCATTCCACAGTGGCTTTACTATGAAAACCCAAACTATGACATCCCAAGCGACAACTCCGATGATAGAAAATACAGACCCTCAACCGATGACGTTTCAGGATTTAATCCTAACCCTACAGAATTATTGGGCAGATAAGGGCTGCGTTATTTTGCAGCCTTATGATATGGAAGTCGGCGCGGGTACTTTTCACACCGCGACATTTTTACGCTCGTTAGGTCCTGAGCGTTGGAATGCTGCTTATGTGCAGCCATCACGTCGTCCAACTGATGGTCGCTACGGTGACAACCCCAACCGTTTGCAGCATTACTATCAGTTTCAAGTGGTGCTAAAGCCAAATCCACCCAATATCCAAGAGCTGTATTTGGACTCGCTAAGAGCCATTGGTATCGATCCATTAGTGCACGATGTGCGTTTCGTTGAAGATAACTGGGAGTCGCCAACGCTGGGTGCGTGGGGACTAGGCTGGGAGATTTGGCTCAACGGCATGGAAGTGACGCAGTTTACGTATTTCCAGCAAGTAGGCGGTCTTGAGTGCTTCCCGGTGACTGGTGAAATCACTTATGGACTTGAGCGCTTGGCAATGTATGTGCAGGGTGTTGACAGCGTTTACGATTTGGTCTGGGCAGATGGTGAGTTTGGTCGCGTCACTTATGGCGATGTCTTCCATCAAAACGAAGTTGAGCAGTCGACTTATAACTTTGAGCACGCTGATGTGCCAATGATGGGCGAGATGTTTGACTTTTATGAGCAGCAAGCAGATAAGTTGGTTGCCGAAGGTTTGCCATTACCTGCCTATGAGATGGTACTAAAAGCCTCACATGCTTTTAATTTACTCGATGCTCGTGGTGCGATTTCAGTGACCGAACGTCAGCGTTTTATCCTACGTGTGCGTACGCTTGCCCGTAAGGTTGCCATTGGTTACGTTGAAGCACGCGCTAAGTTAGGCTTTCCATTAGCGGATGAGGCACATCGTCAAGCGGCGCTCGATAAGTATTTGCCAAAAGAAGAAGCCGCTGAGAATACAGAAATCAATCAAGCTATTGATAACAACCAATCTACTAATAACAATAAATAGGAGCATCCCATGAGTACTATTCTATTTGAACTGGGGTGTGAAGAGCTACCTCCAAAAAGCCTAAAACCTCTACGTGATGCGCTACAAGCGAGTGTCACTGAACAATTGAATGAAGCAGAAATTAGCTTCGATAGTATCAAAGCCTTTGCTGCCCCGCGTCGTTTAGCGCTTCAAATTCAGGGCATTAGCGATAAGCAGCCGGATCGTAGCGAGCAAAAGCGCGGTCCTGCGATTAAAGCTGCCTTTGATGCGGAAGGTAATCCAACACGTGCAGCGATGGGTTTTGCCAAGGGTTTAGGCATTGAAGCCAGTGAGCTGATAACGATTAACACCGACAAAGGTAATTATGTTGGTTATGAGCAAGTCATTCATGGTCAAGCAACTACTGAACTGTTAGCTACCATTTTTCAGACTGCACTAGACAATCTACCGATTGCTAAGCGTATGCGTTCAGGTGCCAGCCGCAATGAATTTGTGCGTCCAGTCCAGTGGGCGGTATTGATGCAAGATAGTACTGTCATTGATGCGACTATCCAAGGCCATCAAACAGGCACGCAAACTCGTGGCCACCGCTTCCATAGTCCTAACTATCATGAGATTGCGCACGCCAATGACTACGAAGAATTACTAGGCGGTTTAAAAGTCGTGGCTGATTTTGATAAGCGTCAAATGCTGATCAAAAACCAAGTCAAAGCACTAGCAGATGAGGTCAATGCTGATGCTATCGTGCCGCAAGATTTGTTGGATGAAGTCACCGCATTGGTTGATTTTCCGATTGCACTGCGAGCAAGCTTTGAGCCACGTTTTTTACAGGTACCGCAAGAAGCGCTTATTTCTACCATGCAAGCGGATCAGAAGTATTTTTGCTTAACTGATAAAGCAGGCAAGTTGCAGCCTTACTTTATTTTTATTACCAACATTGAGTCAAAAGATCCCAATCAAATTATCGAAGGTAATGAGAAAGTCGTACGTCCGCGTTTAGCCGATGCCGAGTTTTTCTTCTTGCAAGACCAGAAGCAGCCATTGTTTGCGTTGACAGAAAGCCTCAAAACTCGCGTTTTCCAAGACAAGCTGGGTACGATTTGGGAAAAATCTGAGCGTATTGCCAAGCTTGCCGCCTTTATTGCCGCCTTGATGCAACAGCAAGGTCAGCAGATTGATATCGATGAAACGGTGCGTGCGGGTATTTTATCCAAAGCAGATTTAGCTAGCTCGCTCGTAGGTGAATATCCTGAATTACAAGGCATTGCAGGCACTTATTATGCGCGTTTGAATAATGAGCCTGAAGCAGTCGCGGCAAGTTTAGAAGAGCAATATTTACCTAAGTTCAGCGGTGATGTATTACCACAGACGCCAATTGGTATTTGCTTAGCATTAGCTGACCGTTTAGATACGCTTGTTGGTATTTTTGCCATTGACCAAGCACCGACGGGTTCAAAAGATCCGTTCAGTCTACGTCGCTCAGCCATCGGTATCTTGCGTATTTTGATCGAAAAGCAATTGCCAATTAATTTGGTAGCGCTCGTTGAACAAGCGATCAAAGGCTATAGTGACGCTGAAGGCAGCAAGATTGAAAAAATGGGCGATACGTTTACTCAGGTCATGGCATTCTTAAACTCGCGCTATCGTGCGATGTATACCGAGCAGGGCGTGAGCGTCGATACCATTCAGGCAGTGCAAGCGATTAACCCGCATATGCCGCTCGATTTTGATCAGCGTATTCGCGCGGTACAAGACTTTAGCGAATTGTCACAAGCTTCAATGCTTGCTGATTCAAACAAGCGTGTCGCCAATATATTGGCCAAATCAGAAGTGAGTGTCGCTGATACTGTCGATGAAGCGCTATTGTCTGAGCCTGCGGAGCAAAGCTTATATGCAAGTGTGCTGCAAGCGCAGACGGCGGTTAAACCGATGCTAGAACAAGCGGATTACACACAAGTGTTGCAAACGCTTGCCAGCTTAGATAAGCCGCTGACGCAATTCTTTGATAATGTGATGGTCAACAGTGAAGACGCCGCCCTTAAAAACAACCGCTTAGCGCTGCTTAAGCAAGTACGCGCATTGTTTTTAACCGTCGCTGATATCAGTGAGTTGCAGCTATAGTTTCACTAATATAGATCGCTCACTTTATTTTCTGTTTAATACAAAAACTGGCCCGCTATGGCCAGTTTTTTACACCGTATCATGGCATTTATTGATAAATTACCATGATAAATGGATGGACAATTAACTCGCTAAAGCATAGCACTATAGTCAAGGAGTTTTAGAATCGCTACAAGGCGACCGACCGCAGATAGTACACTGAGTACATCTAGGGCGGGTAACACCGTAGCGGTTTAAAAATGCTCTGACTATATCGTCAGTATTGCTGGTTAAGTTATACTGTTCAGACGTATTGAATAATCCGCCAAGCGGCTTTTATCATTCATAGCGCTTACTCATATTCAAAGGAGCACTGCCATGTTTGCTGTTATCATTATCATCATCGTTATTTGGATAGTAATGTGGGGGTTTTATAAATTTATGTACCCGCGTGCGCCCAAAAGCATGATGCCAAAAAAAGGGGATGTGATTACACCGCGTCAGTGCAATTTTTGTGGCAACAGCTTGGCTGAATACCGAGGCGTCCTTGAAACCAAGCCCAACTTGGCTGCAAATAGTGAGAGTGCTATTGGCGAAAACCAAGCATTGTTTTTTTGCAATTATGAGCATCAAGCAGATTTTCATGCAGGTAAGGTTTATAACCCTGACGTATAAATAATTAGATTATGGCTTGGGCATAAAAAAGCGCTTGGCTCATCAGAGCGAAGCGCTTATTGTTTCGTCGCGTAATATGCGCTTATAAAACAGACTGTGCGTCTTTCATAATTTTATTTAATAGCGCTTCAGATTGTTTGTCTTGCTGTAGTCGATCTTCATCGCTTCTTTGATTGGTGTGTATTTTTTCATACAAATTCAAGCAGCACAGTACCAAGATACTTTCTTGACTGAGGCTTGGCGCATCTCGTTTGAGATCTAGTGCATGGTTATTGATATACGAGACAGCTGAGAGCAGCTCTTCTTGTTCGTGTACTGGGCAATAAATAGGATAGGTGACACCCGCAATTGCAATATCAACCTTTTTGATTTGTGGTTCAGGGATAGTGGTTTTCACAGTAGCACTCGACGTATTTGAACCAGTTGCAGCGACTGGTTGTGGTTTAGAAGAAATATTCTGCTGTTGGCCATTTTGTGGCTTTTCTTCTATAGAGTTTTTATGGTCATCGGTCATGATAAATCCTACAATGTCTGGTCAGTAAAATGAGTAATATAAAATATTACCGTTTTGATTTTGTCGGTTTCATTAGCAAGTAGTGATGATCGGTCATCGTTTATTACCATCACTGATCAGCCTTCTACTTGATCGATGTGGGTTAAGCGTTTTAATACAACTTGTGTACGCTCTGCTGCCAATTGATTCTTTTTCTGCAGCTCACTGTTTTGCTGTTTAATATCGCTATATTGCTGCTTTAATTCATTATTTTGTTGCTGTAACTGGCTGTTTTGTTGTTGCAATTGGCTGACCTGTTTTTGCAATTTATCTTGCTCTTCGCCTATCATATGATGCGCTTCAGCCAAGCTTTGGTAGCGCTTGTCGAGATCGTTCAATTGTTTTTTGGCACCGTCGCGTTCGCTATGACTAGTGTTGAGCTTGGTCGTTAATGTTGCAAGCTCTTGAGGGTCGCTAACAGGATGCTGTTTGAGGCTGCTAAGTTCAGCACTGACAAGCTGATACTGTTTTTTTATGTCGAGTATCATTTTTTCTAATATTCTAAGTTGATCATACATAGTCAGTTTTTATCCTTAACAAGTAAGCGTGAATGAATTTTGTTCTCTGCGTTTAATAATGCCATAGGTGACCGCATAATATCTATATCAACAAAGTAATTACCTATATTAGGCGTTGTTTGTTTATTTTTATTAGCCATGGTTTGATTGATAATATCAAGCGATGTCTCAAACCTATTTTATCCGTCTGTTTTTATTTTTTAAGCAATAATCAATCACTAGGACCTCTATTATGAATGACAATATATCTGGCTGGAATACATGGCTGACTGCTTTTGATGACTGGACTGACGTATCTATCAGCGAGGTGCACGGCTTGATGACAGGGCTTATGACTGCTTGTAATGCGCCTGATGAGCAAGTATGGGCTAAGGTATTTGAGGAGCTCAGTTTTGCGCCTTTACCTGATGAGGCATTGACACTGTTAACAGAAGAAGCGGAAGACACGGTTTTTCAGCTTAAAGACAAAGACGATGCTTATTCTTACACGCCATTAGTACCAGATGATGAACATGATTTGTACGAGCGCGTGATGGCATTGAAACAGTGGGCAAATGGTTTTATGACGGGTTTTGGGATTACCGACTGTGGTCTAAGTGGTGACGAAAATGAGATGTTGTCTGATTTGGCTAAAATCGGTGGTATTCGCTTAGAAGATGACGAAAACTTTGAAGGTGGCGAAGAGTCTTATCTGCATATTTATGAGTTTGCGCGCATGGTGCCAGTGAGCTTTGCCACCCGCACGCGTAAACCTGTCAAAGATATTGCCCTGATTGCTGGACTGGCTATCGATGCAAAAACCACCAAAGAGCTGCAGGCAGAAGGCAAGTTACCAAAGCCAATGCCACCAGTCGTTGATGCGATGAATCAAAACCGTCCTTCATAATAAAGACGCTATCGTAAGAAGCAATCTGTCGTAAAAGCCAACTTAGCATCCATGCTAGGGCGTATCCTTAATCTAAGAGAAAGCGACTAAATGGGATAAAAATAGTTAAATCTTGCAAAACTACGTCAAATAGCTGGTTAATGTCCCGATATTATCTGCGCTATTTTTCTGATTTGGCTGCCATTTATCTCATTTTTATCACCATTTTCAAAATGAGAACACACCCGAGTATTTTCTAAAAAGATATGAGAGATTTTAAGAGTCATTAATGGCGCTTAGGTAATAGAAGGGAGATTATGATGATCACCGACAATGATATGATGTATTTGCGCCGCTGCGTAGAGCTTGCTACTGAAGCTTTAGAGGCGGGCGATGAGCCATTTGGTAGCGTATTGGTCGACGGCGACGGTCATGTGCTGCATGAAGATCGTAACCGAGCCAATTCTGTCGATGCTACTTATCATCCTGAGATTGCCGTTGCTAAATGGGCAGCAGCAAATATGACAGCGGAGGCGCGCGCTAACGCTGTGGTTTATACCTCAGGCGAGCATTGTGCCATGTGTTCGGCCGCGCATGCGTGGGCAGGGCTTGGTCGTATCGTTTATGTGAGCTCATCAAAACAGTTGGATGAATGGATGGAGGAGATGGGCGTAAAATCCTCATCACCAATCAATTCATTAAGTATTCAAGAAGTGGCTCCGAACATACCAGTACAAGGTCCGATTGCTGGATTAGATGCAGAAGTAAAGGCGCTGCAACATCGCGCATTTCAAAGGCGCTAACGCTTTCTATTTTTACCATTCCAGAAATTACAGTAGCGAAAAATGAGTGCGAGTACTACATCTAGTAGGCTTGGAAAATTTAACATCGCTAACCGTCTTTCTAAAATCGGTATTATATCGTGATAAGGATATTTCATGATTTCGAACAATAATAATCAGCTCAAAAATACGTCTTACCCTGCGCATAGTATCAATTGGCTGACGCGTCTTATCGCCTTTGATACGGTCAGTCGGCATTCTAATCTGGCTTTGATTGAAGATATAGAATCCTACTGTGAGCAGTTAGGCTTAATGGTAGATTTGACCTTTAACGATGCCAAAACCAAGGCAAATTTATTTTTGACAGTACCTGCTGGCAAAAACTCTGATGAAGTCAATCACGGTCTGGTGCTGTCTGGTCATACTGACGTAGTACCAGTTGATGGTCAAGATTGGACGTCAGATCCATTCACTGCGACGATACGTGGCGATAAGCTATATGGACGCGGTGCGTGTGATATGAAAGGCTTTATCGCTTGTGCATTGACATTATTACCACGCGCTGTGCAGTTATCAAATAGCGGCCAGTTACGTCGTCCACTGCATTTAGCATTGTCATTCGATGAAGAAGTGGGCTGTTTGGGTGCGCCATTGATACTGGCAGATTTGAAAGCGCGTGGTATCACACCTGATTATTGTATCGTCGGTGAGCCAACCAATATGACGATGGTTGTGGCACATAAAGGCATTGCCGTTTATCGTTGCCGCGTCCATGGTAAGTCTGCGCATTCGTCATTGACCGCCCAAGGTGTCAATGCTATCAGCTATGCCAGTCGTTTGATTGGTTATGTTGATGAGTTGGCAGAAGAGATTAGTCATCGCAGTGATAATGATGCGCTGTTCGATGTGCCTTATTCGACATTGTCTGTAGGCACGATAAAAGGTGGCACGGCGACCAATATTGTCCCCAATCTATGTGAGTTTACCTTTGACTATCGTAACCTGCCGCATATGACACAAGAGGATATTCTTGCACCGATTCAAGCGAAAGTGACAGAATTAAATGCCCAGATGCAAGCACGTGCTGCCGATACCGGTATTGAGCTGATGCAGGAAGAAAGCGTACCGGCAATGACTGATAATGACAGTGCTGAATTGCAATCGTTAATAGCCGCACTGACTGGAGATAACGAGCGTCATAAAGTGGCTTATGCGACTGAGGGTGGTCAGTTTACCAATGCAGGCATCCCAACGATCATCTGCGGTCCCGGTAGTATTGAGCAGGCGCATAAAGCTGATGAATACGTTAAGCTGAGTGAAATTGAGCGCTGTGATGGTTTTTTACAGAAGTTATTAGACAGCTGTACGATCAATTGATGGATTAAATCAGCAAGTGACGAGTTAGCAGAAGAGACACCGTCGTTATGGCGGTGTTTATTTTTTAGCAGTTTGGCATTATTACGATAAATTTTTATAAATAACAAAGTAGGGGTTGGTCGATGTCTTGGCATCTGTTTGCAGTATTCTTTGCAAGTACGTTTTTTATTTCAGCGACCCCAGGTCCCAATATGCTACTGGCATTTCAGTATGGCATGAACTATGGCGTAAAGCGCACATTGTGGACGCTGGCAGGACTGAGCCTTGGGTTGTTTATTTTGCTGCTATCGACACTACTTGGACTCGATGTGATCAGTCGCCAGTCGCCTTGGTTGTTGACAGTCATTAAAGCAGTGGGTGCGGCTTATTTAATCTATCTGGGTATTAGCTCTTGGCGCGATGCAGGCGATGGCAGCTTGATGAGTGATGCTCGTGAAATGAGCGAAGAAGTCGCGGCTGAATATTCTATTTCTGGCAGTAAAGATACAGCTGGTACACCGCAGCCGCGTTCGCTCTCAAGCGCAGCGGTGAGAATCTCGCCAAGCAATGTGACCTTGTTCCGTACAGGTGTTTGGGTATCGCTATCTAACCCCAAAGCCATCTTATTTTTTGCAGCTTTTTTCCCCAAATTTATCAATTTTAGTGCGCCGTTATGGCCGCAATATTTTTTATTAACGATAGGGTTATTCTTAAGTGAAACAATTTGGCAAATCGTTTATACCTTGGGTGGTACAAAACTGGCAAGTTGGCTCGATGTTGGCAATCGTTTAGCGTGGCTCAATCGTGGTTGCGGCGTCATATTTATCATTATTGCAGCCGCTTTATTGGTTGAAGTCATAAATAGCTTTATGGTTTAAAAAACGAATCTAGTGGGTTACGTTTTATCGGCGCTTTCTACGTGAGTTTGACAAAAGTAATTCACCCTGCACACTGAGACAGGTAGCTTAGTTTGATCTATTAGGTATTTTATGATTGGGCAGATGATCGTATGTTAAATATTGAGATAAAAATTTTAAGTGTTAATGAGCTTAACGATTTCAGAACTATCAGACTTTCAGCTCTAGAAAAATCTCCAAGAATTTTTGGATCCACATATGTAGCAGAAGTAGCAAAACCTCCAATTTTTTTTGAAAATTGCTTATCAAGTTCAACTGTATTTGGCGCCTATCATAAAAATAAAATCATAGGTTTAGCCACCTTCACACAAGAGACTGGAATAAAGTTTTCTCATAAAGCGTATCTATCCAGTGTATTCATTGAACCTGAATTCCGAGAAAAAGGCATAGCAAGTCAATTGCTTAGGGAAGTTATGGAGTATAGTAAAAAATATGTGGAACAAATTTTACTTACTGTAGCTGATAATAATAAGCCTGCTATTAATTTCTATAAAAATTTTGGTTTTCAAGCTTATGGGTTAGAACCAATGGCATTGAAAGATAATGAGGAATATATTAACGAGATCTTAATGAAGTGTTTTGTGTTATAGCACTTTTACTGTGTTCAAAAGTCAATATCTCAATATGTCTTTACAGCAATCATTTAGAAAGTTAAGTATCGTTTGCACTCTCTTTGAGAGCTTGATAAAACTAATCCACTTTATCAATAAAAAAGCCGCTCACTATTGATAGTGAACGGCTATTTTTATTTTTGCTCAAACTTATAATTTAACAGTTACGCCAATACTTCGATTAGCTCACCTTTTACCATGTGTGGACTGACGAAATCAGTAATACGTACGCTCACGAGTTTACCCAACATCTCATCCATTTTGTCTTCGTCATAAGGGAACATGACCGTACGGGTATTATCTGCCGTACCGATTAAGCAATCAGGATGACGGTTGGCAACTTGTTCCACCAAGACACGTGTCGTGGTGCCGACCATCTCATGCGTTTTCGCTAGCGTTGAATCAATGATGACTTTTTGGAATTCTGCTAAGCGCTCTTTTTTAGTTTTGAAACTCACATCATCTGGCAACTCAGCGGCTGGCGTGCCCGGACGCTTAGAGTAGATAAAGCTGTAAGAATGATCGAAATTCAATTCT
This sequence comes from Psychrobacter sp. TWP2-1-2, assembly GCF_049896785.1. Lineage (NCBI taxonomy): Bacteria > Pseudomonadati > Pseudomonadota > Gammaproteobacteria > Moraxellales > Moraxellaceae > Psychrobacter > Psychrobacter sp. TWP2-1-2. The sequence continues at coordinate 100,458 of NZ_JAFCVA010000002.1, read as the reverse complement.
TTTGCCAAGTTCAACGTATCTTGGAAGTCTTGATCGGTCTCACCAGGGAAACCAATAATAAAGTCGCTCGATAAGTGAATATCAGGACGAATGGCTTTGAGCTTATTAATCTGATTGATATAGACATCAATCGTGTGATTGCGTTTCATCGCCGCCAATATCGCGTTTGAGCCACTCTGTACAGGTAGATGCAAGTGTGATACTAACTCTGGCAATTGTGCATAAGCATCAATGATGTCATCGGTGAACTCTAGTGGATGGCTGGTCGTATAGCGAATACGTTCAACGCCATCGACATGCGAGACATAATGTAATAGCTCAGCGAAACGGCAAATGCTGCCGTCGTCTTTTTCACCGCGATAGCCGTTGACGTTTTGACCCAATAGATTGATTTCACGCACGCCTTGCGCCGCCAAGCTATCAATTTCAGCCAATACGTCGTCGAGTGGGCGCGACAATTCTTCACCGCGGGTATAAGGCACCACGCAAAATGAGCAATATTTTGAGCAGCCTTCCATAATAGAGACAAAGGCTTTAAAGCCTTCTACTCTTGGCTCAGGTAAAAAGTCGAATTTTTCAATACTTGGGAAGGATACGTCAACTGTGCCGATGCGATTTTTTGGTGCGATTTCACGCTGCTCATGTGATTGATCATACAGCTCTGGCAAACGGTGTAATGTCTGCGGGCCAAATACCATATCGACATAAGGCGCGCGTTTTTGAATGTTATCGCCTTCTTGAGAGGCTACGCAACCACCGACACCAATGACGAGATCAGGGCGCTTTTCTTTTAGCTTGCGCCAGCGACCCAATTCTGAAAACACCTTTTCTTGCGCTTTTTCGCGGATAGAGCAAGTATTCATCAGCAATACATCGGCTTCATCGATATCGTGTGTGACTTCCATACCGTGGGAATCACCGAGCACGTCCAGCATTTTGCCGGAATCATAGACGTTCATCTGACAGCCCTGTGTGGTGACAAAGACTTTCTTAGTCGCTGTTTTGACAGGTGCTTGGGCTGAACTTGATTCTTTGAGTGCAGTGACAGCAGGCGCAGTAGCGGTTGTTTCAGCGCCAGCAGTGTCATCGATGCGGGGATTAAATACAGTAACACTCATAAGGATAAGTCCATGATTGACTAAAAATATAGCGTGATAGGTGATTAACAGGTGGCGTATTTTATCACAACCCTATGACAATGTGAAAAATTAGCAGGGTCAATTGTTGGTCGTCATGATAAATTATTTATAACAGTATCAATTGTTTACTGCTACTAGTAACGCGTTTGGCAAAAATTATGGCTTGCTATCACTTCTATGTTACACCGTGCTATCGTATTTATTAACAAAAGGTAAAGGTGATGGTTGAAAGTGCAACGAGTATAGTATGATGAATGCGACCATACTAGCGCGATTGATTAAATCGCGATTTACGCCGTTTTGGCATTGTTATTCTAAACATATTATTTAGCCAAATCATTTGGACACATTACAAAGAGAGTCAGTATGACAAAGCCGCAGGTTGCTCATAGCATCAAGGATAGAGAATCTATTAAGCAAAATGAAGATGCAAAACGAATGAAAGCAAGGACGCTACGAGTCAGTGCGTTAAGTTTGGCGACAGCAATGAGTGCGCTAGGATTGTCACAGGTGGCTTGTGCTGAGCTGACGTGGGGTGAAGAGGACAGTTATCAGCAAGAAGGCAGCTATCAACAAAACAGTGGCTATCAGTCAGACAATGGTGTGAGCTCATTTACAGCAGCGGCAATTGCGGCAGAACGCGGTGATGTCAGTGCTTTATACAATTATGAGCAAGCGATGAGTGGGGGTTTGTTTGCCATGTATCCCACTTATTGGCGGATGAATTTGGATCTTAATTCGCAAAGTTCGGCGGCAGTGTCACAGTTTGTGCGTCAATATCCAAATACGGTGATGGCAGAAAAGCTGGTGGCGGATTTTGCTGAGACTAAAGCAGGCTCCAATGATTACGCCTCAGTACGCCAAGTTGCGAATTTGATTACCAATGCGGATGCCAGTGAGCGCTGTGCGGTGGCGCTTGGGTTCAATAATGGCGGCGATACTATGCGGGCTATGGCAGCCAAGTCTGAAGTTTGGTTGACGACCAAAAAGCAGCCAGCCTTGTGTGACCAGCTCGCGATGGAGATGAATAATAACGCGCTGATTAGCAATCAGGATCGCGCGGCGCGGCTCAAGCGTATGCTACGCAAAGGCAAAACGGGTGACATTATGGCATTGTCATCACGTTTAGGAACGCCTATTGCTTATTCAGCATTGAGTGAGATTCAACTGAATCCGTCTGCTTTTTTTAGCCGTTTTAGTCGAGAGCCTGCCAGTCAAAACAATCAATACTTATATCTATATGCCATGGGACGTGTTGCTGACAAGTCTTACCGTGAAGCTGCATTACAGTTGGATTTTGATGTTAAACAAGACAATCAGCGTTCAGTTAAATTGTTGAATGCGGCGACTCGTCGCTATGCGTATCGTATCCTTGGGGTGCAACGTATGAATCATAATACGGATGATGGTTTTAATGCTGAGGCGGTTGACTGGTTCCGCAATAGCCTAGACGAAGATTTTAATTTTGAAGAAGCTGAAGATTATGCCATGGCAGCGATTCGCTTTAGCCGCTGGGATGATGTGGTCGAGGCCATCTCAAAAATGGAGGCTGAAACCCAAAAAAGTGACCAGTGGCAATATTGGCTGGCTCGCGCTTATGAGCAATCAAGCGATGCTAACAAGCGTAATACTGCTAAAAAAATGTATCAAAACTTGGCAAAAAATAATGACTATTATGGCTTAATGGCAAAGGATAAAGTGGGTCAGCGTTTTGATGCCAGTCGTTTAGGTGGTAATAACTTACCAAATGTCAGTACCGCTGATCGCGCACGGGTTATGCAAGATGCCAACTTTGCGCGTGCTTTTGCTCTATATAATGCTGACGCCAGCCGTGCCTATGCCAATCGTGAATGGAACTGGGCGGTAAAGCAGGCGCGCGACAAGCGTGATGATAACTTGATTATTGCCGCTGCTCGTCAAGCCTATGATATGGGCTGGCTCGACCGAGCAATTTATGCCGTTGATAATACTGATAGAGTAGACAGCTTAGCGTTATCACATCCGATGCCGCATCAAGATGCAGTCGTACGTTATAGTCAGTCTGCTGGTATCGATCCTGCTTGGGCTTATGGCATTATGCGTCAAGAAAGTCGCTTTGTTGCATCAGCACGCTCAAATGTTGGTGCCAGTGGTTTGATGCAGGTGATGCCTGACACGGCAAAATACATTGCTCGTAACTTAGGTGAGACCTATAGCGCCAGCCGTGCCAATAGTGGCGATACCAATATTCGTTACGGCACATGGTATATGGGTGATATTTTCGGTAAGCTAAACCGTCAACCTGTGTTGGCAACGGCTGGCTATAATGCGGGTCCGAACAATGCCAAGCGTTGGCAACCAGTATATGGTTCGCTCGCAGCCGACCAGTACGTCGAGTCGATTGCCTTTCCTGAAACCCGTAATTACGTTAAACACGTGATGGAAAATGCCACCATTTATAGCAGTCTATTAGGTCGTAGTCAGCCTATTAGCCAGCGCATGGGCACGATACCTGCCGCGCTCTAAAATGCTAGGGCGTGTCTTCAATTCACTCGATAGTCCTCTAAATGGGCTAAAAATGGCTAAATCTTGCCAAACATCGTCAAATAGCTGGTTAATATCCCGATATTATCTGCACTATTTTCCTTGTTTGACGGCAATTTATCTCATTTTTATCACCATTTTTGAAATGAAGACACGCCCTAATGTATAAACCAAAAAAACCATTCGTGAGCAATCATTAATGGTTTTTTTATGTCACTTTTGATCGTGCAATCAAAGCTAGTTTTGTCTTGACGATATGCCTAATTCGACGCCCAACCTCGCTGATGATGACATGCTAACGTTGCAATATTTTTGTACTATTGATGCTATCATTAGCTTATGTTTACGTTTCTGCTATAGATTAAAAAAAATGTTTTGCTACCATTGCATCAATTAGTGTCTTTTATACGTGCTTATCAATCAACGCACACATTTTTGTTAGCTCTATTCTTAGTTTTATCAGTGTTCATACGTCGAACACTATGAGCTAAACGATAGCCCATGTTTTTATCATTGCTAGATGCCTTCAGCCCCTATGATCAAAAAATATTTCAATCTGTCCCTGTTATCCAAAGTTCGGCATCAGTCATCTATTCAGCAGATGCAGGTACGCTCGCTATCTACTCTGACGCCAGATTTAAACCAATCAAGCTCGATAACTAATACATCTATGGATAAACTAAATACGACGCTAAGTATCGGTGCATTAGTGATGTTGCAAGGCATTATGATGATGCCGGTACATGCCGCGAGCGCTGTTAAGAGCGGACAGCGGGTGTTGATGATTGAGATGACGCCAGCATTGTGTAGCATACAGCCGACACGTGCCCGCATGCGTCAATGCTTGGAGGGTTATTCGTTGACAGTATCAGGTCTGGATATGGGATATGGTGAGCGCTGCGGACGTGGTAGTGAGCCACGTCTGACACCGTTACAGTTAAAAGTCGTCAACCGTATCATGCCTGATACGACAGTACGTAGCCAAGCTTGGCAGCGTTATGGGGCGTGTAGTCCACTCAGTGCCAGTAGTTATTTCCGCCAGATTACCAATTACGCTGGCGCATTAAAGCTGCCTAACGAGCTTAATACAGGTAATAGCTATACGGTTTCTAAATCTCGATTTATCAGTCAAATGACCCAGCTTAACAGTGGCATGTCCTCAAACAGTATTGACTTGATTTGCCAAGCGGGCAGTCGTCGTCAATCAACATTGACAGATATCCATATTTGTTATGAAGGGAGCGAATTTGGCACATGTCATAATGTTGTGAATAATTGTGGCAGTAAGTTCGTCATTTCGGGTGGAAAATAGTTTTTTTAGCCTATTTAAATGCTTATTGTTTGAATTGAGGACACGCCCTAATAATATTCGTTTATCTTAAGTGTTATATCACTATATATAACGCTTCTCAATGCTGTTATCAGCTGCCTTTTATTGCTTTATAGCACTGTATCCGTATAGGTTTACAGTAGGTATAAAAATCCTCCCGTATAAAATGTAACAATATAATCGGTGGTCGACGTCTTATTGTCTCTAGACGATTTGCTGAACGAAGTGCTACACTAGCTCTCGGTTTATGACTGCTATATTCAGTAGGCAAGTCGCTATTTACAACGATAGTCATCCATTAGAACCATCAATCAGAATCATGAATTATCTAATCTATAATTAGGGAGTATTCAATGTCAATGAAACAGCCTTTACGTGTTGCCGTCACTGGTGCCGCTGGTAATATCAGCTATGCTATGTTATTTCGTATTGCATCTGGCGAGATGCTAGGTAAAGATCAGCCAGTTATTTTGCAATTGCTTGAAATCGCTCCAGCACTTGACGCCCTAAAGGGTGTGGTCATGGAATTGGAAGATTGTGCATTCCCTTTATTAGCAGGTATTGTGCAGACTGATGATGCGACCGTTGCATTCAAAGATGTTGACTATGCTCTGCTTGTAGGTTCACGTCCGCGTGGTCCAGGTATGGAACGTAAAGATTTACTAGAAGCCAACGCTGCGATTTTCTCAGCACAAGGTAAAGCATTGAATGACGTTGCAAGCCGTGACGTAAAAGTATTGGTTGTCGGTAACCCTGCCAACACCAACGCCCTTATCGCTCAGCGTAATGCACCAGATCTTGATCCACGCAACTTTACTGCGATGACTCGTTTAGACCACAACCGTGCCATGGCGCAGTTGGCTGGCAAAACTGAAAGCACAGTAAATGACGTGAAAAAAATGATCATCTGGGGCAACCATTCATCAACGCAGTATCCTGATCTGACTGCTGCTACTGTCAACGGTAAGCCTGCATTAGATTTGGTTGATCGCGAATGGTACGAAGCGACTTATATCCCAGAAGTACAACAACGCGGTGCTGCAATCATTAAAGCACGCGGTGCATCATCTGCCGCTTCTGCTGCCAATGCTGCTATTGCACACGTACGTACATGGGCATTGGGTACTGATGAGAACGATTGGGTATCAATGGGCGTTTATTCAAACGGCGAATACGGTATCGCAAAAGGCTTAATCTACTCATTCCCATGCACATGTACTAACGGCGATTGGTCTATCGTAGATGGCGTTGATGTGTCATCAGATTTCTCTAAAGAGAAAATGGCAGCGACTGAGCAAGAGCTTAGCGAAGAACGTGATGCAGTAGCACACCTGCTTCCATAAGTCATCATGTCATAAAACTGTTATATAGAAATTGATCTAAAAAAGCCCTCTACATTAGAGGGCTTTTTTGTGTCTTGTCTGCCTATCAAAATACAATTGATAACGTTAGATACACGTTGATTAACAGCTATTAAAATAAAGCTTGCTACAATAAATGTGTCAATTTAGATAATAAACACAAAGACACTCGTACCATTTAAGGAGAAAACCATGTTGGGTGAACCAGAATACAATATGAATGAATTATTTGCACAGTTGGGACTTGATAGCTCAGATGCAGCGATTGATAGTTTTATTGAAAATAATCAGTTGGATAAAGAAGAGAAGTTGATAGAAGCGAGCATTTGGACAGACAATCAGCGTGCTTTTCTACAAGAAGAATGGGAAAAAGATGCGGAATGGGTAGAGGTCATCGATGACTTAAACGTACGTATGCATCCAGATGCTTAGAAAAAAGAACTATTAAAAAACGAATTATTAAATAAAAACCCACAAATGTTCTAAGCACTGTGGGTTTTTTATAAATTACAAATATCGACGCCCGCATTTAAGCCTACTAGTTATCTAACTGGGCTGCTGCTCTCGCCACTCAATTAATGCTTTCACATCATTATGGATGCCTGTTTTTAATGCTTCTAAGCCATCATAATGTCGTTCACCATGTAAATAATGCAAAAATCGAACCTGTAAAGTTAATCCATATAAATCGGCATTTAATTCTGGGAAATGCACTTCCAAACGCCAATCATGTTGTTTATCGACAGAGGGTCTGGTGCCGATATTGGCTGTCCCAAAGAGGCTGTTGGAACGTAATCCTGAGATACCTGATTTGCCATCTATAGCAAGTGCCGATAAGCCATCAGCAATCACTTGCCCATCCTCGTCGAGGCTGACGACATCAACAGCAAAGATACCATGCAGGGCAGGTTTTAAACGCTGTAGGTCAATATTCGCAGTAGGAAAGTCCATGGTGCGACCTATTTTATCACCACCAACGACCATTCCTGTAATCGCATAATCGCGACCAAGTAGCGCATTAGCAGCGTCAATATCACCAGCCAATAGTAAGTCCCGAACGCGAGTAGAGCTGATACGTGCCGCTTTACCACTATTATCGATGACGGTATGTAGATTGGTCACATCTAAGCCATAATTCCGCAAAAACTGACTGTCGCCAGTACGGTCATGACCAAATTTGAAGTCATCACCCAATACCAACGCTTTGACATTTAAGCGCAGGGCTAAAAGATCCGCAAATGCTTGGGCGGATAGAGAGCGAAACTCTGCATCAAATCCTGCCACAATCAAGGTCTCAACGCCATATTCTGCTAACAAAGCTTGTTTTTCAGCGAGATTGGTGAGGCGAGCAGGCGCGGTGGCTGGCGCAAAAAATTCACGAGGCTGTGGCTCAAATATCATGACAGCAGAACCAAGATTTTGTGCATGCGCAATATCACGGACTTGTTCAAGCATTGCTTGATGACCAAGATGGACACCATCGAAGTTACCGATAGTGAGCACACAGGGCGCTAAATCTACTGGACTAGTATTTGCAGTCAAATTACTTGGCGAGGCAATCAGTTGCTCAAGAAAATAGGTGTTCATAAATTTTCAGCTATGATAGATAAGACCGGATAAAAAAGAAAAAACACACCCGTACCAAAATCAATGTGTTTAAAATCAGCCATTATAAAGTAAAATGACCACACTAACATCCTATAGTCTACTGACAATAAAAGTATGGCGCTATCCGCTCTGTCATCTTAAAATACCGTGATGTTTGTCCACATGCTTTTGTAATGACCCTCTGTATAGATGGATCATCTTGCAACAATTATCACTCATAGACTATTAATTAATAATTACGGAGACCTTATGCCCGTTGCTGCCTTAAATGCTGTGCCAGCTGTTTTGTCAGAACACTATCTCACTGATGAGTTTGTCGTGCAGCGTGCAAGTAGAGACGACTTGTCAGAGATTTTGGAGATTTACAATCAGACTATTGCAGGTAAGCAAGCCACTGCTAATCTCACCCCAGTGACTTGTGAAGAGCGTGCAGATTGGTTTGATGAGCATATAAATAGTCCGACGCGTCCTATTTATGTGGTAAAAGCGATGCATAAGACCACGCAGAATGCAGCGAAAACAGAGACAGCAACAATCGTCGCTTGGGGTAGCTTTAGCGATTTATATGCACGACCGGCTTATCATATCAGCACTGAGATTAGTATCTACTTGCATCAGGATTATCACGGTCAAGGATTGGGCAGTTTATTGACATGCTGGATGTTGACACAAGCGCCAAACCTAGGTATTCATAATGTAATCGCGCTTATTTTTGCGCACAATCAGCCAAGCTTAGGATTGTTCCGTAAGCTTGGTTTTGAGCAATGGGGATATATGCCAAAAGTGTGTGATATGCAAGGCTTTATCGCTGATGTTGTGATGCTTGGCAAGGCAGTGTCGTCAGATTAATATCAAATTTTGATTGGTATCAAATAAAATTATTGAAGATAAGATAGCTCAAGTTCGAGTGACTTAAGCTAAAATAACTTAAGCTAAAGTGATTTTAAATGAGGACAGCAAGGCGTCTTATCCTAGGATTTTCCATTGACCTTCAATTTTTTGCAGCTCATATGTCAACGGTGCAGGCGCACTTTGTCCTTTTAGCATCAGCTCCCCAATGATGGTGGCACGGGTTTTATCATCACTGTATTGAGTATCGGTGATAGTGACGCCATCGACGGTTTGCTGAAAGGCATACTGGGTTTTAGCCAGCTCTTCTTCGAAGTTTGCCATATCTACTTTATAATATTTAACAGCTTCCTTTACCTCGCCATAATACAAGCTATCTAGTGCTTGCTTGACAGTATCTTCCGGCGTACCAGCTTGGGTGGGATTGGTTACGAGGCTTTTTTGCTTGGTCGCAGAAGTGACTGGGTTAATATTATCACTATCAATAGCCGTTTCATCTTTACTATTGTCAGTCATCTGCTTGCTGTCAACTGTGCTATTCGCATCCACTGCTGACGTTTGATTAGCAGCGCTATTTTCAGCATCAATGCTTTCATCAGCACTGCCTTCAGCGATGGCTGCCGTATCTTCGGCACTGTTAGCTGTCTTATCGTTATCGCTACAAGCACTTAAAAGCAGTCCAGTGCTAAGGACACCAGCAGTCAGGATAGTTGGTAAGCGTAGCAAGGTTACTCGTTTGGTTATCATTATTAGCCCTCAGATTTCATTTATTCGTTAATGGTTAATTATGGCAACTATCCGCGTCATTCACTATCCATTCTCTTACTAAGCTTGTTTTGGTTTCGTAAGTGAAGCTGCTTAACCATGCTTTAGCTGGCGTGGACGGAAACCAGTGGCTAGTAATACCACGCCATAAACCAGTGCTCCCACGGCACACATAATGAGCAAAGCGGCGATACGTCGCCACTGCGCATCATCGCTAGGGAAGTAAGGCAGCATGACATAAAGTACGCCAATCATAGCGCTGGTCGCAATCGCAAACTGGGTGAATAGTTTTCTCCAATGGCTGCCAAAGCGGAAAATATCACGTTTATGTAAGAAGTAATATAATAAGCCTGCGTTAACAAAGGCCGCGCCCGTGGTTGCTAAGGCCAAGCCGCCATGTAGCGGAATCTCTAAGAAATAAAATATACCGATGAAAATGACACTAAAAACCATGTTGGCAAAGACAGAAATGATACCGATTTTTACGGGTGTTCTGGTATCTTGACGAGCAAAAAAAGCAGGGGCAAAGATTTTAATAAGCATAAAGCCTAAAATACCACCAGCCATACTACGTAGTGCTAAAGAACTCATCTGAGCATCGCGTAAGGTAAACTCACCGCGCAAAAACAGTGCTTGCATCAGTACATCGGCAAGTATAAACAACGCTGCTGATGCAGGGACACCGACTAAAATGATTAAGCGTGCCGCCCAATCGATGGTCTTTTTAAAGCTAACATCATCTTTTTGGGCTTCGCTTTTCGATAAACTGGGCAAAATGACTGTACCGATTGCCACGCCAATCAAGCCTAATGGCAGCTCACTCATACGCTCTGCGGCATACAGCCAAGAAACCGAGCCGCCAATCATCAATGACGCAAAAATGGTATTGAGCAGCAGATTAATCTGAGTGACAGAGACCCCAAAGATGGCAGGCAGCATGAGTTTTAAAATACGGCGAACGCCTTCATGCTGAAAGTCAACCTTGGGTGCGACCAGCAGCTTTTGTTGCCATAGCTGCGGCAGCTGCAGTAAGAATTGCAACAATCCTGCGATAGCGACCGCGTAGCCTAGCGCCATGATAGGAACATCGAACATAGGGGCAAAAATTAGCGCGCCACCAATCATACATAGGTTCAATAACACGGGTGCAAAGGCAGGCGCAGCAAAGCGTCCGTAGCTTTGTAAAATGCCACTGGCAAAGGCGGTCATAGAAATAAATAGCAAATAAGGAAAGGTCAGACGCAGTAATTCAGCGGTAATAGCAAACTTACCTGGTTGATCCGCAAAACCAGGCGCGAATAAAGTCACGACCCACGGTGCCATTAAAATAACAACCACAGTAAGCATCGACAAAATTAACAACAGAGCGCCTGAAGTACGACTGACTAAGATTTGTACCTGCTGCAAACTATATTTTTCTTTGTATTCGGACAGTACAGGGACAAAGGCTTGACTAAAAGCGCCTTCTGCAAATAAACGCCGCAAAAAGTTTGGGATTTTGAAGGCGACTAAAAAGGCATCCATCAGACCACCAGCGCCAAAGACGCCTAACAATACGACATCGCGTACCAGACCTAAGATACGAGACAGCATGGTCATACTACTGACCACCATGGTTGAACGAAATAACCGACTTTTTGCCATGAGAACCTATTGTGCTAATTTGTTTAATGAAGGTTGTTTACTGATGGTTGTTTACTAAGTTGCTGCTATCAAAAAGCTGACGAATTATAGCATTTTCATAATCGAGATAAATGGATTGGATGTGGAATATGATGCGTACAGTTAATAGAGCTTCTAGCATGATTGACAAAATAATTATCCATACGACTTAACCCTTAAGAATGTTGGCGACCATCTCACGCAATCTTGCCCATTCAAAATAATCGCCGGGATCTGTTTTGCGCCCAGGGGCAATATCGCTATGACCTGTTAGATGACGACGAGTTTTGGAGTAGGCGGCATAAATGGCACAGACCACTTTTGCAAGTACCTCATATTGTGCGGCGGTGAAGGACACAAAATCAGACCCTTCAAGCTCAATACCGATGCTATAATCATTACATTCAGGGCGACCCAAGTAGCTAGAGCGTCCAGCATGCCACGCGCGCTCATTAAAATTAACAAACTGAGTTATCGCGCCATCACGCTCGATAAATAAGTGAGCCGAAACCTCCGCGCCTTTAATCGTTTGAAAATAGGGATGCGCCGCCCAGTCTAGCTGATTGGTAAATAATGCTTTAACGTAATGAATGCCGTCAGCATCAGACGCTCCGAACTCGTTCGGCGGTAGGCTGATATTATGAATAACAATAGTATCAATACTCATATCTGTTGGTCGCAGATTGCAGTTTGGTGATGCAAGGTATGTGGCGGCAGATAATCTGCCATCGTTAATCGTTATTGGTGTTATGGACATAATATTCTCTTTTATCATGATATTAATAAGTGGGTATTGACCGCTGGTTGCTAGCCATTTTTATCAATCAATAGCCATTCTGATAATAGCTACCTTGATAACAGCCACTTTGACTAAGATATTTCAATGATATGGCTTTTAAGGTTATTTTAGTGAACGATTCAATCAGCATTATCAACTAGCCATCAATCACGCTATCGGCGTATGAATAGTAACGTGCGAGGTTTACCCCATGTCTCTAAAGCCTAATTTTTTATCTGTAGATTGTACCCTAACTACTATGAGTCAACGAGCGCGTTTACCACTTGCTATTGCAGGATTGCTACTCTCTGCACAAACGCAAGCTTTTTTGCCAACCCCAGCATCATTAGTAACGACAGAGGCATTAGCGACTACGCCACAAGCTACTGCAATCGTTAGTAATACGCCAAATAATGATGCTCCAGAAGATACCCAAGGGCTAGAAAAAAGCAACGTTGAGCAATTATTAGCCAAGTGGCGTGAGCAAGTAGCAACACAAAACTTAGCCCAACATACGACATGGCGACGTTTATTATATTTCTTTGATGATCAAAAGAATTTGATTGGTAAGAAAAAAGACACCAGCATGGTTGATGAGGCTGACTTTTTTTTAAGTGAGCATGGTCGGCAAGATTCGAATGCCGAGCTTGATGCGTTACTCGTCGCCCTCGCTAATGAGATAGCGACAACGAATAACCGTACTGTCAAAAAAAATACTGCCAACAATTCGGTATTATGCCGTTTACCAGCCCGCGTACAATGGTTGACCGATACATTAAACATTGATAAAACGACGCTACAAGTTGACTGTCCCGAATTGAATGAATGGATGCAGAAGATTGCCCCTGAGCAGCTCTCTATCATGTTTGCCCAAGAGTATTTAGACAATCCTTTATCAGCCTTTGCTCATACCTTATTGCGTATCGACTCAAAAGCGAGCGTGGCTGATCCGAGCCAGATTCATCACGCGGTTGCGCTGAATTATACGGTTGGTGGTAATCCAAAAGACAATTTTGTGGTGTATGCCATCAAATCAATGACCGGCGGTTATGACAATCTCATTGAAATTGACCCTTATCCAGAGAAGCTGGCGAAATATCTGCAAGAAGACGAGCGTGATGCATGGACGTATCAATTGGATTTGACTCCAGCGGAAGTGCAACAGATTATGTTGCACGTTTGGGAAACCAAAGATTTAAAATTGCCGTATTACTTCACCACAGATAACTGTGCGTCTGAGATTTTACGCTTAATTGATGTGGTGCGTCCGCAGCAGCACTTATTGAGTCAGCTGCCTTATGCGGTTATTCCCTCAGATGTCGTGCAATTACTTGATGATGAGGGCTTACTTGCCAGCACCAACTATACCCCTGCTGATAGCACTTTACGCCAAGCGCAGTTGAATAAGGTCAAAGAGCAGCGCGAGCAATTCGGCTATCATAACAGCGCAAAACAGACGATCAATGAGATTAAATCTGCCCAACTCAATGCGGTTTCGAGCATGTCAGCCGATGGACAGACGTTATTGCAGCCTAATATAGCAGTATCAGATAACAATCCAATAGACAGACATCCGCTGCAACTGGCTCATATGGGACTAGGGCAGCGCGGTGATAATAACTATATCGATTTGGGCTTACGAGCGGGCTATCATGATATTCTCGATCGTCCCTCAGGATTCCCACAGTTTTTTGACTTAGAAGGTGCATCTGCGACTTTGCGCCTGTACGACACCGATAATGACAAAGCCAATCAGCCAAACAGTGTGGTTTTGCAAAATGTGACATTGATTCGTGGGCGGTCATTTAATCCGGTCAATTCTGCCAAAAAAGGCAAAACGTGGGGCGCTAGCATCGAGGCGATGCGTGTGAATGATGGCTCCCAGCAAGACGGTCGCGATCATTTAGTTGGGAGCTTGGGCTATGAATCGGGTTGGTCATGGGCATTTGGTACGCCTCGCACAGGTACAGGCGAGATGCCGCCGCAGCTATGCTATACCTTTTTGTCCGGCACAGCGCAGGCAGGGCGCGGTATCAATAAAGGCTTTCGCGTTGGTGCTGGCGTCAATGCAGGCTGTCGTTATCAGATTAACAATCAGTTACGCGCGCAGGCTGAATTGCAACTGCCATATTGGTATCATGGCAGCAGCGATGAGTCTAATGTCCGTGGTCATTATTGGCAGCCGATATCGACATTAGGGCTGCAGTACGATATCGATAAAAAACAAGCGTTACGCATTAATGCTAATTATGATTGGCAAGATCGTGTTGATGCTAATGAAGACGTACAGCTGTCGTACAGACGCTATTTTTAACACTTATTACTGAAAAGATGTATAGATTATTGAAAAGATGTATGGGCAGTCATTAGAAATGGCGTTCGAATAGAGGATAAATGATGAGTACGCAAAATTTATTGATTATTGGTCAAGGTGATATTGGTTTGCCAGTCAGCAACCAGCTGGCACAGGATGGCTTGAATGTCACAGGTTTGGCTCGTGGTGAGCGCCATCATTACTCTTTGGATGATCACGCTGAATTTATGCAAGCCGATGCATTGACTCTGACGGCTGAGCAGCTGCGAGATTTTACGGCGATAGCAATTATCGTTACCCCCGATGATTATTCGACCAGTGGCTATCATAATAGCTACTTAGCAATTAGCCAGCATTTGGCAACGCTTGCGGACAAACTCACCAACCTTTCACGCATTGTTTTTATTTCGTCAACGGGTGTTTATGGGCAAGATAATGGCGAATGGATTGATGACAATACTGCACCTGTGACGCCAGAGCGTGAAGCATCGCAGGTGATATTGCAAGCAGAACAAGTCCTGCAACAAGGTTTTGGGGATAAAGCCATTATCATTCGTCCAAGCGGTATTTATGGACGCGCGCGTCTCATGCGTTTGCGTAAAGCCCGCGAGCCACAAAAGGAAGCAGTGGCAGCCGCGCATTGGAGCAATCGGATTATGGATCGCGATTTGGTCGTTATCATCGCTAACGTACTGACTATCGATGCGCCCAAGCCCCTTTATATTGCTACTGATTATGCGCCAGTCACGACTTTTGAGTTGGGTATCTGGTTAAGTCAGCAGATAAATGAAACGCCTCCTGCTCTTGACGATAAAAAAGTAGCGGTTACGGGAAAACGCTTGCACAGTAATATTCCATTAGCTTGGTTGGCATATCCTGATTGGCAAGTTGGTTACCGTGATATTTTGCGCCATCAAGAACAACATCAAGAATAATATGCCAGTTTGATTTAATTAGAATTGTTTTTATATTTTATAGCTTATGGAGATTTCATGACCCAGCCTTCTACTTCTGACACTCATTTACCCAGTGCTGATCTTACAGCAGCAGGCGGTACAATTTCAGAAGGCAATGCTGAGCAGTCGTCTATTTTGCCAGATAGTACCCAACCTGCGATTGTACATCCTAATTTCGACCCGAGTCGCTTGGCACTTGATCCTGCCAGACCCTTGAGCGATATTCCAGAGCCTGCTAGGCGATTAAATGGTCAATTGCAACGACTTTATGGTCGCTCTGCGCGTTTTTATCAGCCTAAAGAACACAGCTTGTCAAAATGGGCGCTGATTGCTTCAGAAGTATTGGGCGAGCATCTGTCATTACTGAGGGCAGCAGAGCTTGTCGATTTTCCAGACAGCTTTTATCACAATCACAGCACGCAACCATTATTATCATCATTACATGGTATGACTTTGCTCGACATGGCTGATATTCAGCAGGCGCTTCGTGCTTATCCAAAACTGCATCGTTACGGTTTTGCACTGAATGGCTCTTCTGTAAGTACCGATACGAGCGTTAGTAGTAATGCTAAAAACAAACAGGCTTCTTTCCGTGCATTGACCAAACGTTATAACCCAGATGAGTTGCTCAATAGTGTTTATGCCGAAGATTGGCAGGTAGTGTTGCAGCCGCAGCAATTTGAGACAGGCGAGGGCAGTTTGGCTACTGACATTATGGCGTGTAGCGTCGCTGTCCATGCATTGAGGCAGTGCGAGACACGCAAAAGTATCAATCACCGCTACAGCGCCGCGCAAATCTGTCAGCACATTCGCAGTTATCTGCTGAGTCAAATCATTTGTGAGCCATCGCAGCGCCATGCCTACCGTCAAATACGCATTTTCACAGGACATGTTATTGTTGCCGCGTATCATTTAGGCTGGGACATTCAAGTACGTGCCGATGATCAGTGTTATTTTAATATATCGTCGCGTAGTGGCCTATTGACTCGTTATCCTAACATGCAGGATTACGACATCAATGGTTGGTCAAGTTGATCAATAATGCGTACAATAACGCCAATTTTTTGCTCTTCTTTTTGTCAATAGGAACGCTTCCATGCTTAATGCCTCAATGCCTAATGCGCAACACCCTTCTTTTTCCTCACATCAATTTATCCAACTGGCTTTAGACAATCAAGTTCTCAAATTTGGCGAGTTTGTCCTCAAGTCTGGTCGCATCAGTCCGTATTTTTTTAATGCAGGCTTGCTGGCATCGGGTGAGATGTTGTCGTTGCTCGCGTGTGGTTATGCTGATGCCTTGGCTGAGCAAGTGGCTGCTAGTCATAACGGTACAGATGAGCAGGAGCTGGTGATCTTTGGGGCAGCGTATAAGGGTATTCCTTTTGTGGCAGCAACCGCGCAAGCTTTATGGATTCATCATGGTATCAATGCCAAGTGGGGCTATAATCGTAAAGAAGCCAAAACTCATGGCGAAGGTGGCAACTTAGTAGGCGCTGACGTTAGTGGTAAAGCAGTCTGGGTACTCGATGATGTCATTACCGCTGGTACGGCGATGCGTGAAGTGGTTGAGATTTTAGAGCAAGCGGGCGCTAGCGTTGCTGGTATTATCGTTGCCCTTGACCGTAAAGAAAAAGGGCAGGCTGAGCATTCTGCTATTCAAGAGTTAGCGTCGACATTAGAGGTACCAGTGCGTGCACTCGTCGATATCGATGATTTAATCAGTTATTTGGCAGATGACCATGGCGTACAAAGCGGTCAGCATAAAGATGCGACCCAACTTGCCAAGATGCAACATTATCGCGCGCAGTACGGCGTATAGTTGGGCACTGAGTTCGAAGCTTTTCTATATTAATAATATAACGTAAGTGAGCCTTATTATGAGCCAAGCAAATCAAAAAAAATCGTTAAATATACTCGTTATTATGGATCCTATCGAGCAAGTTAATTATAAAAAAGACACGACCCTTGCGATGATGTGGTCGGCACAAGACCGTGGGCACAGCCTTGGCTATTGTCAGATTCATGATTTGTGGTTGAATCGTGGGCAACTGATGGTTGATACGCAGTCAGTGACCGTCAAGCGCGATCCTAAAGATTTTTATACATTAGGGGGTAAAGCGACAGCGCCAATCAGCGACTATGACGTGGTGTTGATGCGTAAAGATCCGCCGTTTGACATGCGTTTTATTTATGCCACTTATATGCTTGATCATGCCAAAGCGGCTGGTGTGCTAGTGGTCAATGACCCACAAGCGATACGTGATTGTAATGAAAAGCTATTTGCCACGTGGTTTAGCGATTATATGAGCCCAACGATTGTGACCAGTAAACAGGCGCATATTCGCAAGTTTATCGCTGAGCAGCAAGACGTCATTGTTAAGCCATTAGATGGTATGGGCGGTACGGGGATTTTCCGTTTGACCACAGATAGTCCAAATATTGGCGTCACGCTTGAGATTTTAACTGAGCTTGAGACACTACCCATTATGGCGCAGCGCTATTTGCCAGAGATTAAGGAAGGTGATAAGCGCGTGTTGATCGTCGATGGAGAAGTGGTCGATTATAGCTTGGCGCGTATTCCTACCAAAGGCGAAACCCGTGGTAATCTTGCTGCGGGTGGTAGCGGTGTTGCGATGCCGCTCACCGATATCGAACGTCAAGTGGCAGAAGTAGTCGCACCGATTGTTAAAGAAAAAGGTCTAATGTTTGTCGGGCTAGATTTAATCGGTGGTCGTATTACTGAGATTAATGTCACCAGCCCAACCTGTGTTCGTGAGATTGACGACCAATGTGGTACGGACATCGCGACAGACTTTATCATCGCCATTGAAAATAAATTAGCAGTTTGCGCAACGCTGTAAGGATAGAGTGATTTATCACTAAGCTATGCGCACAATACTTAAAAAACAGTGTGCTAAGATAGATTGATAAACAGCATCTTTTAATAGCCCATAAAAAGGCGATAAAACGTCATTTATAAACGATGCTTTTATGATTTTTCGATAGTATTTATAAAAGCCAAGTCGTGATTGCTCGCGGCTTGGATTTTTGTTATTGACAGTGCATAAAGTGCTATATATCAGCCAACGATTTACACTATACTATGCGAGATTTTATAGGGTCATTATTGGCTGATGACTAAGATGATCATAGGATAATAAGTCCTTCATATAAATAAAGAAAAGATAGGCAGGCGTTCATGAAAGCACCGCATATATTAATGATGGCCGCGGGTACTGGCGGGCATGTGTTCCCAGCGCTGGCAGTGGCTGAGGAATTGACTCAGCGTGGTGCGGTTATTCATTGGCTAGGAACGCCAAATGGTATGGAAAATGGCTTGGTGGCACCGACTGGTTATCCTTTTCATGCGATTGAGATGCAGGGTTTACGCGGTAAAGGAATCGGGCGTTTATTGAAGTTGCCAGTGACTTTATTGTCAGCGACGATGGCCGCTATAAAGGTGATTCGTAGTAATCAAATTGACATAGTTGTCGGTTTTGGTGGTTATGTGACAGCGCCTGGCGGTATCGCCGCACGTCTGACCAATACGCCTCTGATTATCCATGAACAAAATGCCATTGCAGGCATGAGTAATCGCTACCTATCCAAGATTGCAACCAAGGTGCTGCAAGCATTTGAAGATACCTTTGCCAATAGTGCACAGGATGCTAAGCTTGAAACGGTGGGTAACCCAGTACGCAATGCCATCACTGGTGTCTCTGAACCGACGGTGCGTTATGATGTTAATGACAACTCACCGCTCAAATTGTTGGTCGTGGGTGGCTCACTTGGTGCACAAGCCTTAAACGACACTGTGCCAAAAGCGCTGGCATTGCTCAATCAGCCTTTTGAAGTGCGTCATCAATGCGGGCGTAACAATGAGGCTGCCACACAAGCAGCTTACGATGAGCAAGACTTGAGTATGCACAAGTTTGTGGTACAGCCTTTTATCGACGATATGGCCGCCGCTTATAATTGGGCAGATGTTATTGTTTGCCGAGCAGGCGCATTGACGGTTACGGAAATCCAGAACGTTGGTATTGCCGCAATTTTTGTACCGCTGCCGCATGCGGTAGATGACCATCAGACTGCTAATGCCCGCACTTTAACCTCACACGATGCGGCGATTTTGTTACCGCAGTCTGAGTTGACAGCACAGCGTTTGAGCAATGAGCTTGCTGCCCTTAATCGAGAGAAGTGCCTAGCGATGGCCAAAAAAGGCCATGCCCTTGCTAATCGAAGTGCGAGCAAGCAAGTTGCTGATATTATCCGGCAAACGCTGTAGCCTAATTCGTATAGCTGACTGTTTTTATTGCCAATTATTTTGATACACTAAATTTTATTAGCCTTTAATAAAGAGAAGCCCTATGTCTAACCCTGCGAAAGCTCTACCTAAGCGTTTGATTGAAATACCAGAAATGCGTCGTATTCAGCATCTGCATTTTGTCGGTGTTGGTGGGTCGGGGATGTGCGGTATCGCGGAGGTGATGAACAATCAAGGTTATCAAGTAAGTGGTTCTGATATTGCTGAGAGCTTAGTGACCAAACGTTTGGCGCAGATTGGTATTGATATTGCGATCGGTCATGACTCCAAAAATATTGCCAATGCTGATGTCATCGTTGTATCGTCAGCAATTGATCGCAGCAACCCTGAAGTAAAAGCGGCATTAGAAGCACGTTTGCCAGTGGTACGCCGTGCCGATATGCTAGGCGAGTTGATGCGTTATCGTCACGGTATCGCTGTTGCTGGCGCTCATGGCAAAACCACGACGACCAGTTTGTTGACTACCATGATGGCAGAAGGGCAACTCGATCCTACCTATGTGATCGGCGGTAAGCTGAATGCATCTGGTAAAAATGCTGCACTGGGTAGCAGTCGTTTCTTGGTGGCAGAAGCTGATGAATCTGATGCGTCATTTTTATCGTTACATCCGATGGCCGCGATTGTCACCAATATCGATCAAGACCATATGGAAACGTATGAGAATAGTTTTGATAAATTAAAAGCCGCTTATATCCAGTTTTTACAAAACATGCCATTCTATGGTTTGGCGGTGGTCTGCGGTGACGACCCAGAATTGTATGCCATGATTGATGATATAGGTCGTCCAGTATTGACCTTTGGACTTGAGCCTTTTAACGACGTTCAAGCCATCGACTTGGTGACGGAAGGCACGAAAACTCACTTCACGGTACTGCGCCGTGACCGTGAACCTTTACGTTTGACCCTCAACATTCCTGGTACTCACAACGTTTATAACGCACTTGCCGCTATCACCATGGCGACCGATGAAGGGGTGGATGACGAAGCGATCAAACGCGCTCTGCAAAAATTTGAAGGCGTTGGTCGCCGTTTTGAGCAGCATGCCTCTGTCAGTCTTGATGATGGTAATGTTTTATTGATTGACGATTATGGTCATCACCCAAAAGAAGTCGATGCCACCATTAAAGCGGCACGTCAAAGCTTCCCTGAACGTCGTTTAGTAATGATGTTTCAGCCGCACCGTTATAGTCGTACCCGCGATTGCTTCGATGATTTTGTCGAAGTACTCTCCAGCGTTGATGAATTATTATTATTAGACGTATATTCAGCAGGTGAAAGCCCAATTACTGGTGCTGATACCAAGTCATTGGCACGCAGTATTCGGTTGCGCGGTGAAGTTGAACCGACGATTATTGACAAGGACAATTTAGCTCCTGTCATGCAGCGTTTATTAAAAGCCAATGACATGCTCATTACTCAAGGTGCAGGTAATGTAGGGCAGATCGCTGTCGACTTGGCTGCCAATAACCTTTACATTAAGTAAGCTAAAAAATTCTAGGAACGATCTTCATGACGACTGATACTAAAGAAAATACCAGCACTCAAAATTCAGATAATTTAGATAGCAATGATGCCACTCTAAACACGACGACCAGTGATGCAAAAGATGCCAGACAGTTTGGTAAAGTGGCGGTTGTCTATGGCGGCAGTAGCAATGAACGCAGCGTGTCGTTAGACAGTGGTGCTGCCGTATTGCAGGCGCTACAAAACCAAGGCGTTGATGCCACTCATTTCGACCCTAAGCATCAAGACATCACGGAGCTACGCAAGTATGACCGCGTGTTCAATGTGTTGCATGGTCGCGGCGGCGAGGATGGTTTGTTGCAAGGTGTGCTGCAATGGTTTGATATTCCGCAGACGGGTTCAGGCATTCTGGCATCAGCGCTGGGTATGGATAAGGTTCGTACCAAGCAATTGTGGCAAGGTTGTGGGTTAGCAACCGCGCCATTTTCATTGTTAACAGCTGAGACTGACTGGCAGCAAGTGGTCAACATGCTAGGTCTACCACTTATTATTAAGCCCGTTCATGAAGGCTCGAGTATTGGTATGACTAAGGTCCACAATCTTGACGAGTTGCCAGCGGCTTATGCAACGGCGGTACAGTGCGGTGATGCAGTTATGGCTGAGCGCTGGATTACTGGTCGCGAGTTTACAATCGTCATTATCGACGATGAAGCCTATCCAGTCATTCGTCTTGAACCTGCTGATATTACCAACTTCTACGATTTTGAAGCCAAGTACAATCGTAATGATACCAGCTACTACATTCCCTGTGGTCTGAGCGCTGCTGACGAAAAGCATTTACAAGATCTGAGCCTTTCAGCGTTCCGTGCCGTTGATGCTAAAGGCTGGGGACGCATCGATGCTATGCAAGATGAAGCAGGTCACTTCTGGTTGCTTGAAATCAATACAGTGCCAGGCATGACCAGCCATAGCTTGGTTCCGATGGCAGCCAAGGCTCGAGGTATGGACTTTGATGCATTGTGCTGGCATATTTTAGCGCAGACATTAGAGTGACTGGTATAGCAGTTATTGCTTAAACAGTGATTTAGCAATGCTACTTTTTAACATTGCTCATTTTTTAGTATTGTTCATAATGCTATTGATATTTATTAAGGCAGTTGTCATTGATAAGCTGTCTTAATAAACCAGTGATAAAACTTATGAATGATTAGAGTTAAATTTTTCTTATAGCCTGAGAATACTACTAGACGAGAACGGGTTAATGTATCACTAGAGCTGCTATACCACAGCGTCATGTAAACTTGTGTAAATTCGTTGTCACTAGTAGGGGTTAAGCTATTGTTTAACCATAAAATACGTTAATATTGTAATTATAGGTCTGTTTTAGTGATATTTCTGTTTTCTATGAACATAGCCCATAAGTTATTCATAAATTAAGAAAAATGTTACGTTTAAATGAGCATAATGTCATCCTATAAATCGTTTTAGTAAAATATTTTGATAATATGTCAACTTAATAGGCTTCTGCAAAAATATGCAGAGTTACATTTATAAATAGCATGATCAGTTTTATGCAAATATAGGGACAAAGGTCGTTATGGCTCAAACTGTCAACGAGGTAACTGACTTGATGAGTGATAAAACCCGTCGCCCAAACTCTAAGTTCCAAGTACCGACTTCGCTCAAATATTTTTTTATGGTATTGGTACTAGGGTTGCTCGTACTGATATTGATAATGGGTGGAAAAGCGTTGCGTGATGCACCGCCAGCTTCTATCCATGTGAATAATCAGGGTTTGACAGTTACCCAATATCGCGCATTGCAACAGGTTATGAATCAACAAAAGGTAAGCAGCTTTTTTACCTCTGATTTGCAAGCGTTAAGAGATATTACGACGGGTCTGGCTTGGGTTGATCAGGTCAGTATTTCTCGTGATTGGCAACGGGGCATAGTCGTTACCGCATTACCTAAGCAAGCGGTTGCTAATTTTGGTACAGAGCGTTTGGTGGATGCAAAAGGTGCGGTTTTTGTCCCTGCTGATAGTAAAGAACTAACGCAAGAACGCTTCGCCACCTTACAAGGTGAGATAACGCAAGCCCCAGTTATCATGCAGCAGATGCAGCAAGTTAACGACTGGTATGCGCCACTTGGTATGCAAGTCGAAGATATTATCCTGTCACCAAGAATGACTTGGCTGATTCGTTTTGACAATGGACTGCGTGTGATTGTTGATAACGAGAATACTGCGCAAAAGCTGCTGAGTTTAAGTCAGCTGCTCGGCAATCAGTTAAGTGAGCGTCGAGGCGAAATACAGTCTGTAGATTTGCGCTATAAAAATGGCTTTACCATCGCTTGGGATATAGCACAGCCAAAAATTGATGAAGCAAAATAACGATAGATAGAAAATAACGATAGATAGCATAAGCAAAAACTGGTTAGCATTTTAGTTTGAGCTATTTTGATAGTTTGTAGCACAGAATATACAACATCATAGCGTGTTGATAACGCTTTTTTTAATGATCTAATGGAGACGTCATTTGGTCTCCTGTTTAGCGATAATTTGTCTGGTACCATGAAAAATACTGAAAATCTGGTTGTTGTCCATCTAAGTGCCACGGCAGTCTATGTCGTCATTGGTAACGTTGTCTCTGCAAAAGACATCCGTATTCTGGGCGTGGGACAAGTCAAAAATAGCGATTTTTACCAAGGTCAAATAAAACACCGTGAACGTCTACAAGGTGCTATCAAGCAAGCCATTCAAGAAGCAGAAGATACTGCCAATTGCCGCGTGCACAGTGTGTGGTTGACCTTAGCGACACCGGAATTATCGAGCAAAAATAGTGCAGGCGAGGTACGTGTAGAAGATGAGGCGGTACGTGCCAAAGATATGGTGCAGGCGTTGTCTAATGCCAAGTCACGCGATCTATCATCAGACTACTATCTAATGCATTGCTGTCAGCAGGGTATCTATGTTGATGATCAAGATTTCATGGTGGATGATGCGATCGAAATGATGGCGCATAATATTACTGTGATGTATCACATGATGATGATGCCCGTTGCTAGTCGTCAGAATATCCAAAAATTACTGCAAAGTTGTGATGTTGGTATTGACCACATTGTATTTAATGCAGTGACGAGTGCTGAATACAGTTTGATGAGTGACGAGCGCCAGCAAGGGGTTTGTTTGGTAGATATTGGTGCTAGTACGACCAGTATTTGCGTTTATAAAGAAAACAAGCTCATATTTACCCATTGTATCGCGACAGGCAGCCACGAAGTGACGATGGATATCTCAGCTGATTTTGGTATTTCCATGATTGAAGCTGAAAAGCTGAAAAAAACCCATGGTACTGTCGATGTCAATAGTGTCGATCCTAGCTCGTTCTTTATCTTTAAACCGCAAGGAACAGGTGACGAGATTAATATTGGTATCTATAATCTAGCCCGCATTATAGAGGCGCGCTATGTGCAGATATTTACGGAAGTTGCTCGTCAATTGCATGAGGCTGATCTCATCGGCTATATCGACAAAGGTATCGTACTCACAGGTGGCGGTACAGCGATTAAAGGTATGATACCCTTTACCAAAAAATTGCTCAAAATGCCCGTAGTATTAACCAACACTCATCCTGCTATTAGTGCTCATAATCATTTTGATAATGACGAGTCATTTAAGCAGCTAAACAGTCAAGTAAATGATCGTGCTTATCAAACGGCATTTGGTACACTATTATATAGTCAAAGCGAGCAGTTTCGCCGTAGTGAAAAAAGTGAGCCTGAAGCGATTCAAAAAAATCGAGTCACTGGTGTTTTTCAAAGTGCAGGGCAGCGTTTTGCTAGTGTACTCAAAAAGATATTATAATCTGTTAGCAAAACATACTTATATTAAGCAGCATAAGAGTATACAGCTATATAATAGGCAAGAATACGAAAAGTAACACCCTGTACCATACTGGCATATTTTGGCTAGCACAATTATCTAAGCCATTGCCCTGTTTTATTTAAATACAATTATATATAGTAAGTCGATAGCGCGCCATATAAGTGTGTTACCAAGTATCGACCATTACGCTATCTGCAACTGGAGAAACCTTTTTATGTCAAAATACACCATGCCAGATGATAACCAGCCTCAAAATAACGGCCAAGCAAGCTTCACTGTATTCGGTGTTGGTGGTGGTGGCGGTAATGCGGTTGAACATATGGTACAACAAGGGATTAGAGGTGTAACGTTCGTCTGTGCTAATACGGATAAACAAGCGCTTGATCGTTTAACTGCACCGCATAAATTGCAACTTGGCGCAAAAACGAATCGCGGTTTGGGCGCAGGGGCGAACCCAGAAGTTGGGCGTGAAGCAGCAGAAAGCGAAGAAGAAGCCATCCGTGCATTACTCGAGCATTCAGACATGGTGTTCATTACTGCTGGTATGGGTGGTGGTACGGGTACAGGTGCAGCGCCTGTGGTTGCTCGTATTGCTAAAGAAATGGAAGTGTTGACAGTTGCCGTCGTGACTACGCCATTTAAGTTTGAAGGTGGCAAACGTATCAAGGCTGCTAAAGCTGGTATTGAACAATTGACTAACTTTGTTGATTCTATCATTACGATTCCGAATGATAAGTTGATGAGTGTCTATGGCAATATCTCTATGCAAGATGCCTTTAAAAAAGCGGATGATGTGTTATTACATGCGGTTCAAGGTATTGCTGAAACTATCGCTAGTGAAGGTATGATCAATATCGACTTTAACGATATCCGCACTGCTATGACTGCCAAAGGTCATGCGATGATGGGTATCGGCCGTGCTAGCGGTGATGATCGTGCGCGTCAAGCAACTGAGAAAGCCATCAGATCACCATTACTTGATGACTTGCGTTTAGAAAATGCAAAAGGTCTATTGGTTAACGTAATTTCTTCTGAATCACTCTCATTGGATGAGATGAGCAAAATCAGTGTTATTGTCGAAGAAATTACAGATATTGACGATGCACATATTTTCTATGGTTCAGTGATTGATGAAAAAATGGGTGATGACTTACATGTCACTGTTATTGCAACGGGTCTGACTTTAGATGAAAACGCTGGACAAGAGCCAGAAGTAGTCGAGGCACCAGTTCCTTCTGTCAATAGCACTCAGCCTGTTGACCCTAACGTGCATACCAGTGCTTTAAACAGCCAGAAGCAATCGCAAGCTCAGATGTATCAAGAAACGGCTAGTGCTACTCGCTCAAGCGCGCCTCAAGAGCAGGCGAAAACCAAAACCAATAGCATTCAAGACTATCTAAAACGTCAACAAAATAAATAATATTTTCAGATTTTTAGATCCAAAAAAAGCCAGTACTAAGTTGCTGGCTTTTTTGTGCCTATAGAAAATGTCCATATATTAGCAAACTGATTCAGCTATGAGCGCGCTCTATTTATAAGAATCGCCTCTCGATGCGAAAATCATCATTAATAAATAGGCGTATAAAACAATTTATGATTGTAACATTTGGCTGTTATTTCCCTGTGTTAACGGAGGCAGTGTGATCAATGAGACATGAAAACCATCAAAATTTATTGACGATAAGTGTTATCAATCAAGGAGATAAGGAAATTAGCAAGTTTTAACTATGGCGAACTAGGGGCGGGTAATGATACACTATGGCAATTGTAACAAAATATGTGAGAAGACAGCCATGAACCAAAGAACCATAAAAACTGCGATTGCTGTTACAGGTATTGGTCTCCATAGTGGTCAGCCTGTTGACTTAGAGTTTCATCCGCAACCTATTGATACGGGTATTGTTTTCGAGCGTTCTGATATCGAAGGCAGCCAGCCGATTCCAGCCAGTGCTTTTTTAGTACAAGATACTATGATGTCGTCAAACCTAGTGTTTGGTGGCATACGTGTGGGGACGGTCGAGCATTTGCTTAGTGCCATTGCAGGACTTGGCGTGGATAACCTTTTAATCCGTGTGTCGGCCTCAGAGATACCGATTATGGATGGTAGTGCCGCTCCTTTTGTAGCGTTGCTGCTTGACGCAGGATTCTGCGAGCAAGACGCTTCAAAGAAGTTTATAAAAATCGTCAGACCTGTAAGAGTAAAAGTAGACGATAAATGGGCAGAACTGCGTCCTTATGAAGGGTTTGAGCTAAATTTTGAGATTGATTTTGATCATCCTGCTATCGACAAAGATTTTCAGCATGCACAGCTGCAGTTTTCGACGCAAAACTTCATTGAGCAATTGAGTTCAGCCCGTACTTTTGGATTTTTACGAGACATAGAAGCCTTACGTCAGAATAATTTGGCATTAGGAGGCAGTATGGATAATGCTATTGTTATTGATGAGGCAAATATTCTTAACGAAGAAGGTCTGCGTTTTAATGATGAGTTCGTTCGCCATAAAATTTTGGATGCTTTAGGTGATTTATATTTGATTGGCTATCCGATTTTGGGTCGCTTTAATGCTTATAAATCTGGTCACGCATTAAACAATTTATTGGTACGTGAGATACTATCTGATCATAATAATTTTGAAATTGTAACTTTTGATGACAATGTAACCTGTCCAATTCAGTATTTACCTCTCGAAGGTTTGACTGTTGAAGGATGAATACAGGAATATACACGAAGTATCGAAACATTTACGCAATATTACATAATCCGGCAGTAATTACATTCTAATAATATTCGTTTTTTTGAATGTATTGTTTAGATTATTTTAACAATTCTGCTCTAGAGTAGAGAATATCAAAGCTGTGGATAGTTTTTCAATCATCTGTTGGTGACGTTCATAATGTGAACGGAGCTAGCAGGTGATTTTTTTTGTTTGCGTCATTACAAAATCGCAGCGTTATCAGCTGATTTTTACGGTTTTGTTTACACAACTTTACATAGTAACATTAATAATTTCAATGATTTGCCAGACGTAAAAGTGCTTTTTTGAGATTTTCATCAGTGGTGACATGCTCTGCGGCCTGTGATATAGTCCGCTTTGTGTTTTGGCTAAGAGCCTGATTTTCATTGGCTTTACTAGATTTTGACAAAGTTGCTGATACTGCTAATAGTTGTTTAGATGAATGATTATCAGCTGAATTTTTAGCGACGACGACGCGAATTTGCTTGAGTTGTTTAAATGTAATTGACTGCTCTGTTAAGACTTGCAAATAAGCGCTCTGCAAATAGCGAATATGATTGGCAGCAGTCATTGAGCCCACACTGAGTATTAATTGCCCGGAGGTGAGGCCTACGACCCAACAGGTATTAAGAATTTCTTCAGGTAGACAATCTACCAATAGCTCTTTTACCTCATTGGTCGCTTCTATGTATAGCCGCATATTGTCAGCAAGCGTTCGGGGTAGTGCGCTACCAGCAAAAGCTTGATGGTCGATAAGTTGGGCAAGCCGATTTGGCTGTTTTTTTGACATCGTGATGACTCATCTAATAGGTGACAAAATCGATATTCATAATTGACATGCTAAAAGCAATTGATACTGAACGATTTGCGAGACAGTGAACTAAGCGGAATATGGTATTAACAGATAATACCAGCATTAGTCACTACAGAAGAAATAGCGGGCTGTTTTAATAAGGATTTTATCATGTTTTGTAATGATCATCTCCTCTAAACTAATTGATGCTTTGTCACGGATGACGAGCGGTCTTGTATTAACAATAGGTAGTAAATTTATGAAACAAGCTTTATTAATTTTGTCAGTATTGGGAATGGGTATAGCACAGACAAGTGGTGCTGTCGAAACAACCTTTCAACCAAATAATACCTTGAGTCATACCATCACTAACATCTCTGCTTCTGCGAACTACGGTTCTAGCCGCAATATCTATAGCACTAACAGTGGTGCTCATGTATATAGCAATGATGAGATCAGTCAAGCCATTGATAATTTAAGTGCGCATGCCAAGCAAAAAGAATACCAGCTTGCTTCGCTTACCAGTCGTTTGTCTTATGAGCAGCGTCAGCAGCAATCAAGCCGCGCTCCTGATCGCAATTCTGCTCCTGCTATCGCAGCGGCAAGTGCATCGCGAGTAGCACTGTCTAGAAGCTCTGGCTACTGTGCTCGCTATGTACGTAAAGCGCTACAATCAGCAGGTTACGAATTTACGCCTAACCCTTCAGCTTATCAGTATGCCTCTCGCGGCACACTTGCTCAAGCAGGTTTTACCAAGATCAGTAATGATATGCAGCCACAAGTGGGTGACGTCGTTGTCTATAATCGTACGTCAAACCGTCCACATGGTCATATCCAGATCTTTGATGGTAACGATTGGGTATCTGATTTCCGCCAAAACAGCATTAGCCCATACAGTGGCACTTACAGCTATACGACATGGCGTGATTCGCAATATGTCGATGATGCATCAGACCGCGGTATTTACCTCGCGATGGCTGACAAATAGTAGCCAGTTAGATGTAACCTAAGTTAAAAGTTTTCTCCAAATCCAGTAATGCTCTTTATGGCGTTGCTGGTTTTTTTTGCGCTTTGAGTTGTGATGCTTAAGTTAAAAGTAGAGTTAAAGCTCAAATCTCGACCAGTGGCTACGATTGTGAAAGTCAGGCGGGGAGGCGTGGTTTGGGGCAAAATATAAAGCAATCTCACCAAACCATAAAATAACGCAAGGATGTATTTGCTCAATCACAGTATTAGCGATGGTGTACTGCTGATTGGGTCGTTGGATTACTGGTACATTAAAGCTGCGCTCATAATGATGAGGTTTATTTGCAATTGATGGATCATTAGATAAAGGGTTTCTCACGTACCTTAATGTTGGCGTTACATTGTTTATCCAATTAATAAACGCGCGCGCTTGTCCATCAGCTGCATGTAAGGGGGTTGGTGGTAAGGTGGCAGGATTACGATAGCTTGCAAATTGATATAGCGCGTAACGACCGTCTGGATTGGCATTAATCTCGATATAGGGCGTTGCCTTTTGAGCCTCCGTTAGATTTTCATCATTTATCAGACGACCAGCGATAAAACACTCAAGGCAAGTCTCTTCCCACAAGTAATCATCGAATTTTACTTGTGCTTGCTGCCACATTGACCAGTTTAGCTGCTTTGCTAGCATTTGGTTGGGTAGGGTGAGTTGATAGGTTAGCTGTAAGTGGAGTGATGGCTGTCGAATAATCTGAGCACTCACATTTATACAGATGCGCTGTAACTCATCCACTGTTACACCCAGTTGCTGCGCATCATTTACTATGGTTTCGGTGGCCACACAGAGATTGAATGATTGATTCATAAGTTAAGACCCGACAATAAAAATATAGAAGTAACCATAAGAAAAGTTGTACCGACTAAGTGAGCTAATATTACACGCTAAGTAAATCTAAAACGAGCAGACAACATAAAAGCCGCGAGCAAGATGCATCGCGGCTTTTACATTTATCGTCACCATTCGGCTATGATTTGAGTTGATATGGCATATCATCACATCACTCAAACCAGCTGGTCATCACATATTATTATGCATGACGTGCTAAGTTAGACAATTTTGGATTGGCGTTTGGATTTTTACGTAGTAACAATGCCATACGACCAATAGAATGAACCAAAGACGCGTTAGCCGCTTTGGCAAGTTCCGCACCGATGACATCGCGCTCTTCTTTTGTGCCAGCAGGCAATTTTACTTTGATGAGCTCATGATCTGATAGCGCGCGATCAATCTCTTCAGTAATGGTTGGGGTAATACCTTTATTGCCAATCATGACGATAGGTTTGAGGTCGTGACCAATGCCTCTTAGGCGTTTGATGGTAGCGTTATCGAGTTGCATAGAATTCCTAGGTGTTGGTAAAAATAAAAGACAGTGCTATTAAGAGCAGTTGACGACCATTATAGATAATCTGTGGTCATCTTGCATGAGATCAGCAGGATTTTGCACGATTTTACGTGATGAAAATGTTAAACTGAATGTTTGGGCACATTATAAACGCTACTGTCTGATAAATCAGTGTTTTAACCAATAGAATTTAGTCAGTTTAAGACTGCAAATGTAGAAAAATCTTGATTGATAGCATATTCGAATGAATTTAACCCATATCGCATGTGCTTCATAAATCTTTTAGCTACTTCAGTAATATGTATGAATGTTTTGCAAAGCAATAGGAGCAGGTATTTTGGCCACGCGTATCGAAAATAAAAAACTGTCAAAGAGTAGTAGCGCTTGGATGAAAGAGCATATTGACGATCATTATGTGCAAAAAGCGCAAAAAGATGGCTATCGTGCCCGTGCCGCCTATAAGCTATTAGAAATTAATGAAAAGACCAATATTATTAAAAAAGGCATGACAGTTGTAGATTTGGGTAGTGCTCCAGGCAGTTGGTCTCAAGTGGCAGGTCAGCTAGTAGGCGAAAAAGGCATTTTGATTGCTTCTGATATTCTGCCGATGGATACATTGCCTGATGTGACCTTTATTCAAGGCGACTTTCGCGAAGCAGAAGTGTTTGATGCGATCATGGCAGAGGTTGGTGATAGACAGGTCGATGTAGTGCTGTCCGATATGGCACCAAATACGGCAGGAAACAGCGCAATCGATCAGCCACGTATGATGTATTTATGCGAGCTGGCAGTGGACTTCGCGCTTGCAACCTTACCAGAAGGTGGCGCACTTATTATGAAAGTGTTTCAAGGTGAAGGCACACAAGAATTACGCAAGCAGATGCAGCAGGATTTTAGTAAAATCCGTAGTATCAAACCAGGTGCGTCACGACCACGGTCAAAAGAGATGTTTTGGATAGCGATTAAATAATCATAACGTCGTTGTGTCACAGCCATTGTAAGCGAGATAATGTGTCACCATAACATAGTCTCATGAGCGCATTGAACCCGCTACAATCGTTAACTGAATAATAGCGAAACCTGCTTGAATTATGCAGGTTAGCACCACATATCATGGTATATTAACTTTGTTTCAAGCATATGTTTTAGGCAAAGTCGTCTGACAATAAGCGCCTGATGTGCTCATCTACGATAGATATATAGGTCATTGATATTTATAACTTGTGAAAACAGTCCCCATGCAGCATTTGAGTTGTGTGAGTCTGACTCATAAATTTTGGCTATGAATATATCTACTAAAAAATGAGCGATACGTTTATAGACGTCACGTGTTTAATAAACACACCAATAAGTAAGGGATGGGAATAACTAGTGAGCGACATGGTAAAAAATACCTTATTGTGGCTGGTGGTAATCGGCGTTTTGGTGCTGGTGTTTAGCGGCTTTGATCAATCATCCGAGCCGGATAGCCTTAACTACTCTGAGTTTGTGACCGCTGTGTCAGAAAACCAAGTAGCCAGCGTTGAAATCGATGGCGAGCAAATCACCGGCGAAAAGAAAAATGGTTCATCATTTGAGACCATTAGACCAGCTGTGTCAGATGATGAGCTCATGCCATTGCTGCGTGAGAACCAAGTCGAAGTCCAAGGGACTGCCCCAAAACGCCAAAGCGTCTTGATGCAATTACTGATAGCCAGTTTCCCAATTCTATTGATTATTGGTCTGTTTTTATTCTTCATGCGTAACATGCAAGGCGGCGCTGGCGGTAAAGGCGGCGGCCCTATGAGCTTTGGTAAGTCAAAAGCTAAAATGCTGACTGAAGACCAAATCAAGGTGAACTTTGAAGATGTGGCTGGTTGTGAAGAGGCCAAAGAAGAAGTGGTTGAAGTGGTCGAGTTTTTACGCGACCCTGATAAATTTACCAAACTGGGCGCGACGATTCCACGTGGTATCTTAATGGTAGGTCCTCCAGGTACCGGTAAAACCTTGTTAGCCAGAGCCATTGCTGGTGAAGCTAAAGTGCCGTTCTTCTCAATCTCAGGTTCTGATTTTGTTGAAATGTTTGTCGGTGTCGGTGCCTCACGTGTACGCGATATGTTCGAACAGGCTAAAAAGAGCGCGCCTTGCATCATCTTTATTGATGAAATTGATGCGGTCGGTCGTCATCGTGGCTCTGGTATGGGCGGTGGTAATGATGAGCGTGAGCAGACACTGAACCAATTATTGGTTGAAATGGATGGTTTTGAAGGCAATGAAGGCGTGATCGTCATTGCAGCGACCAACCGTGCGGATGTGCTTGATAAAGCGCTACTGCGTCCAGGTCGTTTTGACCGTCAGGTACAAGTGGGATTGCCAGATATTAAAGGCCGTGAACAAATTCTTAAAGTGCACTTGAGAAAGCTGCCGAATACTATCGGTGTGGATGCCAATGCATTGGCTCGCGGTACACCAGGTTTCAGTGGTGCGCAGCTGGCCAACCTCGTCAACGAAGCGGCATTGTTTGCAGCACGTCGCAACAAGACTAGCGTTGATATGAATGACTTTGAAGATGCAAAAGACAAGCTATATATGGGTCCTGAGCGTAAATCAATGGTCATCCGTGAAGAGGAGCGCCGTGCTACTGCTTATCATGAAGCAGGTCACGCCTTAGTCGCTGAGCTACTACCAGGTACCGATCCTGTGCATAAAGTAACGATCATGCCGCGTGGTTTTGCGCTTGGTGTTACTTGGCAGTTGCCAGAGCATGACCAAACCAGTATGTATAAATCAAAAATGCTGAGCGATATTGCTATCTTATTCGGCGGTCGTATCGCTGAAGAAGTCTTTATCAATCAAATGTCGACAGGTGCTTCTAACGACTTCGAACGTGCAACCAAGATGGCTCGCGCTATGGTGACGAAGTACGGTATGTCTGATGCGCTTGGTATTATGGTTTATGAAGATGAAGACAGCTCGCAAGGCTATTTTGGCTCTAGCAGTCGTACGATTTCAGAAGCCACGCAGCAAAAGGTTGATGAAGAAGTTCGCCGTATGTTAGAGGAGCAATATGATATCGCGCGTGAATTGATTGAAGGCAATCAAGAAAAAATGCATGCGATGGTAGATGCTCTAATGAAGTGGGAAACGATTGACCGTGATCAGTTGCAAGATATCCTAGCAGGTGAAGACCCACGTCCACCTAGAGTTTATCAGCACAATGAAGTCAACTTATCGAAAAGTGATATTAAAACAACCAACTCAACACCGCCACCGTTACCAGCGATGTAGTTGTCAGTTGATTCATATCCAATAGAAGAAGCCCTTTATCATAAAGGGCTTTTTTTGTTGTACATATTTCGTGAAGGGTTTAGTACAGAATAGAGTTTACTGGTATCATAAGCACAACGCATAACAAGCACAGTGCATAACAAGCAGTCTGCAATAATTAGAATGTTTTGATGAGAGATAATTTGGTTATGTCCTTATTTCAGCCCTTACCCAGCTATAAGATATCAAGTCGTGATAAAACACTAGATTTATCGCAGCCTCATATTATGGGTATTCTTAATGTCACACCCGATTCGTTTTCAGACGGTGGACAGTTCAATGTGATAGATAAGGCTGTTGCGCATTGTCAGCAAATGATAGAAGAAGGTGCGACTATTATCGACATTGGCGGTGAGTCTACTCGCCCCAATGCGGATGCTGTGGGCACTGTTGAAGAGATGCAGCGTGTTGTGCCAGTGGTTCGAGCCATTAGGCAGCAATGCGGGGAGAATATTTGGCTATCCATTGATACCAGTAATCCAGAGGTTATGAAAGCGGCTTTTGACGCTGGTGCTGATATTTGGAATGATGTACGCGCACTCAAACGCGAGGGTGCAGCAGTACTAGCGGCTGAGCTTGATATACCCATCATGCTGATGCACATGCGCGGTGAGCCAACAACGATGAATAATTTGGCACACTATGACGATGTCATTAGTGACGTAAGGGCTGAGCTATTATCGCGTATTGACGAAGTAACAAGAATCGGTGTTAAGCGTGAGAAAATTATTATCGACCCAGGCTTTGGTTTTGCGAAAGATTATGAGCATCATTGCGCACTATTAAGCCAGCTTAGCAGGCTACAAGTGCTTGGTTTACCGATGATGTTTGGCATTTCACGCAAGCGTTTTTTAGCGGAAGTATTGAGCAAGAGTTGCGTCGAAGTCGTTGCTACTACCAACGCGGTAGATCGTGATGTGGTAGGTACGGCAGCTGGTATCTTTGCCCTACAGCAAGGCGCTGGCATTATACGCACCCATAATGTGGCGATGATGCAGCAAGCAGTCGCCTTGTGGCGTCAATTATCTGCGCATAATTATCCTTAACCGTAATTTAAAATAATGAGAGTACTTTTATGACCACCTCAATTCAGCCAGAACCAACCAATGAACAGCGCCGCATTATCTATCAAGCACGCCGCGGATTAAAAGAGTTAGACTTTTACATTGACCTTTATGTCAAAGAGATTTACTTAACGGCAGAGCCTGCTGAACAAGAGACATTTGCAGAAATGCTGACTCATGAAGACCCTGATTTGTTGGATTATTTCACCAATCAAAATCGTCCAGAAAATGAAGAAATATGGGCATTGGTCAATAAAATTAAGACATGGCGTCATACCAAAGATTTGACTTAAAGACTGATTTAGATATAAAAAATGGTTGTTCAGAGCTGGCATAGCTGGGTCTAAGTAACATAATGGTCTGCCGTTTTTTTTGGTGATAAAATATGACCTTGGCAAATTCGTTGCGTATTGATACGGCTATTCGTCCTGCCAGCTATTTGCGTTTGCTACTTTATAGTGGGTTGACCGCCGTCATGGTTGTACTGGCGTGGCTTGCTTCTTTACTGTTATGGCAATATGTGCTTATTTTAATCGTTACCGCCGTGGTGATTATTTATTTGACATTATCACGACCCATACTGCTGCATCTGAGCCAGCCACCACTTAGCTATCGTGTTGATCAACATTGGCAGCTACTGCTCCGTACGGGTCGCGGTGATGAGCTATGGCAGGCACAGTTAAGCAATGTCTCTGGATATCGATGGGCGATAAGCTTTGAATTCAATGTTATAGAGCCTTATCAGCGCTCTTTATCAGTGACCATCTTTCGAGATCAAGTGAGCCCTGAACAATGGCGAGAGTTGAATATTTTGGCTAGATTGTATTGAATACTTATAAATAGTGCTTATCAGTGCCATGGTCGAATGTTTAATATGTCTAAAATACACGCCGGAAATACGAGTTAAGGCAGTATTTTTTATAGCGCCCAATGAGAGGTTTTTTCCACGAATTTACGAACGCCTACATGTCATAACAAAACACCTATCTGGATAGCGAAAGAGATTTGTTATATTGCAAGAGAATTGTGAATCGCATAAGTAAATCAAGCTGTTGCTTAATATATTAAATTAGCAGCGAAGTTTTTAGCGGTTTATAGATAATAAATAATATGACAAAAAGGAATCGAGAATGAGCTTATTAGGGAATTTGGTTAGTCAGGTGGCCCGTCGTGCGATGGATCCTGAAGATGCGCAGCGTAATCCCGTAAATCAACGCATTGATCCACGTCGTACAGGTGGTCTTGGGGATATATTGGGTAGCGTGCTAGGCGGTGCTAGTCAAACTGGTGGCTATAATCCACGCCAGTATGATCATCAGCCAGACAATGGTTTTGGCTTAGATGATATTCTCGGTGGGTTAACAGGCGGTGGACTCAATGGTGGCAATCAACGTGGCGGCGTCAATTCTAATGCCAGTGCTGGTGGTTTGGGCGATATTTTAGGCAGCGTATTGGGTGGTCAGCGTACCAAAGGCGGATTCGGTGGTAAAGGTATGCTAATCGCTGCACTTATGCCAATGGTACTAAGCTGGATCAAACGCAATGGCGGCTTGAGTGGTGCATTATCGAAAATCACAGGCATGGGTTATGAAAACCAAGCGCGTTCTTGGATGAGTAACCAGCA
The DNA here is from genome assembly GCF_049896785.1 of Psychrobacter sp. TWP2-1-2. Taxonomy (NCBI): domain Bacteria; kingdom Pseudomonadati; phylum Pseudomonadota; class Gammaproteobacteria; order Moraxellales; family Moraxellaceae; genus Psychrobacter; species Psychrobacter sp. TWP2-1-2. The sequence goes on along the minus strand of NZ_JAFCVA010000002.1, from coordinate 63,608 downwards.
AGACAATGACAATCTTGATCCAAATGATATCAGTCAGTTATTCGATGACAATGAGATTCAGCAGGTTGCAGCACATACTGGTGCTAATGACGTAGAAGTCCGTCAAGGTCTTGCTGAGTTGCTGCCAGAAGTAATGAATCAGCTGACACCAAGTGGTAATTTGGATAATGAATCTGAAGCCAATGAAGAGATTGATCAAATCATTAATCAACTATCTAGTCGACTAGGTGCGCTAAAATAAATTTATTTTTTAAAGAAAGTCGCAATCGTTAATGCCACAAAGTGAATACTATAAAAAAGAGTACGTTATCCAACGTGCTCTTTTTTATGGCTGTTAGTTTAACCCTACTATTGGTGCTCAATTACTGAATATTTACTCTTTATTCTAAATAGATATGTTAAAAATGGTGAATAATAGAAAAATAATTCTATAAATCTTATAAGATGGTCATATGATTCATTGAGTCTTTTGTCGCAGTGGCTACTTTGATGATCCTTTATATAATATGACTGCGTGATGGTATAAGCATTTATAAGGATACTTAATCATGCCATTTAAGCCTATTCAAGCAGCGGTTGCCATTTTGGTCGGCTTGATCATTTGGTTTGTGATACCAGTGCCTACTGGCGTTACGCCTGAAGCATGGCACATGCTGGCGTTATTCATCGCCACTATTGTCGCCATCATCGGCAAAGTATTACCCATTGGCGCCATTGCTATCATTGCCGTCACCCTAGTCGCACTGACAGGCGTGACTAGTGATAGCCCAGCACAAGCCATTAGTGATGCACTATCAAGCTACTCAAGTCCGTTGATTTGGCTAATTGGTATTGCAATCATGATATCGCGTGGCTTGATAAAAACGGGTTTGGGTCGACGTATTGCCTATTATTTTATTTCTATTTTTGGTAAAAAAACCATCGGCGTGGCTTATTCTTTGACTGCGGCTGAATTGATGATAGCACCCATTACGCCTTCTAATACGGCGCGTGGCGGCGGTATTATTCATCCTATTATGAAGTCTATCGCGCAAAGCTTTCATTCGACGCCAGAAGAAGGTACTCAAAACAAAATTGGTCGCTATTTGGCGATGGTGAACTACCACGCCAATCCTATTACCTCTGGGATGTTTATCACGGCTACTGCGCCCAACCCTCTGGTTGTAGATTTAGTGAATAAAGCCACAGGCGGTGATATTCAGCTGTCATGGACCACTTGGGCAGTGGCGATGTTTGTACCTGGTATGCTATGCCTGCTTGTGATGCCGTTAGTCATTTATATAATTTATCCACCTGATGTTAAAATCACGCCCGATGCAAAAGGTTTTGCCAAGGAAAATTTGGCAGAAATGGGAAAAATAAGTAGCCAAGAAAAAATCATGCTCGGAGTATTTGCTCTGATGCTGTTATTGTGGGCGAATATTCCCGTATTGATGTTAGGTGAGCAATATAGCGTTGATGCTACCACCACAGCATTTATTGGTTTGACGACCTTAATATTGACTGGGGTACTGACTTGGGACGATATTTTAAAAGAGAAGTCAGCATGGGATACCATTATTTGGTTTGGCGCCCTTATTATGATGGCCGCTTATCTTAATAAGCTTGGACTGATAAGCTGGTTTTCTGGCAATATCGAATCGATGATTGGCACGACTGGGCTTGGCTGGATAGGCGCTGTGACTATTTTGACCCTAGTGTACTTATATATTCATTATTTCTTTGCTAGTACCACGGCTCATATTACTGCACTATTTGCAGCATTTTATGCGGTGGGTTTAAGCTTGGGCGCACCGCCGATGTTATATGCACTTATCTTAGCCGCAGCGGGCAATATCATGATGACGCTTACGCATTATGCAACTGGTACTGCGCCAGTCATTTTTAACTCTGGCTATGTGACGTTAAGAGAGTGGTGGAGTATTGGCGCAATAATGAGTGTGGTCAATTTGGTCATCTGGATCGGTGCTGGTTTGATTTGGTGGAAAGTGCTCGGCTATTATTAATAGATCGCTCAAGTCATATTGTCTTATGTGCAGATGGGTGTTTTTAAAAAAGGTGAGGGTGGCTTAAAAGCGCTCATCTAATGTGTCTAAAGTATAATTGAGCGCGGCAAAACAGATATCGCTCTGAAAGCCTCGATATTGCAAAAACCGTAGCTGCTTTGCTTTGTCTTTTTGTTCAGTGGGGATGTCATCGCCGTACTTTTTAGTGCGCGCTGTGACCGCCAGTTTGAGCCAATCGATACCATCTACCAGATTATCTGCGCTATCATCTACAAACTCCCTAAACTCTTCTGACTCTGCATTTGCCATATCGATTAACTCATCGATATTACTGGGCAGGGCAATTTTTTTACGATAAAACTCCTGCTTGATACGTCCGCGTCCCCGACCTTTACGGATATTTTCACGAATGAGCATGAGCGTCGTGCGATAATCACTTTGGTAGCCTTTTTCTTCAAACTCATCAAGTAGCGCATCAATTTTATCTGGGGCTTGCTCTTTATCAATAAGCTTTTGCTTAAGCTCAGCCTTGCCGTACTCACGGCGCGATAAATAATAAAACGCCAACCAACGCAAGCGACTTTCGGCTTTGACCTCATCTATTTCTGCTTGTCGTTGTTCAGGCGTGCGCAAATAGGCTTTAAGAGCAGCGGGTAGGTTATCCATCTGACTGTCGAATGTGCTATGCACAGAAGTGTTCGTAATGGCAGCATCGGTTGTATACTGTGATTCTTTGTTAAATTCATCATCAGTAGCCGCACTATTATCTGGTTCACTATGAATATTTTGTTTAACTTCAGCCAGCATCTCTTTGATACTTTGCGCTTCTGGTTGCTGATAAGCAGGCACGTCACTAGGCTCAGGGCTAAAGTTAGCCGCTGGGTGAAAACGTTTTTTACGTTTCTTGGTTTGAGCAGAATTTTTATTGGTAGAAGAGTAAGCCTCAACGGATTCTACTGCAAATTCAGCATCGTCAGATAATGAGTGGTCTTCATGATAGTAAGTTGAATGCTTGCGCGTCTTAGTTGTTTTTTTAGGATCGCCTTGATAGGAATGCCGAGAAAATTTGGAGGATTCAGAGTGTTTGGACGGTTTTTTTGATTTGATAGTAGGACTACTCGCTGAATCGGCATCGGATTCAGCGAGTATTTCAGCTAAGGTTTTAATGTTCATAACAATTTAATTTTCATAACAAGTCATGATTATTGATAAAGATTAATAATTGTGCCGTTATTGTACAGGGTCAGAGACCAACGCTTCATTGGCTTTATCTTCGGCTTTGGTCTCTTTCTTTGATCCAAGCTTTTCTTCACGGATTTTAGCTTCGATTTCTTGCGCAATCGCAGGGTTTTCTTTTAAGAACAGCACAGAATTGGCTTTACCTTGACCAATTTTTTCGTCGCCATAGCTATACCAAGAGCCTGCTTTGCCAACTGCTCCAATTTCAACACCCAAGTCAATCACTTCGGCTAAGTGGTTGGTACCTTCACCATAAGTAATTTCAAACTCTGCTTGGCGGAAAGGCGGTGCCATTTTGTTTTTGATGACTTTGACACGGGTTTGGTTACCGATGATTTCATCACCATTTTTGACCGCACCAATACGGCGAATGTCCATACGCACTGAGGCGTAGAATTTGAGCGCATTACCACCAGTCGTGGTCTCAGGGCTACCAAACATCACACCAATTTTCATACGAATTTGGTTGATAAATACCACCATACAGTTAGAGCGTTTGGCGTTACCTGTGATTTTACGTAGTGCTTGGCTCATCAGACGTGCTTGCAAACCCATATGTGAGTCGCCCATCTCGCCTTCAATCTCTGCGCGCGGCGTTAGGGCGGCAACTGAGTCAATGACGATCATATCGATAGCACCAGAGCGCACCAACATGTCGGTGATTTCAAGTGCTTGCTCACCATTATCAGGCTGAGAAAGTAATAGCTCGTCAGTGTTTACGCCAAGTTTGCGCGCATAAACTGGATCTAGTGCATGCTCAGCATCAATAAAGGCGCAGGTGCCGCCCTGTTTTTGACATTCTGCAATAGCTTGTAGCGTCATGGTCGTTTTACCTGAGCTTTCTGGACCATAAATCTCTACGATACGGCCTTTTGGTAGACCACCAATGCCAAGTGCAATGTCCAGACCCAAAGAACCTGTTGATACTACATCGACATCCATAATAGCTGAGTCGTCACCTAAATGCATGATGGTATTCTTACCAAACTGCTTTTCGATTTGACCGAGTGCTGCTTTAAGGGCTTTGGCTTTATTATCGTCCATACTGGATTCCTTGTCTTCAATCATTGGTTAAAACTATAAATTTGGTATGATAAATAAAATGTTTGTAGCTATGAAGGTTAACGGCTCAATAGTGCTGATGGCTATCTACATAATAAGCAGCGTTCGTTCAATGTCTATCTAGGATGAATGGGTTAGGGTATCGATGGTGTAGACAGTAATATAGGATATATCACTCTACTATACAGTAAAATCAAATAACGATAAAAGTAAAATTAAGTTCATAATTAGCGCCAACAGATATAATTTGTAGGTAACATTATGCTCGTTGAGCCTTAACTGTTTTCTAAAGTACGGTTGATTAGATAAGGTGATTATAACAAAAACCAAGGAGCATATAGAGGATTCAATGATGCTAAACGACACTAACTGTCGCATTGTATATAAGTGATAACTTGTGTAGTCTAGTTGCTGAATACATCCTAATTTTGGATAGGATAATGTCGCCCTTTGTCAATAGCATTAAAAGTTGTCCACAAGAAATAAAGCGTCTAAATTTAGCTTTTGTGAAACATCAGTGAGGATTAATTTAATTTAAAAATATATTAAAAATAAATTACAGTATTATGAAATACCGTTTAACCTGCTGATTTAAAAGGTTTTTTAAATTGTATAAAAAATGAACGATTTTACCTCATCCTTTGATCTATCTAGGGAAATTGTTGTCAAGTGCGTACTTATGCACAGGGTTATCCACAGCTTATGGGGAGAACTCATGAATCCCTTATACTATCAATGTTTGAGTAGGTAGGTGACCTGTGAGTGTGGCGCTGGAATATATTTTTTACCGCTATATGTAGCGTTATTTATTTAAAAATTCTATGAAAATAGACGATGTTTCACGTATTAAAAAAAATTTATTATTTTTAATAAAAATACTTATAGCTTGTCTATTAAGGGTTGTAGCTGAAAAAAATCAAATAATATTGTCATTAGATAATTTGCAAGCACAAAAAAGCGGCTAAATAATTTAGCCGCTATGCAGAAGTCATCGAAGATAAGTGACCCAAATCTAGTCTTTGATATAGATTAAATCCCAAACGCCATGTCCACTATTTATACCGCGGCGCTCAAATTTGGTCATTGGACGAAAGTCAGGGCGGTCGGTGAAGTTACCTGCGCCTGCTTGATTGGTTAAACCAGTAAAACCGTCTAAAACTTCAACCATCCAAAAGGCGTAATGCTCCCAGTCGGTTGCGGTATGGAACCAGCCGCCTTGCTTTAGACTACGAGTCACAATCGCCATGCGTTCAGCACTGACGAAGCGGCGTTTGTGATGGCGTTTTTTTTGCCATGGGTCAGGGAAGTAAAGCTGGATACGATCGATATGGTTTTCTGGTAGTTGCTTGAGCAATTGGATGGCATCACCGTTGATGATTTTGACATTGGTTAGTGCTTGAGTACCTGCCATATAGGCGCATTTACCGATACCTGGTTCGTGCACTTCGATACCAACGAAATTGCGGCTAGGTTCTGCTGCTGCCATCTCAATGAACGAATCACCCAGTCCAAAACCGATCTCTAAGGTAAGCGGTGCTTCACTACCGTTAGGGCTATCAGCGAATAGTGTTCGTAGATTGTCAATACTATCAAGATTGCCATCACCGAAACTGTTATTGACCAGATACTCAGCAAATTCTGGCGCGGTCAGTGCCAGTTCGGCATTTTTATTCATGTGCGTACGTCGTTTCATAAAGGTATTGACGATACGTAGATGTTTGCTTTCTTCAGGCTCACTCTCATTACTAATACGGGCTTCAATGTCAGTATTAGTATTGCTTTCGGTGTTAGTACTGAGGACTTTTTGCTCATCAGTAGTACTCGTACTATCGATGTTATCATTAATATCAGGATGTTGACTCATAGGATTGACAAGGCTTCATAAAATGGGTGATGTACGCTTATTATAAGTTAAATCTATACAGCTGTGAACGGACAATGCTTTTTTAATATTGTTATCGTTTATTCAGCATAAAAAAGTGAAAGTGTTGATCTTGTTTGACGTATCACATATAGATTGGCATTCGGCTGCCTTGACGCTCTTTTACATTGAATTAGCGGTATTTATCTGTCGTTTTACTGTTCTGCACATCGGTTTTGGCGTTATCATATAAAGTGAGTAATGGATTTAAATTTTTCTTCATCGTTAATAGGGGTCATCTATGCTATTTATCGAGACGGATTCGCCGCCCCCTTTTTATCAAGAACAGCTGACTCCTGCTAAGCGTACACAACTTGATAAATGGTTTATCGGTCACCGTAGCCAGCATTATTATCTAAAACGCTTTGAGCAGTTCGATGCGCAAGGTTATCTGTCGCCAAAATGGCATTGGGCAGCATTTTTTGTGACGTTTCCTTGGCTCCTCTATCGCAAACGCTATATGGATGCGATTGTCTATAGCGTAGCAGGCTGGTCGTTTATCCAGCTCAATGTGGCACTGGTATTGGTTGCGTTTGAATTTTTGGCGATGTCCTTCATCCCTGATGCTTACCAGATGGCGACACGCATAGGCATTGCCGCGATCATTTGGTTATTTTGGTCGTTCATGGTGGCGCGTTGGACGGATGCGTATTATTACCGCATGGCGCGACGTGAGATTGCAGATGCTATCGATGATTATCCGCGTGATGAAGCAGCGCAAAAGGTGCATCTGCGCCGAGAAGGTGGGGTCAGTTTATTTGGGTTAGGATTGGGGTTTGGTATTTTTGCCTTTGCTTTAATGGTTATTAAGATACAGTTTTTACCAATTATTGCCAAGCCAAAAGCCAATGAAGTGCTATTCGATGCGTATGATACAGCCAAAACGGCACAAAATCGTGTGGCACTGATTTATCAACAGACAGGGCAATGTCCGATTCATTTGCCTATCGATACAGGCACTCAGCAGATACGAATTGATATCGATAAAAAGGCCGCTGGCATAGTAGAAACGGATTGTGCAGTCATTGCGACCATACAAAATGTTCAGTTCCCTATCCGCTATCTAAATCAACAGACACTGGTTTTTTACCATGTGCCAGACAGCGATAGTTGGAGCTGTACGAGTTCGCTAAATAAAAATCTGGCACCTGCAAGCTGTATGCCTGATTAGGGCATGTTGAATGATTTAACGATGACACTGACAGTGCCTATTTGTGAATCATCAAACACGCTTTAAAATATATAAATATTTAGGTGTTAGAGTCAGTTGCAACGTCGTCCTTTTTATCAACGGGTGTTGCTTTACTTTTCAACGCGTCATAAAAATCCGTTAAGTCCATTTTTCGGGCTTTATCAATGTCTTCATCAAACAAGCTTTCTAGCTCTGCCATCGCTGATTGTGCGGATTCAATCATGCTGGCTTCATCATCATAGATCGCTTGCTGACGTTCAATCAAGTCATCGTCGTAATCACGGAAAGTTTGCACCGTCTCACGCGCTTTTTCTGGTGAGATGCCAAGCAGTTGTAGAGACTCACGTGACATATCCAAGGATGATAGGTAAGTCTCACGCCAAATATGACGCACACCGACCTCACGCAATCGATAATAATGCTGACGGTCACGTGCCCGTGCCAAGACAATCAAGTCTGGATAGTTTTTACGTAAGTATTGAGCCGTGGTGATAGAGCGCTCTAAATCATCGATGGCCAAAATAAACACACGGGCTTTTTTGATACCAGCCGCGCGCAATATCTCAGGGTTTTTTGGGTCGCCGTAATAGACTTGGTTACCAAATTTACGAACGAAATCGACACGATTTGCTGAGCGTTCAATGGCGGTAAATTCGATGTTATGCATGCGTAGTACACGACCGATAATCTGACCGACGCGCCCAAAGCCAGCAATAATGACTTGATGTTCATGATCGGGAATGGCATCGTATTCTCGGCTGGGTTTGCTTTTGGCAAATAACGGCTCACCGATTTTCTCAAGTAACAAAAATGCCAGCGGTGTGAGCGCCATGGAGATAGTGACGATAAGGTTCAGGGTGTTGGCAAGCTCAGGTCGCAAGACATTTTGAGCAGTAGCGACACTGAATAAAACAAAGGCAAATTCACCACCTTGAGCGAGTGTCACACCCAGTCTGATGCTGGTTGGCCAGCGATTGCCTGATATCTTTGCAATGGCGGTAATGACACCAAATTTGATAGCCATCAATGCCATTGCACAGCCGATGATAAAGATAGGTTTTGCCAAGATAAGTTTGACATCAGTCAGCATACCGACCGACATAAAAAATAAGCCAAGTAGCAACCCTTTAAATGGCTCAATACTGGCTTCTAGCTCATGGCGATACTCAGAATCTGCGAGTAGTACCCCTGTTAAAAAAGCACCTAATGCCATCGATAAACCAATTTGACCCATCAAAATCGATACACCCATCACGATAAATAGCGCAACGGCGGTCAGAAGTTCTGATGCGCCACTAGAGGCTACAAACTTAAAGAAGGGACGAACGACATAACGACTAGCAAAAATCAGTCCAGCAAAAACCGCAAAAACTTTGCCAAAATAAATCAAATCATAACTTTGTTCGCGCACCCCTGATAGGAAAGGAATGACGGCTAGCAAAGGGATAACCGCAATATCTTGGAATAATAAAATCGTGAACGCCTCACGACCGTGGGTGCTAGAAAGCTGCTGTTTTTCCGTCAGTATTTGTAGTACAAAAGCTGTGGACGACAAGGCAAGGCCAAAACCGACGATAAAAGCAGTATCGAGCTGTAAGCCAAAAATTTGATGTAACAGCCCCATTAATAATGTGCCAGTCAGACCGACTTGCAAACCACCGAGTACAAATATCGAACGCCGCAGTGCCCATAATCGTGAGGGTTGCAGCTCAAGCCCGATAATGAACAGCAGCATGACCACGCCAAACTCAGAGAAGTGCAACAAGCTCTCAGCATCGCCTGCGACGTCCAGACCACTGGGCCCCAATATCAATCCTGTAATGAGATAACCTAAGACCGTCGCAATGCCAAAACGTTTACCAAGGGGTACAAAGAGCAGGGCTGCTCCTAAGAAGATTGTAGCTTGTAACATTAAATTTGGTGAGCCGGTGGCGGCAGCGAACATCTGGAATCCTTAGCAATCATGATAAAATAAGCGGTACAATATGGGCATGGTAAAAATAAAAAATCTTAGCATACGTTATTTTTTACGATAAATCTTCCACACACCATTATCGGCAAGTGGATTGTTATAAGCATCGTTACGGCGTTTACGCGGGGTCTGGCGACTGTCTACGATTTTGAAATCGGGCAGAGCATGGACGATAAGACCCGTTCGATAAAAACGTACGCGTTCAGGCTCCAGCATCTCGCCCTTGCTATCACGACAAAATACATAGGCGCGCAAATCAATAAATTCACGATGCGCCACCAAACGCGCCTCATCATCATTATCAAATACTGCACTCATACGCGCAATTTCATCAGCACTATAGTCACCACACTTATCAGTAAGCGCACCGACCGAACCGAAGCTTTTTGATTCTTTTGCACGGGTCTTGGTCAAATGTAGCCTTTGCACATGATAGATAAATTGCGGTATCTCAAGGCTGGCTGGTAGCGGCAGATGATCGGGCGGTAGGTTGGCCGCAGGATAAAACGCCATGGCGCGCTCAAGCAGATTATGCCAACGCTGCTGATAGGCTTGGACTTCGGCGATATTGCCTTCATAAATTGGCATATCACGAATTTGACGCAAAATATCAGGTGGAAACTGCTCATCTCGAAAGCTAGTAATGTCTTCTTGCAATGTCGATAACAATGCTTTGGCATGCTTTTTACCCTCTGCTGAGATAGGGTTATCAATGTAGCTTGGAGCAACAAAAGGAGCTGAGCGTCTCGACATGGCAGAAAATAATCCATTAATGGTAAATTGGTTGTTTCAGCTTTAAGTATACAGAATTTATATGAAAAATATGGCGGCGAGGCTAAATTTCCCATCATTTTTAACATGCTATTACAATGCTAAAAATCGGCGTGATATAAGCTTATTTAAAATAAAGCCTGTTTATGTCGGCGCATAAGAAGTTAAATTCATGCACGATGATTAGCCAACTTATAGTAAGTTGCGCGGATTATTGAAGATTTTTAGCAAAATAATTTTAAGGGTTTTCGGGGCAGGACTGGCGCTGTTATTTGGATTTTGGTTGCTGCTTGCGTTATATATGGCATCTGATTATTTGACATAGGATTATGTAACGCACATCAGGACTGACGCATGAGATTTTTGGATTCGAATCATATTCTTATCGTTGGGGTTGGGTATTTGGTCAATAACAACGCTTTGGCTAATTTGGTGCATATGACGTTATGATTTCCACCACTTGATAAAACGTCGCCAACCATAGGCAACGTTTAAATTGATATTTGAATAAAGAATGGTCTTTTCAATGTTTAATTTCTGACTTTCAAAGTCTGATTTTCCATGTTTCATGCTTAGTGGTTGTGACCAATATGATTATTACCCTCTGTTTGTTGTTCTGAGATATCGCAGACCAGCGCATCGCTATGTGCCTCAGTTTGCGGATGTGATGCGCTTTCTACCTGAATGGTCGCATGATGGATACCAAGCGTAAGCAAGCTTTGTTCTAAATTGGCAATCAATATGCTGGATTCATGAATACTCATTTCACCATCGACAACGGCGTGACAAGATAAGGCATTTAGACCACTGGTAATACTCCAAACATGCAAATCATGGACTTCTTGTACTTGCGGATGGGTAAGCAGTTTTTTTTCGACATCCACTAAGGATATACCTTCTGGTGTGCCTTCCATCAAAATATGTACGGAATCACGCACGACGCGATAACCACTAAATAATATCAGTATCGCGACAATCACCGAGGCCGCTGCATCCGCCCAAACCCAGCCGAAGCTCATCATCAAAAGCGCGGCAATAATAGCGGCAACCGAACCCATTAAGTCACTCAATACATGCAGGTAAGCACTTTGCATATTAAGGTTGACTGGAGCTTTACTCTCATTTTTTCCTTGAGTGTCTTCAAGACTGTCTTTATGACTACCAGCATGACTGTGTCCATGTGCATCTCCACCACGACTGCCTCGATGCATCAGCCAAGCGACCAAAATATTGACGAACATACCGATAGTAGCAACGATAAGCATGCCTTGGGTAGCAATTTCAGGCGGTGAATTGAAGCGCTTAATCGCCTCATAAAAAATCATTAGCGCAATAATGACTAGCGTCGCACCATTGACTGTTGCGACTAAAATCTCAAAGCGTTTATAACCAAACGTCTTTTGATGAGTGGCTGCTTTTTCTCCAATTTTAAATGCCATTAACGTCGCGCCAAGTGCGATTGCATCACTGAGCATGTGACCTGCATCAGATAATAGCGCCAAACTGCCAGTCAGCCACCCACCGATGGCTTCAATAAACATATAGCCTGTGATAATGATAAAGCTGAACAGCAAAGTACGCTGATAGCCCTTGGTATCTCGCGGTGCTATTGTTTGCTCTAAGTGTTCATCGTGATCGTGAGAGGCTTGATTGTCATGAGTGTAGTTGCTCTCATCATCTTTATGCAGATGGTTAGCCACATCAACAGTATCATTCTGATGAGAATGATTGCCTTGTTCAGCGTTTGATTTATTTTGACTCATAACAACACTCAGAATGACAGAAGAGGAAATTTGATTGCTTATAAGGCTGGGCTTGCTGTACGCGGACTAGCCAGATATAAAGAATTTAGCATATTTAATAAATGCTTGCTGTATCTAGGCAGTAAACCATTGGTTACTATTTAGAATAACGTTCTTGAGGGCGTATCCTCAGTTCAATCGATTATCCTCTAAATAGGGACACGGCCTAGTAGCGGACAGAATAATCTGAGTTAAAAAGTGATGGTTAGTAATTGGCGGCTACCAACCAACAGGGTCGATATCCAAAGTGAGTTTAAGGTACTTGGTACTTGGCAAGGTCAATACGGGCTGCCACCATTGATTTAATACATGGTGTAATTGTTGTCGATTTTTGCCTAAAAGTAGCAGTTGTACGTGGTAACGGCTATTCTTTTTGCTCATTGGTGCATCGATAGGCCCGAGTACGGCGAGATTATGTCCATTTGGTAGAATGGCAATGGCATCTTTAAGGGCTTGCGTCGTGGCAGCAAGGGTTTTGCCCTCACAGCGTATCAGGGCAGCATGACTGTGTGGCGGTAAACCCATCATTTTACGCTCTTGCAATAGCTCGCGAGCAAAAGACAAATAACCGTCTTTGACCAGTTTTAATAGTAATTCATTATCTGGTTGCAGCGTTTGAATGAGTACACGACCAGATTTATCACCGCGACCGGCACGTCCTGCGACCTGAATCATCAATTGCGCAGTATGTTCTGGCGAGCGAAAGTCGGCGGACAAGAAACCACGATCGGCGTTTGGCAAGCAGACAAGCGTAACATTGGGGAAATGATGACCTTTGGCGACCATCTGCGTGCCAACCAAGATGGCAGGATTGCCTTGATTGATACGCTGATAGATATTCTCCCAGCTGTCTTTACGCCTGGTGGTATCGCGATCGATTTGGATAATGGGGTAAAGCTCTTTGCTGGTTTGCGGATTGGCAAAAATCGCATGCAGGTTTTCGCTGAGCCTTGTCGTGCCCATCCCTTTGGCATCCAAATTTTGACTGCCACAATCAGGGCAAACTTTTGGAATATAAGCTTGCCAGTCGCAGTGGTGGCATTTTAAATAGGAGCTACTATAAGCGTTGTGTTGGGAATGGCTATTATAATGAACGGTTAAATGCGCGTCGCAGCGCGGACAATCTGCCTGCCAACCGCAAGCTTCGCATAGCAAAACTGGCGCATAGCCGCGACGGTTTAAAAATATTAATACTTGATCGCCCGCTTCTAGCGTTTGCCGTATCGCCCCAATAAGCGCATCGGTCAGCCCAGTATCATAGCGCGCACCGTCGTCCGTCGTTTGCTGATGAGTACTTTGCAGGCGCGCATCAATCAGCTGCATGGTTGCAAGCTTCGCATTACCGGGACGAGTTTGCAGTTGGCACTCCACCAGCTTACCGTCATCGACCAGTTTTAAATGCTCAAGAGATGGCGTCGCCGTACCGAGTACGACAGGGATATTGGCTTGTAGTCCACGATACAGCGCGACGTCAGCGGCATGATAGCGCAAGGTATCTTGCTGCTTATAAGAACCATCATGCGCTTCATCCACGACAATTAAGCCCAGATCTGCAAAAGGATATAGCACCGCTGAGCGCGTGCCAATAATGATTTGAGCATGACCGGTACGGCAGTCTTGCCAGCCGTGCAGGCGATGGGTATTATTCATGCTAGAATGTAGCAGGACAATATGAGCGGCAAAGCGACTGGCAAAACGCGCGCGCGTCTGCGGCGTCAATCCAATCTCAGGTACTAAAATCAATACCTGCTTGCCAGCTTCCAATACGGCTTGCATCGCTTGCAGATAGACTTCTGTCTTGCCACTACCAGTGATGCCATTTAATAAAAACCCCGTGTAGCGATTGGCTTCATGAGCCGCAATAATGGCGGTAACGGCGAGTTTTTGCTCGTCATTGAGATCAAGGGGCATTTTTGCTAATTTAACAGGCGCAGGTGATTGTTTGGTCTGAATATAGCGCTCGATTAAACCTTTGTCTTCGAGCGCCTTTAAAAAACTCCTTTCCATGCCCTCTAGCAATAAAACATCTTCACTCGCGCCACGCTCACCATGCAGCTTAAGCATATCGAATTGTTGTTTTTGTTTTTTGGCATTGGCACGAAAGTCATTGTCGCTTACATGTGGCAAAATTCGCCAATGGGTAATCAGTAAATCCAGCGGCTTACCTTGACGAACGAGAGTTGGCAGCATGACTGCTAAAACGTCACCAAGCGGGTAGTGGTAATAACGCGCTAGCCAATGTGCCAGCTTTAGCATACTGGTCTCTAAAATAGGTTCAGCATCCAAGCATTTATTGATAGGTTTTAGCTTATTAAGTGGCACGCTGCTATTTGCTTCTGGAATATGAGCGACGACGATACCGATTAAAGTTTGACGACCAAAGGATACTTCGACACGGCAGCCAATAGGGGGTAAAGAAGGGCTTGATAAGGTGTTTATATCTGCTGGTACGCTATAGTCAAATACCCGATAAAGGGGCACGGGTAGAGCAACTTGTACCAACATAAAATGCGTTCCCAGTTTCAGGTAGATGGTTTATTGGATAAACAGTCTTTAGGTAAATGGACTTTAGATAATCAGCTTTTGGATAACTGGGTTGTAATATTGATAAGAATAATAGCAGTAAGCCCAAATAGTGATATTTGGGCTTACTCTGGCATGCGTTTTTAGCAGTGGCTTTTTTGACGTAACGACTTGAGAATTAAGTACGTCTATGTATTAAGCCTTACCATTTAAATGATGATATGGCTTAAGTTACTTAATATATAAAATTGACTCAATCTCGACCACACCGCCTTTAGGTAACGCCGCTACTTGGACAGCTGCACGGGCAGGATATGGCTCGCTCAAATTGGCAACAAACACGTCGTTTAGTGCCGCAAAATCACTCAAATCAGTCAATGACACGTTAAATTTAACTACGTCATTTAAGCTGCCACCAGCCGCTTCACAGATGGCTTTGATGTTTTCGAACACTTGCTCAGCCTGTGCTTTAAAACCTTCTTTTAATTCCATGGTATCAGGGTCAAAACCCAATTGTCCTGAAATATAGACGGTGTTACCGACTTTGACGGCTTGTGAATAAGTACCAACGGCAGCAGGTGCTTTATCAGTTTGAATGGTTTGACGAGTCATATTATATATCCTTTTTATCTTTTTCTGGTTTGGTAGGTAAGGGCGCATTATTCATCATTTACATTTCATTTTTCACCGTGCAAATGATGACACGCTCTACGTTTATTTGCTAAAAATCAAAAAACACAGTTTATCATTATTTCAGGTCTTTCTAAAATTTTCTAAATCCATTATTCAATGTTCTATTGAGTGAGTGTTGGTGGCAATGTATCACGTGCACTACACCTTATTACCAGCACTACAGCTGATACAGCCTGATGATATTTGGAAAACCTAGCAAGGAGCGTAGCTCGCGAATGCCTTGTGCTAGATGATTGCGACTGCGAACGATGATATGGATGATGGTGTCACTACTGCGCACGTCTACTTTTTCTACCCCTATATTTAGTTGGCGTAAATGATAGATGACTTCAGTAATCTGTTCGTCGCTGAGGGCAATAGATAGTTTTAAATAGGCTGGAAAGCGAATCTTTCCGGTATTTTTTATGTCATGTTCGCCAGCGTCACCTTGTTTTACAGCCTTGTCATTACGCCAGCGCAGTTGTATAACCTGATAAGGATTGTCTTTACGAATATCGTCAAGTGAAAAGCACTTGTGTCGATGAACAACCAGACCGTGACGGGACAAATGACCGACGATAGGATCACCATAAATAGGATGACAACAATTGGCAAAATCAAGCTCAACCCCAGACGCATTGACTATCAGCTGCTGTGGTTGGGTCATATCATCGCTGTGTTCTTGTGCTTGTAAATCATTGACTTCATCGCTAAACAAGCGAGTTACCACCAGCTGTGGTAGTAACGTACCAGAGCTTATTTGCTCAAATAGTTCGGATTTTTCGGTCAAGCCACGCCATTCAGTGAGATTTTTCCAATCACTATCAGTTAAGTCATCGAGACTTTTTTGATAGGTTTTTAGCGCCCGATCTAAGGCTTGTTGACCATGGTGTTGCTTATCAGCAGGAGACAAGTCTTTAAACCAACGCAAAATCTCTTCACGCGCTTTATTGGTCACGACAAATCCCAGCCATTCTGCTTTTGGTTCTGAGTGGCTATTGACTTCTATTTCAACCAGCTGCCCATTCTTAACGACTGTGCCAAGTTTGGCTTTTTTACCATCGATATTGGCGCCAACGGCTACATTGCCGACCATCGGTCCGACAGCGTAAGCAAAGTCTAGCGCGGTTGCGCCTTGTGGTAGCTCATAAGCGCGACCCTTTGGACTATAGCAGATGATTTTACTGGAGTGTAGGTAATCCATCAGCTCATTAATGGTAGAGACTGCCGCTGAAAAGTCTGGGCTATTTTCATCTAAGCTGTCTTCATCGACTAAGTCTTTCATATTGCGTAATGACGCTTGGATAACCGATTGGCTAACGTCTGAGGCATGCTCTGCACCGATGACACCAAGCCGCGCTGCGCTTTGCATTTGCTTGGTCAAAATCGTCACTTTGACGACATCGTTATCGCGCTCATAGATAAGCGTGAGTGATTGATTGCCACCCGGTAGCGGACGACGAATATTATCAGCGATATGAGAGTCATCAATCTGGTATTTTTTAATTAAGTAATAGGCCAATTTGTCACAGGCTTCGACATTATCGAGGACAATCTCAAAGGCATAATGACGGAGTAGAGCATTGATTTCACCGCGATTGCGAAAAAACTGACGGTAGATGACCACGCGATTGTCTAAAACTTTGACCAGACCATTCAACCCCAAATTATTGAGGACAATACTCAAGTAGCGATGGATGGCCTCTCTTTGAAAGTTACGCCCAAGCCCGTGCTGTAGTAGCTTGTCAGAAAGTTTGTTGTACATGTCAGAATCAAGGTTACGGTAACAGAGCACCTCAATATAATCGGCAATATCATTAAGCCCCATCAGCCGTGCAAACGGTACATAAAAATCCAACGTTTCTTGTGCTGTAGTGCGTTGTTTTTCCGGGCGTACCGCATCTAGTGTCGACATATTATGTAAGCGGTCAGCAAGCTTAATAATCAATACGCGTGGGTCAGCAAGGGTGGCTGTCAAAATTTTATGAAAGGTGGCTGCTTTATTTTGCTGTTTATTATGTGAGGACGACTTTAGCTTAGTCACACCGTCGACCAGTCTCGCCACTATTTTGCCATAGCGCTGCTCAATCTGCTCATCGCTAACCTCGGTGTCTTCGACCGTATCATGCAAAATCGCTGCAATAATCGTATCTCGATCCAAACGAAAACCTGCCAGTATCTCGGCCACCGCAATCGGGTGGGTGATATAAGGCTCTCCTGATTTACGCTTATCTTTGATGTGCGCAATATCACCGAACTCACAGGCATCAATAATATCACGGCGTTCAGCAGCAGTGAGGTAACCTACTGAGCGCAGTAAATTATATTGAGCCTCATCGACTAAATGATGGCTGAGTTTGGGTAAGGTTTGACTCATAAAGTAACGATCCTATTTTCCATTACCTGTTTGCCTGACTGTCTATCGGGTAAATGGTGACTGAATGAATGCTGGAATACTATAAATATAAAAAATCTCGAGAAAAAAGATAAAAATAGGTAGACCATCCTCTAATTAATCGTAAATCGCATTCAATGTCAACTGCTAAGCGAACAGGTGCTATAAAAATTTAGAAATTCTAACTCAATGGTAGTTTTTCAGGTATAAATGGTGACTAAAACAATCAAAGCAATATCACAGCAACAAGCTATTACAACCAAAAAACCACAGCCTATGCTGTGGTCTCTCGTCAATATGTCATCACTGTGTAGATTTGTCTTATAAGGCAGTGGTTAGCTTTATAGGCTTCATACGACAAACCTTCAATGCTGTATCTTAATAATACAGTGTCTTAAAAACCATGATCGCCTGACAGTGCCAAATCTAATGAACTGGTGGCAAAGTTGTGCTCTGGCTGATTTAGGATATCGCGAGTGATTTTACCAGCAGCGATTTCACGCAATGCCAATACCGTAGGCTTGTCATTATCCACATCAACCAATGGTTCAGCGATACCTTTAGCCAATTGACGTGCACGTTTGCTTGCCACTAAAATCAGTTCAAAGCGATTATCAACATTATCCAAACAATCTTCAATCGTCACTCGTGCCATATGTAGCTACCTCGGTTGTTTTTATTAGTCACGGAGCTTGCCCGCCACTCAATAAAAATAATATCAAAATATAAAGGGGGATAGCGAGACATTATAGCATTTTTTGCCCAGCCGCGTAGTTGCTTTTTGCGTGTCTATTAACGTATCTATTAATAAGCGCTCATTGACTGAGTTAACAGTCGCATCTCGTTCTTGCTTTACTCTTCTACTTTATTGCTAAGTAAATTGCTGATGGTGCGATGATACCGCTGCTGTTGACGCTTAAGCGTCTGCCTGTCTGCCACGATAATGGCTTTTAGCTCAGTCAAAGCGACCTCAAAATTGTCATTAATAATCACAAAATCAAAATGGACATATTGCGCCATCTCAGTCACTGCGCCAGCCAGACGTTGCTCTATTACCTCCATAGTATCTTGCCCACGCGTCGATAAGCGCTGACGTAAAGTGGCAATACTTGGCGGTAAAATAAAAATCATAATGGCGTCAGTAAAGATTTTTTTGACTTGTAGTGCGCCCTGCCAATCAATCTCTAAAATAACATCGACGCCTGCTTCTAACTGCGTCCGCACACTTTGCTCCGAGGTACCATAGTAATTACCAAAGACCTCAGCATGTTCTAAAAACTTGTTTTCACCGATGGCAGTCACAAAGTTTTCGACGTCGGTAAAATGATAATGGTGACCATCAATCTCGCCGGGACGTGGCGTGCGCGTGGTGTGTGATACGCTGACGGTTAAGTCATTAGTCGTGGCAAGTAGCTGCTTTACCAGTGAGGTTTTGCCCGTACCTGAGGCGGCGGTAATAATAAATAATGAACCTGTCATACAATGTGTCCTAATGGAGTGTGTGCTAGTCAAATCTGTGCGAGTAAAAGAGCCAAAGCTTTTTTAGTAAACAATTCAAAACTGGTAAAAAGAAAAATCGCCATCATTTATGGCGATAGACATTGTCATCGATGCACTATTATAAACTGCTTTTGTGGTTTTTATTTTAATTAAAGCCGCCTTTGACCAGTCGTTATCATCGAAGCGGTGTAAAGATGGTATAGGGCGACTTAGTATAAATCACATTTTTGGTGCATTAAGTGCAGTTAACGCTGCCACTATGGATAAATACTTTGAACGTATGAATATGTGTGTGCTTCTAGTTAAAACAGCCTCTAGTACCTTGCTATTTTCAAAGGCAATAAAAGTAAATTATGCTAAAGTAGCGTAATGAATTCATCCCAATTTTTGAATTAAAGCTTTTGACAGTAATGTTGTGTATTTAAGCTTTAATAATAAATTATCTAATGATAGGCCCTCTTATGCAAATTTATCTTGCCAATCCACGTGGATTTTGTGCTGGTGTGGATCGCGCGATTGCGATTGTGAACGAAGCATTGACACGTTTTGAACCGCCCATTTATGTCCGTCACGAGGTGGTGCATAATAAATTTGTCGTCTCTGATTTGGCCAATCGCGGTGCAGTCTTTGTGGAAGAACTTCATGAAGTGCCAGATGGCTCTATCGTTATTTTTTCTGCTCATGGTGTATCAAAAGCTGTCGAAGATGAGGCTGAACGCCGCGATTTGACCGTATTTGATGCCACTTGTCCGCTGGTCACTAAGGTACATATCGAAGTCGCTAAATTTGCGCAAGAGGGTATGGATGCGGTATTGATTGGGCACGCTGGACATCCCGAAGTGGAAGGCACGATGGGGCGCTTTAACCGTCGCCACGGCGGTCACATTCATTTGGTTGAAAACGAAGCCGATGTGGCAGCATTGAGCGTACAAAATGCCGAACGTTTGGCATTTGTTACCCAAACGACCTTATCTATGGATGACACAGCGCGCGTCATCGATGCACTGCGTGAAAAATTCCCTAGTATCCAAGGTCCGCGCAAAGACGATATCTGTTATGCCACGCAAAACCGCCAAGATGCGGTAAAAGACTTAGCCAGTCGCTGTGAGGTGGTCTTGGTGGTTGGCTCGCCCAATTCATCCAATTCTAATCGTCTGCGTGAGCTGGCTGAGCGGATGAATTGCCGTGCGTATTTAATCGACAATGCCAGTGAGATGGATAAAAGCTGGTTGGATGGTGTGCAGAGTATCGGCGTCACCGCTGGCGCATCAGCACCCGAAGTACTGATTCAAGAAGTGCTACAGCAGCTGCAAGATTGGGGTGGCGATTTACCGAGTGAGCTATCAGGCATCGAAGAAAATGTCACTTTCAGTCTGCCTAAAGCCTTGCGTATCCCAGTCACCCAAGTGGGTAAATAGATAAGGCTCTGTACAAGACATCTAATAGGTAACGTATAGTAGGTAACGCAAAATGAAAAAGCAAAAAAAAGGATTTGTATTGGCAGAAGCCACTCTCGCTGAGGTTAACAAACAATTGAAAGTGAATTTGTTTGTCATCGTGGTGGTGGGATTCGTGTTAGGCAGTAATATTCTGCATTTTATGCGAGAAAAGAATGTTTTTTATGGCGTATTAATTGCCGCGATGGTCGTTGCATTATTTTTTGTCATTAAGAGTCGACAGGTTCTTAAATTAAAACAACAAGAGCTTATCAAATAAATCATAGGACAGTCATGTCAGCTTATTATAATTTTATCAAACGCGAACAGCGAGAAGACGGCGTCAACGTCGCACATTATCAGCCAACCAAACATGCCCAAGGGGCTTGGAATGAGCATGAACAGCATATGGCGCCAGCGACAGGATTGCTCACGGCTGAGCTAAACGGTTATGCGCCGCAAGAAAACATGCGTATCGCTCGTATCAGCCTAGATATCTTAGGATTGATTCCACTGGATGACTTTACCATTACCACGCGTTGTATTCGTCCGGGCAAGACCATTGAGCTGATTGAAGCAGTCATGAGCAGTCGAGGTCGTGATGCGATTATTGCGCGGGCATGGCGTCTAATGACCCAAGATACCAGCGAGATTGCAGGCATTGAAGACCAAAAAGCGGTACATAAGCCCGAAGAGTTGCCCATTTGGGAAGACATGAAAGGCTGGCCGGGCGGGTTTATTGAAAGTGTGCGCTTGGTCGCTGATGATACGCAGCGTCGCCCAGGACGCGGTATGGTCTGGATTACTAATGATGTGGATATGATCGAGGGCAAGCCAACTGATGACTTGGTGCATCTATTGGGCATGGTCGACACGGCCAATGGCGTTGTGCCGCGCCTTGGGCTTGGCTTGTCAGAATTAGAATGGATGTTTCCCAATACGGATTTGCAAATTCATATGCACCGCGCGCCGCAAGGTCGCTGGCTTGGCATCGAAGCGGTGCAGCAGTATGGCAATGATGGCATTGGCTTAACGAGCGCCGTGTTACATGACATCAATGGCCCTTTTGGTCGTAGTGAGCAAATTTTGACCATTCGTCCGATGCCGAGTTAATGGCTCTGTGGTATTTAATTAAGCTCTATTTAATATGGTCAATTCGCTTTAAAAAAGTGATAGCAAGGCTGATAGAGAGTAGTTGCACTGTTAATATTTATCGTTGTTAATAACAATCATCCTAAGGAATAAAGTATTTGGATGAGTAGAAAACAAGTTAAGTGGTTCTGAAAAACAAAACGAAATAATGTAATTAATTAATTATACAAATCAATGGTAATGGGTTGTAATAGTATCTAACCACAGAACATGACTGTCATTAGACATTACTATGAAAAAAACAAACCGTTTTTCGAACAAGCTGACAACTATTCTGGAACTATTAATAGAAGCGTATTCAGAATAGGTTTTGTACTTTAATCCATTTGCTATTCACAGGAGTATGACTATGAGCAACGACATAAACAACGATATGAGCGATAAAAAATGTCCTTACGCACCGACCCAATTGACCATGGGCAATGGCGCACCAGTGGCAGACAATCAAAACAGCATGACGGCAGGCAAACGCGGCCCATTATTGGCGCAAGATGTTTGGCTCAATGAAAAGTTAGGAAATTTCGTCCGTGAAGTGATTCCAGAGCGCCGTATGCACGCCAAAGGCTCTGGCGCATTTGGTACTTTTACCGTGACCAATGATATTACTAAATATACCCGTGCGGATATTTTTAGCGAAGTGGGTAAACAGACTGAGATGTTTGCGCGCTTTAGTACCGTCGCAGGTGAGCGCGGCGCAGCTGATGCCGAGCGTGACATTCGCGGCTTTGCTTTGAAATTCTACACCGAAGAAGGTAACTGGGATATGGTGGGAAATAATACACCTGTGTTCTTTTTACGTGATCCGCGCAAATTCCCAGACCTAAACAAAGCCGTCAAACGTGATCCACGTACCAATATGCGTTCGGCGACCAACAACTGGGACTTTTGGACTTTATTACCTGAAGCCTTACATCAAGTTACCATCGTTATGAGTGATCGCGGTCTGCCAGCCTCGTACAGAAATATGCATGGTTTTGGCTCGCACACATATAGTTTTTGGAACGAAGCCAAAGAACGTTTTTGGGTAAAATTCCATTTCCGTACGCAACAAGGCATCAAGAACTTGACCGATGCAGAAGCGGCAGAAGTCGTTAGTATGGATCGTGAAAGTCATCAAAAAGACTTGTACGATGCCATCGAAAATGGCGATTTCCCAAAATGGAAAATGTATGTGCAAATCATGCCAGAAGCTGAGGCGGATACCGTTCCTTATCATCCGTTTGACTTGACCAAGGTATGGCCAAAAGGGGATTATCCGCTGATTGAAGTGGGTGAGTTTGAATTAAATAAAAACTCTGACAACTACTTTGTTGATGTGGAACAAGCTGCATTTGCCCCAAGTAATTTGGTACCGGGTATCAGCGTTTCACCAGATAAAATGCTACAAAACCGCTTGGTTAACTATGCTGATGCTCAGCGTTATCGTGTCGGTGTCAATCATCAACAGATTCCGGTAAATAAGCCGCGTTGCCCTGTGATGAGCAATCATCGTGATGGTCAAGGCCGTGTCGATGATAACTATGGCAGTCGCCCGCATTATGAACCAAACAGCTTTAGCCAGTGGCAAGAGCAGCCTGATTATGCTGAGCCACCATTAAAAATTGACGGCTATGCGGCGCATTATGACTTCCGTGAAGACGATAGCGATTATTTTAGCCAACCTCGTGCATTGTTTAATTTGATGAGTGCTGAGCAACAACAAGTGCTATTTGAAAACACAGCGAATAACATGGCTGGTGTGCCGGACTTTATTCAGTATCGCCACATTCGCAACTGTAACTGGTGTGATGCTGCTTATGGCGCAGGCGTTGCCAAAGCGCTAGGCTTAACGGTTGAAGATGCGATGAATGCTCGTGAGTCAGATCCAGCGCTGCATTTGCCTAGCTGCTTATAGTTGATAGGTCTATCTAAAAACGTATTACTAAATCTATTTGCTAAACCTATTATCGATATAACGACACCGCCTTAGGAAACTAGGGCGGTGTTTTTGTTGAATTGTACTTTTTAGCTTGAAATTTTCTGCTGCGCCCCTATTAGTATAAACAGCTTAGCGATATTCGAAATTGACCTGCTTAATTTGTACCTGAGTAAAGACAGTTGAATGCTTGCTATTTTATGATACGTTTTTGACATAAATTAAAGGAGTTTTTTATGAGTGAACAGACCCCAGCAGACAATAAAAATGTTGATGACATTGTTGATGATATTAATGTTAATAAAGACACTGCTAATGACAGTGCCGCTAATGAAAGCACCCCTGAATTAAAAAAACATACCTTTGAGGCGGAAGTGGCGCAACTGCTGCATCTAGTCACCCATTCGCTTTACTCTAATTCGGATATCTTTGTGCGTGAGCTGGTTTCAAACGCCTCTGATGCTTGTGATAAATTGCGCTTTGAAGCGACCAATGATGACAGCCTTTATGAAGACGATGGTGAGCTGCGCATTCGCATTGCGGTCGACGAAGACGCCAAAACCATCACCTTTACCGATAATGGTATTGGCATGAATGAAGCCGATGCCATCGAAAACTTGGGTACGATTGCCAAGTCCGGTACCAAAGCATTTTTAAACAAGCTGTCTGAATCACAAAAGCAAGATGGTCAATTAATCGGACAGTTTGGGGTTGGCTTCTATTCAGGTTTTATCGTTGCTGACACGATCAGCGTCGAATCACGCAAAGCGGGCGAACCTGCGGATAAGGGCGTGCGCTGGGTATCAGATGGTACGGGTAGCTTTACGGTTGAACCTATCACGAAAGAAACTCGTGGCACCGCCATTACTTTGCATTTAAAAGAGCAATATAGTGAGGGCGAAGACAGCTATTTAGACCGTGGCAAAATTAAGCAGTTGGTTAATAAATACTCAGACCATATCAGCTTGCCGATTCAGATGCGTAAAGAAGTTTGGCAAGAAGATGTCAAAGAAGATGAGAACGACGACGCACCTGCTGGTGGCGAGATGGTATTGACCGATGAATGGGAAACTATCAATAAAGCCAGCGCGCTATGGACACGTACGGCATCTGAGATTGAAGATGAAGAGTATATTGATTTTTATAAAAATATCACCTATGACATGGACGCGCCACTAGCATGGACGCATAACCGTGTCGAAGGTCGCGTTCAGTATACTCAGCTGCTATATATTCCTAAAAAAGCCCCTGTAGATTTGTATACTCGTGACCAGCAGCATGGTCTAAAGCTTTATGTTAAGCGCGTCTTTATTATGGACGAGGCAGAGCAGCTGTTGCCAATGTACCTGCGTTTCGTCAAAGGGGTCATTGATTCAGCAGACTTGCCATTGAACGTGAGCCGCGAGCTATTACAAGAGTCGCGTGATGTGAAGTCTATTCGTGATGGTAACGCCCGTCGCATTTTGACTTTGCTAGCCAGTCTTGCCAACAGTGAAGACAGTGATAAGCAAGAAAAATTCGCGCAGTTCTACGCTGAATTTGGTGATGTCATCAAAGAAGGCGTTGGCGAAGACATGGGCAATCAAGAACGTATTGCCAAATTGCTGCGTTATGCAACCAGTACTCAGGATAGTGTGACCACCAGCTTTGAAGACTATAAAGCGCGTATGAAAGAGGGTCAAAAAGCTATCTATTATCTAACGGCTGATAATCTAGCGGCTGCTAAAAATAGCCCACAATTAGAGCTGTTTAAAAAGAAAGGTATCGAAGTTATTTTGATGACCAGCCGTGTTGATGAGTGGGCGATGAATTTCTTGACCTCATTTGATGAGACACCGCTACAAAATATCGCGAAAGGTGCCGTTGATTTGGGCGATTTGCAAGACGAAGCTGAAAAGGCGGAAGCAGAAAAAGCGCAAGAAACCATGAAGCCAGTCGTTGATAAACTTAAAGCAGCGTTAGGCGAACGTGCCAAAGATGTGAAAGTATCGACGCGTTTGGTTGATAGTCCTGCCTGCTTGGTCGTTGGAGAAGGCGAGCTATCACCACAAATGATTCAGATGCTTAAACAAATGGGTCAAGATGTGCCAGAAAGCAAGCCGACGTTAGAGGTCAACCCTGATCATCCATTGATTAAAAAATTAGAGACTAGCGAGCAATCTGACGTCGATTTTGATAAATTGGCGCAAGTAATTTTTGACCAAGCATTGTTAGCAGATGGCGGTCAGTTAGATGATCCAGCCGCTTATCTAAAACGTGTGAATGAGCTTTTGATGAGATAGTAGTGAGTCTTTGATACAGTCATTATTGAGAAAAAAGGAGGTCTTGGATTCAAGATCTCCTTTTTTATATATTCTTAGCCAAATTTAAGCGAATTTTACAAATCAGCCTTATCCTCTTGACCGACAATCCGTTACAATCGCGTTATATTAGCGAGCTAAACTGTTTAGTCATATTTTTAGTCTTTGCTATTCGTCTCTTAAAATCATCTCATTGTGAATTGCATGTAATCTTGATGTCCATATGCTATATAAAAAATGTGAATTAATGACATTTCGTAGGTAGCTGCCACACCAAAAATCATCATCAACTCACTTTCTTTTCTCGACTGGCTAGAGGTCTAAGTCTTTGTCACTTGCGTCGTTAAAAACCGTATCGCTTCAGCGTTTTTCACTCAATTTCGCTGCCAATATTATTGCAACCTTGTGGATGCTAGTAGGGTCGACGCGCGCGTTTTCTTGGGTAAAACCTACCTTTATCCAGTTTGCCGTATTTGCACTATTGGCACTCGGTAGTAATGTACTGTTTTCTTGGTTAGCCGCGGAAAATGGCAGTATCTTTAATGAGCAAGGGTTGGTCAGCTACTTGATTTGGCCGATGATAATTTTATTGGGCGGCATCATTTTGGCACGGCGTTCTAGCAATCAAACGTTGGTGTTTGTGCCCGTGGTATTGTGGTTAGTGGCTGATACCTTATCTGCACTACTACAAAGTTTGGTGCAGTTTTTGGGCAGTTATGGTTGGTTGCCAGATTGGAGCTATTCACTTTTACCCATACTGTTTTTGGTGCTGTTTTTATGGCAGACGCTCGCGTTATTATGGATTTTTTCTCGTCGTCTACGTATACCGTGGTGGGAGCGGGTCATTGTATTGGTAGGTGCAGTCGCACTGTTGACGATTTGGCAGCGTAATGTCGCGGACCAGCCTATATTTAAGCAGATTCCTGTAGAGCCTGTTTTAGCAGAAGCGGCATTATATGAGCAGCCTCGTTTGTTACAGCAAGCATTAAGTAGCATCGATCCTAGCAATTCGGGCAAGACCGACTGGTATTTTATGGGTGTGGCAGGATTCTCTGGTCAAGACGTTTTTCGCTCTGAGATTAATAAAGTGCGTGAGCTATTCGATGTGCGTTTTGGCACTAGTGGACATTCACTCTCGTTGATCAACAATACTTATAGTTGGCTTGATGAGCCAATCGCTACCAAAACCAGTATTCTGCGCGGATTAAAGAAAATTGGTCAGCAGATGAATGCCGATGAGGATGTGTTATTCCTAACCTTGTCTTCACACGGCAACGAAAATATCATTCAATTAGCAAATCCACCATTAGCAATGGAGAATCTAGACGCCGCATGGTTACGGGAGGCGCTAGACGCTTCAGGTATTCGCTGGCGGGTGATTGTGGTATCTGCTTGCTATTCAGGCTCATTTATCGATGAATTGGCCTCTCCAACCACGGTGGTGATTACCGCATCAGCGGTGGATAAGGCATCGTTTGGCTGTACCAATACTGCTGAGATGACCTATTTTGGGCAAGCGTTTTTTTCTGAAAGCCTGCGTAGCAATACCAGTTTTGAATCTGCCTTTAAAGATGCCCGTTTGCGTGTGAATGAGCGTGAAAGTGCGATGGGTTTTGAACCCTCAGAGCCGCAGATGGTGATTGGTAGTCTGATGGAGACTGCTTTGCCAGCATTCGAACAAGTATTGTTTGATAAAACTCGACCACCAGTCGCCAGCATTATTAATGATAGTGATTCTATCGCCATTAATATCGTAGAGGATAGTGCTTCTGGTCAGCCAGTGGCTAATACTGCGATCACTGCCAATTAACAACTAACAGTAAATCCAAAACCCGCAACCCAAAAATCACGATGAGCCGTATTAAGCTCGTTCAGTCTAGAATCTGTAATACTGACACTCGCTTTCCTTACTACTTTAATTCTTGTGAATGGTATAATGATTGAGTACTAAGTGAGTTTGGAGAAGTACTAGTATTACTTTACCAATGCTTTTTATAAGTCATCGTGTACTTTACTTTGGATAAAAAGGATGTCGCTTATGAACAACTCTTATAAACACAGTTTATCTACCAACTCAAAAATCACGCAGATCAGCGTCAACCGCTGTTTCGATGGTGAGCAGCATTACTATAGGCATCAATCATCATCGACCAAAACGCCGATGACCTTTAGCATTTATCTGCCAGATGAAGCGCTTGCTGGTCGCCGTTGTCCTGCGATTCTATATTTATCAGGTCTCACTTGCGATGCTGATAATGTCACCCACAAAGCGCACTTTCAGCAAAAATGCAGCGAGCTTGGCATGATACTTATCGCGCCTGATACATCACCTCGAAGTAGTGATGACAGCGATGTGCCAAACGACGACCGCTATTTTGTCGGTCAGGGTGCCAGCTATTATGTCGATGCGACGCAAGCACCTTGGTCAGAGCATTTTAATATGCAAAGCTATATTGTTGATGAGTTATATGACTTGTTACGCTCAGAGTTTCCTATTGACAGTATCGGCGTGACAGGGCATTCGATGGGCGGTCACGGAGCATTACTATTGGGCTTTAAGTTTCCAGGCAAGTTTGTGAGTGTCTCAGCTTTATCGCCTGTGTGCGCGGCCAGTGAGTCAGCATGGGGGCAAGCCGCTTATACAGAATACTTCGGCGATGATAAGTCACGATGGGCGCAGGCAGATGCTGCGCAGATGATTGAAAAATCAGGGCAGCAGTATGCAAGTATCTTGGTGGATCAAGGCGCGGCTGATAATTTTTTAGCAGAGGGTCAACTGCAAACCACCAAATTGCAACATGCTTGTAACAAAGCCAATCAGCCCTTAACCTTGCGTTATCAGGCGGGTCACGATCATAGCTACTATTTTATTCAAACGGTGATTAACGATCATATCGAACATCATTGGCGTATGGCACAGCTTGGCTAATCCATAATATTACCGTGTTTTTCGTTATACTGCTTAAGATTAAAAGGGTATTTTTATGGCAAGTTGTCAAGATTTAATCGCAGCTAAATCACGTGAGCAGTCAGAGCCTGACTATCAGTTATACGTTACTAGTTCCCAGTCGGCATTAGCAATGATGCAAGCTGATATGGATTCCGCGATAAAGAATAAGCAGCACAATAATACTCATGCGAGCGCAAATGGCGAGCAATCAAACGCTGATAAATCCGATGAGCTTATCGCAACCGTAGTCAATGAATCGGGTGATAAAGTGCTAGATGAGGCGCAAATTTCACGAGTGATAGAAATGGCGTGGGAGGACAGAACACCGTTTGCGGCGATAGAGCATAGCTATGGTCTCAATGAAGCAGGCGTGATTAAGCTGATGCGCCAAACGCTAAAGCCGTCATCTTTTCGCTTATGGCGTCAGCGTGTCAGTAATCGCGCTACCAAACATCAAGCTAAGCGAGGCTTCGATGTCGGTCGTGCTTATTGCAAAACCCAGTATAAGCAGCGCTAGTAGTTTGAGTTCTTAATATTATTGCTTTAAAGGCAAAGTTTTTTTAAGCCAGTCCTTAGTTTCTTTTTATTTTATTCGTATTTTATTTCAACAGAATCAGGTAGCTCAACTATGATTATTCCTTCTAAACCTTATCTTATCGCCCCATCAATACTCTCAGCTGATTTTGCACGTCTAGGTGAAGAAGTTGAAAGGGTGTTGGAATCAGGTGCTGATGTGATTCATTTTGATGTAATGGACAACCATTATGTACCCAATCTCACCTTTGGCAGTATGATTTGTAAGGCGCTGCGTGATTATGGGATTGATGCACCAATCGATGTGCATTTGATGGTCTCACCAGTTGACGGCATGATTGAGCAGTTTTTGGAAGCAGGTGCGAGTGTTATCACTTTTCATCCAGAAGCCAGTGGGCATATTGATCGCTCTTTACAGCTGATCAAAGATGGCGGTGCTGAATGTGGTTTAGTATTGAATCCCGCAACGCCATTACATTATTTAGACTATGTGATGGACAAGGTAGATCAAATTTTATTGATGAGCGTCAACCCAGGTTTTGGCGGTCAGTCATTTATTGAAGGGACGCTAGAAAAAGTGCGCCAAGTTCGTCAGCGCATCATCACCAGTGGTCGTGATATCAGATTAGAAGTAGATGGCGGTATCAAAGCCAGTAATATTCGAGCCATTGCCGAAGCGGGTGCGGATATGTTTGTGGCAGGGTCGGCGATCTTTAACCAAGATGACTATAAAGTGGCTATTGATGCTATGCGTGCTGAGCTGGCTTTGGCTAATGGTAACGAATAACCACGGTCTTATGTGA
This sequence comes from Psychrobacter sp. TWP2-1-2, assembly GCF_049896785.1. Lineage (NCBI taxonomy): Bacteria > Pseudomonadati > Pseudomonadota > Gammaproteobacteria > Moraxellales > Moraxellaceae > Psychrobacter > Psychrobacter sp. TWP2-1-2. Next base: position 33,463 of record NZ_JAFCVA010000002.1, on the reverse strand, counting down.
CTGGTAAATACGTTCGTCAGTCATTTTCGTCATAAAAGAATAGTAGCAAAAAGTGCTGTATAACGGATAACGATGCATAATGGCAAGTTACGTAAAGGTGAAATATGGACACAAAAAACTCAATCAATTCGTCAGAATCACCTGAGTCAGAGCAAAGCACTGAGCAGCCAATTCAGAATGAGACACAGCAACGCAGCTTGGTGCCAAAGGGTATTACTATTGGCTTGGCTGTATTTGCCTTGGTTCTAAGTCTGGCGGGTTATGGCTTTCGGCTAATGGTGGGTGATGATACTGGTGAAGTATTACGTCATGCTGCGGTCATTGTGCCTGCATTTATGCTGGGCATTCCCCTGTTTTTTTGGCTAGGTTCGAAGATACTTAACAAAGTTAAAGGCATGCATATAGAGAGCTGGAATGCCATTAGCTTGGGTTATTTAACCTCTTGTATATCGATGCTTTGGTTAATGGGTACTTACAGTTAGAGTCTTATGAGCAGAGATAAAGCTGTTTAGTAAATAGTGCACTGCAATATTTATGATAGGCTGTTTTTATACAATTTTTAATTATTAAGTCACGCGCTGCAAGCGTGACTGGAATTTTACATGAGAATCATACCGACCAAGATTGCCAATATCATCTATCCAAAAGACCTACCCAATGGCTTATTCACGAGCTTAATTATCGCCTGTTTGCTGCTAGGGCTGGCATCATTACGTAACGGTACTGATTTACAAGGCTGGCTCGATGTCATCGAAAACTGGCTGCTTATGCTGTTGATATTTCCGACCGCCACCGCCACTGTAGCCTTACCGTTTAAATATCGAGATCCGACATTAGAGTTAAAGCTTATGTACTATCTCGGTATGTTTGTTGCCTTCTTATTTACTGTGGCAAAATTACGCTACTGGCGCTAATACTATCAGTGATAGCACACCCAAAAAGCCTTTATGTAGAAGACTTATGTGACAAGCCTTGAATTTCAAGACCAAAGCGTCCATTGTATGACTAAGATAGTTTTACCCGTATTACTGTAAAACAATAATGTTGCGACGCGTGATTTTTCTTGCAAGTATTAGACGGGACAATGAGGAAGCAATTCATGCCATACGATATCGATAATGATATAGAAGTAGATAACGAAAGTACGGATCAATTTGCAGGATTTGCCAAAGAGACTACCCTTGAGTTGGTAGAGGCAGAAGATGGTCGCTTATTGTTACGTGACGCGGAACAAGACGAAGCGCCGCTGATGACCATTGATTTTTCTGAAAAGCTGAAAGAGCTGCTCGGTAGTGACACCCAAGCAATAGGTCAGCATATGATTCATGCCGCGATTCAGGTGATTATGCAAAAGCAGATGAGCCAATGGCATGCGCATGTTTATGACAAAGAGCCGACGCACTATAGTTAGTGATGAGATGAGTTGCTGTTAGGATGGCCAGTAGTCGTTAATTAAAATAATAATCATGAAAAGTAGTAAGCATAAAAAAGGGTATATCAATTGATATACCCTTTTTCTCAAATAACTTATTTATAGAAAGTATATATGAAAATATATTCTATAAATTATAGCAATTATTTGATTTTAGCTTCTTTAAACATCACGTGCTGGCGAATTTTTGGATCGAATTTCTTCATTTCCATTTTGCCAGGCATAGTGCGTTTGTTTTTAGTAGTGGTGTAGTAATACCCAGTACCAGCTGTTGATACTAATTTAATTTTATCTCTCATGATAGCTTTCCTGTAAATGAGGGGTCTTCAAACGATAGGTACGGATCTAAAATATTAAGTAGCTACATAAGATGCAGCAGAAAAGCAGCTTAAATGACGAAAATTATCGAGATATTAAGCTGCCAGTCTTAACTTATACTTTTTGACCTTGTGCGCGCATATCTGCTAACACTTTATCGATACCAAGTTTGTCAATAGTGCGCATACCTTTGGTAGACACACGTAGACGTACAAAACGATTTTCAGACTCTACCCAAAAACGATGGTTATGAAGGTTTGGTAGAAAGCGACGACGGGTTTTGTTGTTTGCGTGCGAAACATTATTACCCACCATAGGGCGCTTTCCAGTCACTTGGCAAACTCGAGACATGGCGAACTCCTAATCTATGAGGTATGAGTTTTTCTCATACCAGTCTGGGCAAGTTGCACGTTTTTGCGGCATGGACACAGCAAGCGGCAGCTTTGCACCAAACAAAACTATATGAATGTTGAGTTGATATTGCTGTTATCTAAAGGCAAATAACAAGCTTACCAATTCAGAAAATTTTAAAGCCGACATTTATACCATAAAAGTGATGAATACTCAAATATTTTTATGATTATTGTCGATCTAAAGGATGGCTATTATACCCTGAAATTCACTGGCTATGTTGTTGATTATTTAATAGTAAAAATTAATTTTTAGTTGTAAGTTATGACAAAAGTCAGTAAAGTTGCTGTTATATATTTAATACAATCTGTTAATACAACGGGTGTTAATGTAAATCTATGTATCATTACCAATCTATTATGATTCTGTGTAATGATTTTCGCTTATTTGCTCGAATAAATTACTGCTGACGCGGAGTCCAAAACATGTCATATAGCTCATTACCTTTTACCTCTAAATTATTTCAGCTTACGGCGTTATCAATATCACTAACTCTAGCTGGATGTGGTGGTGGTGACGGTGATACTGTAGATTCTGTTGCACCTGCACCTGATTTGGGTGTAGAGCAGCCGGGTACGGGTACGGGTGATGGTGGTATAGGCAATGGTGATATTGGAAATGTGCTGAAGATCAGCCCTATGTCACTATTAGACGCTAATGGTAATCTAACTCGTACTCTTTCAATGTCAGGCGCAACTGCAAAAGCAACTGTTACCGATGCTCAAGGGAATGGAGTTAGTGGAGCTTTAGTTACCTTCAATGGTGAAGGCGTTAAGTTTGGAACAACTAACGGCGCAGTATTGACTAATGCTGAAGGAGTTGCAACAACTTCTGTAGTGCCATTATCCCCTAATGACACTGGTAGCTATAGTTTATCTGCCACAGCTAAATATGAGGATATGACTGATACTACTGCTGAATATAACTACTCTTTACAAGCTGTTGATATTAGTTTAATTAATTTAAAAACAGGGGAAACAGTTTTAGAGTCAGGTGCATCAACCGTAGTTACTTTACAGACAAAAGATATTAGTACTGGCAAATTTCAGAATGATGTTACTGTAAATTTTTCAGCCACCTGTGGTTCATTTGATCCTGCCAGTGTTGTTTCCTCAAATCAGGGCAATGTTACTGCAACTTATAAGGCAATAGATAGTAATGGTAATTTATGTGAAGATAAACAAACCATTACTGCAGTAACAGCGAATAATACATCTTCTTCTCAAAGTGTTGAAGTTAATATTAAAGCTATAAAGGCTAGTAATATTATATACACCACCAGCGAATCAGTGGTACTAGGTGCAAAAGATAGTGGTTCTTCATCTTCTGGTCAGATTGAATTTACAGTGTACTCTAACGGTGTGCCAGCAGCTAACCAAGAAGTAATACTTGATTTGATTAAATCGCCAGTCGATTTTAATTTTATTTCACTAGGTAATAGAGATTCCGATACCTTATACAGCGACTCATCAGGAAAGGTTACTGTAAACCTATATCCAGGTAACATTCCTGGACCAGTAGAGATTCAAGCCACACTAAAAGCAGATGAGACTATCTCTGCTTCCGCTAAGAATATAGCCGTTGCTACAGGTAGACCTACGCAGAAAGGCATTACTCTAGCACTTGAAAAAAATGTTCTAGCTGATAACGCTATTGATACTTCAGGTGTTTCAGTTTATTTGACTGATCGTCAAGGCAACTTTGTTCCCGATGGTACAGTGGTTAGTTTTGTGGCTGAGGGTGGTACAATTACTCCAAATTGCGCAACAGTTGGAGGAAATTGTTCTGTAACATTTACTTCGCAGAATCCGAGACCTGCAAATGGTCGAGTTAGTGTAATTGCATACGTAGAAGGTGATAAAGCGTATTCAGATTTGAATGGGGATAACGTTTATACGGCAGGCATAGATAGTCTGTTAGATAATATTGGTAATTTCTTTCGTGATGACAATGAGGATCTGAAATATAATCCCGGTGAATTTGTTTACAAAAGAGGAGCGCTCCCACAGGATGCTAAACAAGCCTCTTGTGCTGCAAGTACTCTATCTCAACCTAACCTACCAAATTTTGTACTTGAAAATATGAGTACTCCGACTGTATGTGATAATGCATTGGCAACAGTATTACGTAAACAAATTATCATGGGTTTCGCTAATGATACGCCGACCTTCTACAATTATAAAATAATACCAGGTGCTGTATCTTTTGAGATGTATGGTAATAACGTCAGAACTGTATCTATGCCATCTGGAACAGCTTTAAGTCTTACGGCTAAGGATAATACAGAGAATGATGTTAGTTGTGAGCCAGAAATTAGCAGTGGTAATATAACAGTACCTAAACTTGTAAATCTAAATCGGGTAGATGGTACTACAAATCAAAACTTCTTTGAAGGTAGTAACGATATTCTATACACAGTGTCAACTTCTGGCTGCGCAAGTGGTGACAGTATTAAGTTATCAGTTACGACACCAGCGCCAACTTCAAAAACAACCACAGTACAAATTTTTTAAAAGTTAGTTTATATATTTTATAATGTAAGCCCCCAACCACGCGTTGGGGGTTTTTGTATTTATAATCTCAATAACGAAATACAACCAACTCAATCAGCAAAGTTAGGTAAAAGCGATTAGAATAGTCGGTTTCCTATGCTAATGACCGTATTGAAAGTCAGTAGCAAGTTTCATTTTTTGATTGGGCGCACTATGTCAGACACTGTAACGATTACTTCAGCAAAAAACTCATCTCATAAACTATCTAATAACCTGCCTAACAAGACGACAATCGATACTGCCACGCTATTGATTAAATGCCGTGACCAAGCCGGTATCGTGCAAGCGGTATCTGAGTTTATTCATCGCTATGGCGCTAATATTATCACTCTCGATCAGTATTCAACTGCTCATGAGGGTGGTCAATATTTTATGCGTTTAGAGTTTGCTTTGGCAGGATTGAGCGAGATCATTGAGAATTTTGAAGCCAGTTTTGCGCATACGGTAGCCAAGCGCCATAACATGGCTTGGCGTTTACATGATAATGCGATTAAGACGAAAGTTGGTATTTTAGTATCAAAGTTTGATCATGCATTGTTGGATTTATTATGGCGGCATCAGCGAGGTTTACTTGATTGCGAGATTACCTCTGTCGTCAGTAATCACGAAGACTTACGCCAATCGGTAGAGAACTTCGGTATTACTTTCCATCATGTGCCAGTGACCAAAGACAATAAATCAGAGGCAGAAGAGCAAATTCATGAGTTGATGGAAGGTAATGATTTGCTAGTGTTGGCGCGTTATATGCAGATATTGTCGTCAGATTTTGTCAAGCGTTGGCCGATGCAAGTTATTAATATTCACCATTCATTTTTGCCTGCATTTGTGGGGGCTGACCCTTATCGTCAGGCTTATGATAAAGGTGTGAAACTCATCGGCGCTACCGCGCATTACGTCACCGCTGAGCTTGATCAAGGCCCTATCATTGAGCAAGATGTACACCGAGTCACTCACCGTCAAGGTGTGACCGAGCTGCGCGCTATTGGTCGTGATATCGAGCGCAATGTCTTAGCACGCGCCGTGAACTGGCATGTACAAAACCGCGTGATTGTAGCGGGTAATAAAACCGTGGTTTTTAATTAGCCTTTAATTAGAGCGATTTCAAATTGAGAAGTGCTCGTTAACAGAAGGTTAAAAAAGCCGTGAGTATTATTCATTAATACTCACGGCTTTTTTCTGGACCTATTGCTATTGCAGCGCTGATTTTATATCAGCATCTCTAACACAAACTTGCTGCCCACAAAGCCAATGGCTAATAGGATAAAAGCATAGATAGTCATATTGGCGGCACGTTTGCCCCGCCATCCAGCACGCCAATTACCGACTAGTAGCGCCCCAAACAATAACCAAGACAGCAGGCTAAATACGGTCTTATGCACAATATGCTGCGCCATCAAATCCTCTACATAGATAAAGCCAATGCCCAATGCGATACTTAGTAGGACAAAACCGACCAATAGCATATCGAATAATAGACTCTCCATACTTTGTAGTGACGGTAGTTTATTCACCCAAAAACGATGAATAGAGTGGTGCTTGAGTTCGCGTATTTGTAGGCGCAAAAATAGCGCTTGCACCGCTGCCATCAGCAGCACACAATAGGCGGCAAGTGACAGTAATATATGAGCTTCAAGCCCAATACTGATATTTGTAATAGGTTGATAAGGCGCACGGCCAATATAGCCAATTGTCAACCCTACCAATGCTGTTGGCGCTGCCAGTATGCCCAGACTAACAATGGGGCGATACAAGCAAAATAAAAAATAGAAGAACAAAAAGAACAAGCTGATTAGGCTGATGATATTAAAAAGATTAAAGTTTAGCCCGTAAAGTGTCACAACATAAGGATAAAGTAGCGCCGCATGCGCGAGCATGCCGACCATCAATAATCCCAAACTGATTCCTTTATGGATAGGCTTATCCCGAGTCAGCGCCCAACTAAGGTAAGCGCTGACTAAGATATAGGCTAGGCTAGCAAGTAAGAATGCAAAGTGCACAGATAGAATGCCTCATCTCATACTGAGCGTAAAATAGCCGCTCAATTTAATGCTAAAGTGGTATTATCGGAATGATTAGAATAATCGTCCAATTTATCATAAAATGGGTGCCAATTGAGCACCAACTTGCTTATTCCTTATAAATGCTTGGCCAAGTTTGCTTGAATAAGCGCTCATATGCCTAGCTTATAAAGTGATTGTCTATAAGTCATAAAGTGTCGCGCCAAGCTTTGGTAATGCTGTATTTGCAAAATCATTATAATTTTGGCGTCTTCTTGGTGCTATAGTGTTGATAATAGACTGTTTTTTATCATTGTTTTTATGAAGATACGATTAAATACTTTACAGTATTCCCTAATAATATTTATCCGCCATTTAAGCTGAAGCCAGTTTTAGCTAAGTATTGTTTTAAGTAAGCATTATTTTAAGTAAATATTGTTTTCACCAAGAATTATTTTAACTGAGAGTTATTTATGTTTGATACCTTAACAGAACGCTTATCGTCGAGCCTGCGTAATATCGCAGGAACTGGGCAGTTGACCGAAGACAACATCAAAGATACCCTGCGTGAAGTGCGTATGGCGCTACTAGAAGCCGACGTCGCGCTACCCGTCACCCGTGACTTTGTAAAGCGCGTCAAAGAGCAAGCGCTTGGCGCGGAAGTGCTGAAAGAATTGGCACCGGGGCAAGCCTTTGTCAAAATCGTCCATGACGAGCTGACCGAAATGATGGGCAGTGCCAATCAGCAGCTTGAGATGACGGGTAAGCCACCAGTTGTTTATTTACTGGCTGGTTTGCAAGGGGCAGGTAAAACCACCACGGCCGGTAAATTGGCAAAGTTTTTACAAGAGCGTCATAAGAAAAAGGTGATGCTAGTATCCGCTGACGTCTATCGTCCAGCGGCGATTGCTCAGCTTGAGCAAGTGGCAGGTCAAGTGAATGCCAAGTTTGTTAATTCAAGTAGCGACGAAAACCCGATAGACATCGCGCTGCGTGCTATCGAAGAAGCTAAAATTCAATATCAAGATATTTTGATTATTGATACCGCTGGTCGTCTGGCTATCGATGAGACTATGATGGCTGAGATTAAGGCGTTAACTGCAGCGGTCAATCCTTCTGAAACGCTATTTGTCGTTGATGCGATGACGGGTCAGGATGCGGCAAATACTGCCAAAGCCTTTAATGATGCGCTGCCATTAACCGGTGTTATCTTAACCAAGACCGATGGTGATGCGCGCGGCGGTGCGGCACTTTCTGTACGTGCGATTACTGGCAAACCGATTAAGTTTTTAGGTCGCGGTGAAAAACTAGACGCGTTAGAGCTTTTCCATCCTGAACGTATCGCTCAGCGTATTCTTGGTATGGGTGACGTACTGAGTTTGGTCGAAGAAGTTGAACAAAAAATCGACCGTGATAAAGCCGAAAAAATGGCGAAAAAGATGCAAAAGGGCGGTGATTTCGACCTTGAGGATCTATTGACCCAGTTTCAGCAAATGAAAAGCATGGGCGGCATGGCAGGCTTCTTAGATAAGATGCCAGGTATGGGCGGCTCGGATATGCAAAAAGCGGTCGAAGATGCTAAGCCAGAAGAAAAAGTACGTGAGATGGAAGCGTTGATTAATTCGATGACGCCATTTGAGCGCAAAAATCCCGATAAAATTAATCCAAGCCGTAAGCGCCGTATTGCCGCAGGTTCTGGACGTGAGATTCAAGACGTCAATCGTTTGCTCAAACAACATAAGCAAATGGCAAAAATGATGAAAATGATCTCTAAGCCTGAAGGCATCAGTAAAATGATGAAATCGATGCAAGGGCTAATGGGTGGTGGCGGTGCTGGTGGCGGCGGTGGCGGTCCTTTATTTGGTGGCGGCGGTCAGCAAGGCGGCGTCAAGGATGTGAATCCACAACAAATGGCTAAGCAGATGGGTCTAGATCCAAACAACATGCCAAGCACCGAAGAGATGCAAAAACAAATGCAGGAAATGCAGAATCAAGCGCCAAAAAAGTTTAAAACCCGTTTTTAATTGATAGATGCTTAGATTGCTATAGTATTCAATTCTTAATGAAAACCCCAAGGTGCAAGTCACTTTGGGGTTTTTTATGCCTGTCATGTTCCCATAAATATTGATGGATTAAGTATGAAAATTTATAAATTAATAAAATTTGCCTATCCTAAATGCTATGATAGGCGCTGTTTTATAATGCTAAGTCAATAGGTCGAGGTTATGATGTTTTTAGCAATGGATACCGTGTTTGATCAGTGTTCGATCGCGATTTTAGATGTCAGTGGTCAAGTGCTATCGAGTCATACGGAGACGGGTAAACGCCAGCAAACCCAGCAAATTCTGCCAATGATTGACGCCGCTTTGTCCGAGGCTAAGCTCAACCTTGCTGATTTACAAGCCTTGATATTTAACCGTGGTCCTGGTGCCTTTAGTGGCATACGGATTAATACGGCAGTAGTACAAGCATTGTCTGTCGCCCATGATATTCCTTGTGTCGGAGTCTCAAGCTTACAAGCGATTGCGCAAGCAGCGTATCAAAAATATGGTGTGACCGAAGTGTATAGCGCCCTTGATGCGCGTATGCAGCAAGTGTATTTTGGGCAATATGTGCTAATAGACAACCTTATGCAGGCGGTTAATCAAGAAAATGGCGAAGATACCGAGCAGTTGCTCGATTATGACAGCCAGACGGTGCTTAATATTCCCATTGCTGGCAATGGTGCACCGTTATTAACATTACACGACGGTCAGATCATTCAGGCAGATATTCACCCTGATGCTACTGTGATAGGGCAGCTTGGTATTGCTCAATTTAGGGCGACAGGCGGCACAGAAGCCTCGCAAGCTTTACCAAAGTATCTGCGCAATCAAGCGTGGAAAACACTTAAAGAACAAGGTAAAGCGTAGCCATCATATTAATGCCAGCCATTATCAGCGCTATATAAAATATAAAAATACTCTAAAACACTATTAGCCAATAGATCCATATTTAGGAAAGCCATCGTGGATATCATTTTATTAATTCAAGCTGTTATCATGGGTATCGTTGAAGGTATCACTGAATTTTTACCCATCTCTAGCACTGGCTACTTGATTTTATCAGCGGATTTGATGGGCTTTTGGACCAAAGAAAAAGTCGATTTATTTGTGGTAGTGGTGCAGCTTGGCGCTATCTTAGCGGTCATTTATGATTACTGGGACAGACTATGGCAAGCGCTGATGGGTCTGCTGACAGGCAAAGCTGAAGGCATGAGTAATCCACGCCAGCTTGGACTTAGCTTGATTGTGGCGACTATTCCGGTGATGATCGTTGGCTTTACCTTCGCGGATGAGATTAAATCATATTTATTTAATCCCATCGTCGTGGCAATTATGCTGATTATCGGTGGCTTATTGATATTCTATGTAGAAAATCGCCCTAAAACGATTATTGCGCAAGAAGCAGAAGACGTCAGTCTAAAAACAGCGTTGATGATTGGTCTGCTGCAATGTCTGGCATTGATACCAGGAACATCACGCTCAGGCGCGACAATTATCGGCGCGCTATGGCTCGGCGTTTCACGTAAAGCTTCCGCTGAATTTTCTTTCTTTTTGGGTATTCCAGTCATCGTGGGCGCGGCATTATTGGATTTGCTGAAGCATCATGATGTATTGACCAATAGCGAGGATTGGCTGGTATTAGGTATAGGGACGGTGGTGTCATTTATCGTCGCCTTACTCTGTATCCGTTTGCTAGTAGAATGGGTCAGTCGTCGTGATTTTAAAATATTTGCGTGGTTACGCATTATTACTGGCATCATTGTATTAATAGCTGCTTGGGGTTTTGGTTATCAAATGGCAGGCTAGAGTCGATTGTGGGATGAGTCTATAAGCCGCGAATAGGAAAGTAGAGATGACCGCTTCACGCCAAGGGTTCAAAGAGAGTAGTAACATTATGCACTGCCAACTATACTATGTCAGCGAGTCGCAGCATAGTCAGGTTGCAGATATACAAGCGTTGATAATCGGACATCAGCTGCCCATTATTTTACACCTTGAGCTGTTTACCGATAAGCTTAGTCAAAAACGTCGCCAGCAGTTAAGCCAGACAGCTACCCAACCTATTTTGTTATTGGATGAAAAAAATAAGCTATCATGGCTGAGTGACGGGTTAAGCGTTGCACCAGAATGGGATAAGCTGCAACGCCGTGTGGTGAGCGCGGGGCGTAAGTCTGAGTTATTATTACAAGCAGTCAAAATCACATCTGACAGTCAGGTTATCGATGCTACAGCAGGCTTTGGTCATGACAGTCTGATATTAGCCAGTACGGGCGCACAGGTCATTATGCTCGAGCAGCAGCCCTTAATGGCATTGTTATTGTTAGTAGAGCAGCAGCGTATGAGTGGGCTAGCAAATTGGCAAAAGCTGATGAGCCGTCTGCATATTATCAATACCAATGCGCTTGGCTATTTTGCAAGTCTAGCAGCGGATGCGATAGATGACACTAAAGAAATCGATAAGAAAGTAATCGATGTGGTGTATCTGGATCCTATGTTTCCGGAAGACAGTTATCAAGATAGCAAAACGGGTAAAGGCGCTAAAGTGGGCAAGCACATGCAAGCCTTACACCAATTGGCTAGCCCCCCAACGCTAGAACAAGAAGAACAGTTGCTACAAAGTGCGCAAGTAGTCGTCCGTCAAAAGGGACAAAAAACAAACACACAGGGGCGCGTGGTCGTTAAGCGTCCGCAATTTGCGCCGTTACTTGCGCATCAACAACCAAATGAGAGCTGGCATAACGAAGCCGTACGCTTTGATGGTTATTTTGTTTAATAGCCGTTTCTCATCATAATAAATGCGCCTAGCGATTGAACTTAGCTGTTGAACTAAGTTATTTGACTCAGTTATTGAACTTAGCTATTGAACTTAGAGCGCGCAGTTAGCAACTCCATATTTGCAAAATTAAGAGTGATTGGATTTAGGAGCAGGGAATGTCGACGTTAATTATTTGGATCATGGGTGCAGGATTATTATTAATAAACATTATTTTGCGCACCCGAATATTAAGGCTAGAAGCCCGTTTAAAAGAGTTCAGTCGTCCTGAAGATTATGTGGCATTTTTGCGTCAACAAGCCGCACAAAAAGACAAAATCCCTGCCATTAAAGCTTTACGTAAACAATATCCTGAGCTGTCGCTCATCGAGGCCAACAAATTGTGGCAGCAAATTCAGTAGCTCGCCAATGTATTAATAATTCAATGTAATAGCACTTCATATAAGAGCTGCCGAAAAAGTAGGCAAACACGCACAAAAAAACCTTCTATTAATGATAATAAAAAGCCATGACATTTAACGACAAACTACAAGCTTACCTGCAGCTGACGCGCTTTGATAAACCAGTAGGTATTGAGCTATTATTATGGCCAACGCTATGGGGCGTAATGCTGGCGGCGATGGGTCAAGCGCAACAGCAAGGTGCAAGTGCAGGTCTACCAAGTCTTAAGATGTTGGTGATTTTTGCGCTTGGCGCAATTTTTATGCGGGCGGCAGGTTGCGCGATCAATGATTTTGCCGATCGTAAGGTCGATGGTCATGTGACCCGCACCAAAGGCCGTCCATTAGCTGATGGGCGTCTGTCTGCTAAAGAAGCAATCGCTGCTTTTTTAGTATTGGTATTACTCAGTGCCAGTTTGCTGTTCTTTTTGCCGATAACCGTATTTTACTGGTCGCTTGGGGCAGTGTTATTGGCATTCATTTATCCATTTATGAAGCGTTTTACCCATTTGCCGCAAGTGTTTTTAGCAGCGGCTTTTGGTTGGGCGATACCGATGGCGTATGTGGCGATACAAGGCGCGCCTGATATCTGGTGTTGGTTGTTGTTTATTGCTTATATGTGTTGGACCGTGGCTTATGATACCCAATATGCTATGGCTGACCGTGAAGATGATTTAAAAATCGGGGTAAAATCAACGGCGATATTATTTGGTCGCTATGATGTGATTATTATCTCGCTGCTACAAACATTGTTTTTGCTTATCATGGGCGCGGTCATTTGGCATTACTTTGCACCGACAAGCTTAGGCCTGACGCCAGTATTTGGCTTGGCGTTAGTGGCAATGATGTTTGCTAAGCAAAATAGCGCTTGTGCTACTCGTAATGCAAGAGCCTGTTTTCAGGCGTTTTTAGCCAATATATGGGTAGGGCGTTACGTCTTTGCTCTCATTGCAATCGCTTGTCTATGGACGACTTTTAATGGATAACTTCAAAAAGCTCTCAAAGTCAAAAGCGAAAAAATCTTCTGATGCCAATGCACCTGTCATCGATTATCAATCAAAGCTAGCTGAGCATGGGCTAACACGCGAACAAGTGATCGCCACCGAGCGTAAATTGGCTAAGTTTGCTAATACGATGGATTCGCTGGTACGTGTGCCTTTTACCAAACAAGGCATGGGTGCAGATGCAGCGCTTTCGACGATTCCGCTGGCAGGAGATTTAGCGGGACTGGCTTTAACCAGCTATGCTTTTGTATTAGGGCGTCAGCTGGGTGTGCCAGCGCATAAAATGACGCCTGCTGTCAGACTGGCACTCATTGATATGGTCGTTGGTATCGTACCGGGTATTGGCACGCTGCTTGATATTTTTATTCGACCCAGTCGTAAGACTTTAGGCATCGTGCATGAGCATCTGCACAATGAATATGGTATTACTGAAACCATGCACATGGATCGGCCGTTTTTGCATCAATCGCTAGAACATAAGCAGCGTAGCCGTCTTGGCGCTTTTTGGCATAATCCTATCATTGCATGGCTGTATTTGCACATTCCTGATCTGTTGGGACTAATCGTTATTGTGGTGGTTGGTTGGGGATTGTGGGCAGTAATCAGTTGGCTGGTCAGTCTGTTTGGCAAGGTAACTGGATTTGGTTAGAGAAAAGTTAATAGCATTAAAAAGGCGGCAAATATAATAAATATTTACCGCCTTTTTAATGCTCAAGAGATTTCTTTTATGTAACCTTTTAAAGGTTCTAAGCTGTATTTTTTAATCAATTACTCAGTGATGACTTCTGCTTCGGCACTGACTGCATCAAAGCTAGTGACTTTATTATTTTTAATAAAATCAATACTGCCGCCGCCTGCATGACTGACCAGTTGGATGCTGCCATCGCTTGATTGATAAGTCGGGTTATTGCCTTGACCTTCAGGTGCACTTAGTGTCATTTTTGGTTTGTTCGGTAGGCTAATGATAGCGTTGAGTACGCCTGCTGCTGAGGTTTCAAAAATGACCGAGAGTGATTCACCAGCTGCATTTTTATAACGGACATCAGTAATTTGCGCGCCTTTAATGGCTTGTTCTGGATTTGGTGCTAGGGCAGTATTGTTTGCTGCCGAGTCTGTTGCACCAAGGTCATTCTCTAGCTCAGTTAAGCTTACATCTTGTTTTGAGCTTACTTCAGAATTTGCGATATCATCACCATTATCAGCGGTCGTATCAACATTAATATTGCTAGTCACGGGTGTGGTTTGTACCACCGCTTCAGAGATTGTTTCGTTATCTGTCTCAGGCTCTGGTGTTTTTTGGCAAGCACTCAATAGTGAGAGACTTAAAAAAATAGCAGAAATTGCCTGAAAATAGGGCTTTGATTTTGCAATTGTAAGAGCATCGATTTTCATGATAATACGGCTATCCATTGGCAGAGTTTTTGTTTAAATATAGTGAACGACGTAGACTTATTTATCCCTCACAAGTCAAATATGACCGTCATTTGCTATTACTATCAATTTCTTGCTTACTATTTACAGGCATTATTATTTCAGTTTTAGATTGTCGGCTGCCATACCGCTTTCTTTATACACGTCATCTAAGTATCGACGGTTGGCAAGTAGCTTGTCTACAACGCCACTTTGGCTTTGGATATTGAGCTTTTGAGAAAAGTCTAAAATCGAGTTTAATTGATCTAATACCATGTCATAGCTGGTATTTTTTTTGTCGGTATCAATAATGACTGTTTTGGCATAATGTTTATCGAGGCTAAGGTAGTCGCCAATCAATTCTGGAACACGTGTGGTGATGAGTTTATTGAGGGTAAATAGCTGTGATTCAGTGATTTCTTCATGATGGGTAGACTCATATTGTTGTCCAATATCATCCATCACAGATCGAAACGCCTTAGGTACTTGCTCGTCATAAAGTAGCTTGATAAAAGGATGTCGAGCTGAAAAATTAATCATGCTGAGCCCGTTAGCTCGCTCATGATTTACCTCGTTGTTTACAGCCATATCTGCTTTAGACTGGGTAGCGACAAGATTCGCAGAAGCCAAGTATTCTTGATGCCGCTGTATAGAAGCAATCTGTGTGTGCTTAGACTTTTCTTTCATCACAAAAAATATGGGCACAATAACAATTAGGCTAAGCAAAATGAGTAGGGTAAAAAAAGACATGTCGGGACTCTGTCATAAAAAATGCTATTTATTAAAAAAAAGTTTTTAGATTACAATATAACATGCTTGTGTTATGTTAAGGCAAAATAGCGGTCGATAAAAGTTGTATCTCGCTACTGTTTATCTCGCTATTATGTATCTTACCACTATATATTTTACGACTAAGTGTTTGCCTATTTCTAATTAAGGAAGATGATGAATAATGACACGATTACGAAGAGTCAGCTAGCCGCTTATAAACCAACTACTGCTTATGTCGGGACTTCTTGGGCGGTGATGTTGGTGGGTGTCCTAGCGTATTTACTTGGCTTATGGAATGCACAGAGTATGTTATTAAATGAAAAAGGCTATTATATAGCGGTGCTGGCGCTAGGTCTTTATTCAGCAATTAGTTTGCAAAAAACCCTTCGTGATCGTAGTGAAGGTATCCCAACAACCAATATGTATTATCTAATCAGCTGGGCGGCTCTTGGATTGTCCATTGCGCTAATTGCTATTGGTTTGATGAATGCGGGAAGTTTAAGCTTAAGTGAAAAAGGCTTTTATATGATGGCATTTACCATGAGTTTATTTGCTGCAGTGACCATTCAAAAAAACACCCGTGACGAAGCACAGATTCGCACTTTAACTGCACCAATGATTACGACTGATACTCAAAGTAGTACTAAAATTGGTCATCAAGAGTCCCGCGACTCTGACACTGGAAAATCACTTTTTGGTGCGGTTAAATCTAGAATGGAAGGCAGTGATTAAACCTTTGACTAAAAATCTCAAGTAAGCGGTGTTTGTAAACGCGTACGATTTGGCGACAGGCGCGCAAGCATCGCTGTTGATAAGGGGGCAAATGTTCCTAACATCATATCTGTTAGCGCATCAGCACATATTGGTGCAATGGCATACCCCTTAGCTCCCATGGCACTCATTACCCAAATTCTTTTGCTTTCTGCTAGTACGCCAACGATAGGATGGTAATCAGGTGTTTGTGTACGAATACCCGCCCGTCCTTGCCACAAACTAATATCTGTTGGAATAATCGAGTCCATCTCAGGAATGGCAGTCACTAGTTTGTCGCGGCTAATCTGATGCTCTTCTGTGCGGATATCTATGTCGGTATCATTACGTATAAAGCTTGCGCCTAATAAAAACTGAGATTGCTGTTCTACAACATCGTTCAATTGTGCATCATCTGTTTGCGCGGTAAATAACGCACAGTAACCGCTGTATTTAAGCGGTATTTTGGGTAATATGGTGAGCTGTTCGGTTGTGGGCGTAAACCAAGAAAGCTGACCACGAATTTTACGACAATCAAAAATACGCTTGTCCAGTTGATGACTCTCAAAAGCTGCGCAAATGACCACATTATCAGCGCTAATGGATATCGTCTGCTTATCCTGATTACTGCCTGCGACACAAATACTTTCTTCTGTTTCGCTAATACTCTTAACGTCTACTTGCTGAAAGTGGATGAGCGGATGCATTAGGATAGTATCTTTTAATGCTTGTGGATTGACCAAGCCAGACTGTGGTAAATATAGATTCTCTGATAAATCTTGTGTTTTTAACCCGCTGACAGTTTGCGCCTGCTCATGGGATAGTGTGGTGGCCATCTCATCGGGATAATCAGCGATTTGCTCTGTGCCAATATTGGCTTTCATAAGCAGATCAAGAGCGCCCGTTGGTTCAAGTATTGGCACTAATCCTAATTTTTCAGCGTCTACATTTAAGCATCGATATAGCCTGCTGCTATAGAGATAGCCTATAGTATGCAAATGTTCATCGACATGATGAATGGGCGTCATCTTAGGGGCAAGTAGGGCGCGAGGGTTGCCTGATGCGCCCGCCAACGGTGCTGATTTATCTAGCAAAGTCACTTGAATACCACGATTGGCCAATGACCAAGCCGTTAATAGCCCTGAAACGCCAGCGCCAATGACAATGCTATGGGCGGGCAGGTTGTCATTGGGTTTGGCAGATTGGCTATCGTTGTCGGGCGCGGCGATGCTAGTATTATTGTAAGAGATTATGTCTTTACTATTTATGTCTTTACTATTGTTGCCATTATTATTATTATTGTCAGTTAAATTTACGGTATCTAGCATGACCGCCGTTAGCATTTCGTTCTTACGACCAAAGCCTTTCACTTTTTTAATCTGAAAGCCACAATCTTGCAGTGCACGTTTGACGATACCGGCACAGCTATAGGTGGCGGCAGTTGTATTGGGGCGTGATGAACGCTGCATTTGTGCAAAAATACTATCCGCCCACAATGTACTATTGCAAGAGGGCGCAAAACCATCTAAAAACCAAGCGTCAACATAAGGTGCATGCGAGCTAGAAGAGTTACTTGATAGTTTGGCTAAGCTCTCAGCTGCGTCACCCAACCATATATCAGCGGTCAAATTATCATCAAAGAAGCTCAAACGATGACAGCCCGCGATAAGAGGCGGATAGGCCGCTAATAATAGCTCTATTAGTGTTGTCAATTCAGGCGCGCGCTGTCCCCACAAGGCAAGTATTTGGGTAAGGTCGGTACGAGGTATCGGGAACTTTTCAGTGGTAATAAAATGCAGTTTTGCAGTTGCTAATCGAGGGTGTATATCTCGCAGCTGTCGCCATAGCTGCCATGTAGCGAGAAAATTCAGTCCAGTACCAAAGCCCAATTCAGCAACCGTAAAGCATTGCTTTGGTGCAAGATTGGTCAGTCGTTCAGGCAATTGATTGTGCGCCAAAAACACATGACGCGATTCCGCTAAACCATCAGCATTTGAGAAGTAAACATCACCAAACTCACCCGATACAGGCACTTTATTACCCGTATCATCCATCTGCCAATCAATCTTGGCAGGGGTGATACTTGATGAGTGAATGCTTAGTGACTGAGTGTTTTTGGAGGGTGTCGACGATGTATCAGTATCTTTTGATTCGAACGTGGATTTAGACATAGACAGTCACATAAGATAAATCAATAAAAAGCGCGTGGTACTAGTTACCAGCGTTCACGGCGGACAAACACCAACCAAGAAACAAAAATACCGACCAGTAAGCTAATTAACACAGTAAATGCACCGTATAAAAAAAGCTGACCTTTGCTCTCGTAGACCAAAACATTTACTTGAGTTTGCAAGTCATTCAACTCGCGCTGCAACTGTGCATTACGGCTTAATAGCTGCTGATTGGCATCGGATAACGCCTTATCAGATGGTTGTAATTGCGCCGCCAATGTATCGCTGATATTCATCACTGAGTTTTTTGTTGGTTGAGCGGTCGATATTGGTTGCGCTGGCACGGGTGCCATGAGTGTTGGATCAGCCACATCGATAGCCGTCACCGTCGGCGCAGCCTGTGCTGAAACAGTAGCCATAAAAATCATACTAACAATGCTACGCTGATAAGAGCGACTTTTTAACAAAGATAGGCACTGAATCACGATTTTGCTACTTTAACTGATGCGCTGTCATCCGCTTTTGGCAATGTATGGATAAAGGGTTTGATATCTACGTGACTGTACACGCCATCACGTAAGTAAGGCTCATCGTTTGCCCATGATTGCGCTGCTTCTGCAGAGTCAAAGTCAGCAATAATTAGGCTGCCTGACATCTCGCCTTTGCCATGCTCGATAGGTGTTGGACCAGCGATAATCAGTCGATTGTCATGATCTAAAGCTTGCAAGCGTTCGACATGTTCAGCGCGGGTAATCTGACGTTGTGCGCTGCTATTGGCCACGTCATGACCAATAATGGCAAATAAGGACATGAGACTTCCTCGATTAATAAAAATTATGATTGATTTAAAGTGTTTTGCTTAATGCGCCCGAGCTAATTGCGATTAATGATTGTCACTATTGGCATTTAGAAATAGCATTGGCTCTATTATAAAATGATAAATTGAGTATTATTTGACGGTTTTATCCGTGAGCGCAGGGTTGAGGTGCTTTTTTAATACGGCAAACTGGGCGATGACGAATACCAACATAATCGGAATCCAGCCATAAGTTTTAAAGTTAATCCATGCCTCATCTGACATCGTAAACGCTGTGATATAATGCAGTATGCCCATAAAGGCGAAGAATAGTGCCCAAGCGAGAGTGAGTTTTTTCCAGCCACTCATCGTCAGCAAAAAAACATCTTTCATCGCCAGTTGCATCAGTGGCTTATTAATCGCAGCACTCACCAGAAGTGTTAGTGCAAAGATACCGTTGATAATAGGTGACTTCCAGCGCAGATAGATATCATCACGCAATAATAAAGTACCACCACAAAACAAAATGGTTAATAGTAAGACAACCCATTGCTGTTTATCAAACGTGCCTTTTTGGCGAATAAAATGAATGGCATAAACAATGATAGTGGCGATGAGCAACGCACCTGCCCCCGCTAGGATACCACTGTAGCGAGCAGCAATAAAAAAGGCAATTAAGGGAATAAAGTCTAATAAAGCTTTCATAGCAAAGGGGATGTCCGACAAAAACGTATGGGGTAGTTTACACGTCTACTGCGCCAAAAAAAAGCAATCAACACGATAATCATGCTATATCACAGGCCTGCGTAGCAATATCTGATGATTATGACTCATAATCATGACAACTGCCAAATATAACGGATTATTGCCAATGTGCTCATTTTCTACACTTTTAATTTTTAATGCTAAGGCTTCTCTTATGAAATTCGATTTACATTGTCACAGCACTTGCTCTGATGGTACTTATGCACCAACGGAAGTAGTGCAGCGCGCCCATGCGGCCGGCGTCAATGTATTGGCATTGACCGATCATGATACGCTGGCAGGAATTGATGAGGCGCGTGCGGCTGCCATTGCCTGCGATATGCAACTGATTAATGGGGTCGAGATAAGCTGTGAGCATACACTTATTGGTGGTTATGGCAAAAATAAATCAACCAATAAAATCATCCATGTGCTGGGGTTAGATTTTACCGATCGCGAAAAAATGCATGCAACGCTGCAACAATTACAGGATAGCCGTGCCACGCGTGGTCAGCGAATCACTGAAAAGCTCAGCGCGCTATTAGATATTAACTATGACGAGCTGTGGCAAGCCGTACTTGATAAAGCAGGCGGCAATCCACAAGCGGTCGGGCGTGCGCATATTGGTCAAGTATTGTTTGAGCGCGGTGAAGTCAAGACAGTACAAAAAGCCTTTGATAAGTATTTGGCAGATAATAAACCTGCTTATGTGGCGATTGATGCACTGAGTATGGCTGACGGCATTGAGCTGATCCATGCTTGTGGTGGCAAGGCGGTGTTGGCGCATCCCACGCGTTATCAGCTTTCAGCAACACGAGTCCGTAAACTGATTGAAGAGTTTGCTGGTCTTGGTGGCGATGCTTGTGAGCTGCCGTCGTATAGCGAACCGGTTAGTACTCGCAGAATGGTTGATCGCAGTATCGCTGCGCGCAATCTTGTCGCCTCGATCGGTAGTGACTTTCATGGTAGCAATATGCCGTGGCGTCGTTTGGGTGATGTACCGACAATGAACCCTGATCAGCAGGGAGTTTGGCAGTCTTTTGCAATGTTTTCTTAGCCAAAAATTCATTGCTGAGGACAGTTTTGAATGTTGATTAAGCTGCAATATAAATTGACAGGTTATCCAAAAAACATGCGTCATATATTGACGCATGAAGGCACTAAATAGATTGATAACTGCGACAGAAATTGCCAGACTAGATAAGTGGTATTCATTTGCAAAAATAAAATTGTCGATGTTAACTCCCATTTAGTTTACAAAATGTAGTACCGAAACTCGCATTCTTATCTACTTAAGTTTTTGGGAATGGTATAAGGTAAAAAGTCATATCATTTATTATTGTTGATTCAGGCTTTTTATTTTTATTTAATGGTTTTAATGTCGACTTAATTACTTTCAATATTTGCGGTAGCCCTACTATGGCTGTATCGATATCTCATCTAGGCTACACCAAGCTATCTCAAGCAATTTTCGAGTGGCAAGCTGCTGATAAAACGTCATTACTGGCTTTATTTATGGTGATGGAGGTATCTTTACACTGGCTATGGTGCTTATTTGTTTGGTGGCGCCGCGATATTTATGACACCTATGTCGATATAGCCCTGCTGTATCCACTATGGTTCGGCGTGACACTGGTAGCTTTGTTTTTATTATGGATGACCAGTCGTTTTTCACCTGTCAAAAAAGCCAATAGCAATTTGTATAAGTGGCAAGGCATACTAATTACGGTCTATAGTGCCTATATTGCAATGGTTATTTTAGTTCTAGGACATAGTAGCTTGGTCGCGGGCGTCTCTTTAGTCGGCGGTGCGATATTGGGGATGATGCTTATACGTCGGCGCTATGTATGGAGAGCATTTTTAGGGCACGCAGCCGTCATTCTGGCTGTCACATTTATTCCTTATCTTGGCGTTACTTTACCCAATCTGCGTCAAATGACGCTCACGGTCATTCCTCTTGATACCTATTATAGTTATATCAATTATAGTGAAATTACGACAATCGAAAACGCCATCTCTGCCTCTATTTTTCAAAATGGCACGCTAAATTGGGACAGTGTTGATCAATTGCGCCGATCTTCCGCTTTTTTTTGGCGTTCTACACATATTTATATGGCGCTACCAAAAGCTATTTTTATTATCTATATGTTTCGTACTTTGTTACTAATATTAGATGACAGTAAAAAGGAAATTCTGCAGCATGCCAATCAAGATGAGCTAACTCAACTCAAAAGTCGCCGTTACGGGATGATGCAAATGAAGCAGGTGCTGAAGTCAGTAGAAGACCATCAAGATATCAGCGTTATTTTATTGGATTTGGATTGGTTTAAAGAGGTCAATGACAGTTACGGTCATGAGATCGGGGATCGAGTATTGGTAGAGGTCGCACAGACGCTCTTGCAGTCTTTAACTGATGAAACAATCGTGAGTCGCTATGGCGGTGAGGAGTTTTTGATTGTATTGCCAGATACGAAGCACGACACAGCTATGATAATTGCTGAACAATTACGGCGCGTTATCGCTAAACACGTCATCATTCTCGATGACGATACAGCCTTTAGTGTGACTGCCAGCTTGGGGCTATATACACTGACTCATGGTGAGCGTAATTGTATACAACAAGCCTGCGAAACTCTGAATAAAAAGGATGCATCGCAGTCGCTTGCTAAACCGCAGAGAATCCCCTCGTATAGTAGCAAACGCGTGAATCGTAAAATTCCCGCAGTGCAGCTACCTCACGATATTTGCCAGCGCTTAATTTGTATGGCAGATAAGGCTTTGTATGAAGCCAAAGGCTGTGGCCGTGATCAAGTGGTGAGTGCCAACGAGATGTTGGCAGCAAAAAATAATAATATTGAGGCGCTCTATGGCACATAGCTGGCTGCCATAGTCGAAGGTTTAATTATGCTTTAGTGTATTAATTGTTTTACTAAGCTTGCCAAGACACTGGTGGCAAAGCTACCTGTCGTTAACGTAAAGCTGAGCACCAATGTCTGTTCATTATCTTTATTCTGCCATTCCCAAGACAGCGCTTCAATAGGTAGGCGCAGCGCGCGGCGCTGTGCTTTTACATCGCGCTGCTCTAAGCCATCGGCTAAGCGAGCCAGTAGCAGATTTTGCTGAATCACATTTTTCTCAATATTTGCCGCCATGCCGCTGACTTTATCATTATCCTTGCCCCATAATGCAGCAGTGGGATGGATGTCACCCGTCTCAAGGCGTGAACGCAACGTGTCGTCTATGGCTTCGCTAGTAAATATTGACCCTGAACCCTCTAAGTTAAACACTTCGCCTGCCAGCCCAGTATTCCAGCTGCCATCACGCACTCGTACTGCCAATATCTCATTGAAAATTAAGCTACGTGCGGCAGACAGCTCCATCGTATTCTGCTCACGTGGCGCGTGCTTGCGTTTGCTCTTTTTGGGTTGTGCTCGACTTTGCTGTAGTGGGCGCGCAAACAGCGATAATGCTTCTCTAATATTATTGCCATTACGTCCAAAACGCTGAGGGCCGAAATAATTGGGCACGCCAGCTATAGCGATGCTTGCTAAATGCTGCTCGACATCTTGTTTCGCCGACAATAATTGCTCAGGTGCTGGCAATGCTGTGTCAAAATCAGCAAATTGGATATCACGCAAGGTAATGATGAATTGATTAGCGCGATGCGTGCCGCGATTGAGCTTTTTGTTGTGCCATTGCTGGTCGAGGATAGTGACCGATTCATCAGCTCCGATATCGACTGGTGCAAACTCAGCAGCTGGCAGTTGTTTTTTTGGGATTCGCAAGCTAAACCACTGGGTTGTCAATGCATGGCGATCTTTAAGACCTGAATAACCAACATCACGCAGAGGAATCTCTGCCCACTCTGACAGCAGTTTGGCAAGATAAGCGGTATTCATCCCTAATTTTTGGATATGCAGCCATAAATGCTCACCTTCACCGGTGAATTCGAGCGGCAATAGCTCATTAACGATAAAGTCTGTTGCGTGGGCTTTATAGGTTGCTTGCTGCACAGGTGGTTGAAGAGGCTGCGGTAACTGCGCAGTATCCGTCGCTACGGTAATATCGATACTTGCCGTATCAAACTGCTCATTATCAAATTGATTGTTTTCAAGAGCGGATTGAGGGCTAGCATTAATATCGGTCATGTCATCACGAGAAGTCATAAAGTTATCTTTTATTTTGAGGATAAGATTTAAAAAAATAGGTAAGCATAGGGATTAACAGTTAACGATTACGTTTTGCAACGCAGGAAACATACAAAAAAAACAGCGTGTGCGAAAGTGTCTTGTTACTATCAATGGATAGCGTTTTAAAAAAGCATTTAAACAAACGTATCGAGAATGGTATTTTTCGTTGAAACTGGCTGATGCAATAGGGTTATTTTCAACACGTTTGATTCAGGGAACCATTATAACTGTTAAGGAAGACTTATGACCAATGCAACGATTGATACAGTAACTATTAATAAGGCTGATATTGCCAGTGGCGGAATGAAATCTTACAAGCAAGATGATGATAGTATCATTTTGATTACCCGCGACGACGATGAATTTCAGGCGTTCGATGGCAAATGCCCGCACGCAGGCGCAGATTTAGGCACAGGCTTACGTTGTGGCAATCGCGTGGTCTGTCCTTGGCATCATGCGACTTTTGATAGCCGTGATGGCACGCTGTTAGAGCCAGTAGCGATAGCAGGATTGACTCAATATGAAGTGACCGATAATGGCGACAGCTTGACGGTAAATACTTCAGCGAAGATAGACAAAAAGATTGCAAATGATAAGCTGATCGATACGCATACGCTCATCGTGGGCGGCGGCGCAGCAGGTTTTATGACAGCGCATCAGCTTCGTAACACTGGCTATGGCGGCAAAATCACCTTGATTAGTGCTGATGATAAAGCTCCTTATAACCGTTCATTATTGTCCAAAGCGTTTTTAGCGGGCAATATGCCTGAAGAGAAGCTTCTACTAGGCGGCGCAGATTGGGCGAGCAAATACGATATTAATTTGCGCTTGAATCAAACTGTCAGCGAAGTATCGCCCAATGAACGTACCATTATCATTAAAGATAAAAATGGTCATAGTGACAGACAAACCGCTGATTTTTTAGTGGTTGCAACAGGCGCTGAGCCAAAGATACCGCCTTTTAAAGGGGCTGAGCTTGATGGCGTTTATACGCTACGCAGTATGGATGATGCCAAATTGATAAAAGCGGCCAGTCACGATCAGCGTGTGGTGATTGTTGGTACAGGCTTTATCGGTATGGAAGTCGCTTCCGCATTGGCACAAGCAGGCACGACGGCTTCTATTACGGTCATCGGACAAGACCATCGCGTCATGGGAAATATTGTCTCCGAAACCGTCAGTAATGCGCTGATCAAGCTGCATAAAGAAAAAGGCATTCAGTTTGTTTTTGATGCCACGGTCAATGAAATCGCTGAGGTCAAAAGGGTTGTTAATCAGTCTGAGAATGAAGAAGAAAACCAAACCTTTTCACAAGTGGGCGGTGTCACGCTGGCGAATGGTGAGCAAGTTGATGCAGATATTGTGATTTTGGGGACTGGCGTAGCACCACGTATAGAACTATTCGAAGAAGTAAACGCGCCAGATGGCGTGCAAGTGGATGAGTATTTACAGCTGCGTGATGGGGTTTATGCATTGGGTGATATTGCAAAAGCTTCTGGGCAAATGGGGCGCATGCGCATTGAACATTGGCGCGTGGCCTTGCAACATGGCTTAGTGACTGCGGCTGCGATATTAAATGATGATAGTGTCAGCTCGCTCGCCGCGCGCATCCCTTTCTTTTGGACGATGCAATATGGTAAAAGCCTACGCTATAGTGGACATGCGGCGACACCCGATCATAATATCTTATTTGGTTCGCCAGATACATTAGATTATATCGAATACTACTTTGATGGTGATGGGGAAGACACACGTGCTAGTGCGGCTAGCACTTTAGGGCGTGATAAAGAATTGGTTGCCTTTTCTGAGCTGCTCCGCCGTGGTCATGCGCCAACGCGTGCACAGCTTAAGGCAGGATTTAATATTATCGATCAAGCACAGGCTTTATCGCCCTAGCACTCAAGATGGATACATATTACTATTAAGGCTGACCTATCGATTTGGGTCAGTTTTTTTAATACAAACAAGGAAAGGAAAAATTATAATATGAATGATAAAAACTACTTGGATAGAGAGTCTGTGTTTTTACGACAAGCGCAAGCCGATGATATTAGTGCACTTGAGCAATTATTAAATCGCTGTTATCGCGAGACCGCAGGTTGGACCAATGAGGCGGATTTAATTGGCGGTATTCGAACCACGTCAGCCGAGCTCGCTGCCGTGATTAATGACCCTAATCACTATTACTTTGTCTATCCAAAAACGACAACGGGCGACCGTGATGGAGAGGAAACGGGTGAGATACTTGGTTGTATCGCTGTCGATATCAAAACCGATGCTGACTCAAATAACAAAGCCTACATCGGTATGTTTGCGGTAGATCCAGAGCTGCAGGGGCATGGCGTTGGCAATGTGATTTTGCAAGCGGCAGAAACCTTTGCTACTCGTCATCTACAGTCAGATGGGCAAGCAGCAGCTAAAAATACTGCGCGTTTGACCATGTCCATTTTGAGTCATCGTCCTGAGCTGTTGGCTTACTATCAGCGCCGAGGTTATGAGCTAAATGGTAATAAAATGCCATTTCCAAATGACGGCAATAATGGTGAGCCAAAGCGTGAAGATTTAGAATTATTGGAGTTAGAAAAAATGGTTCATTAAAGAATATTGAATGTTTAAAGGCTGATTTTATTAACCCCAAAAATGACCAAAGGTCATAAACAGCCCAACACTTAGCAGTATAAATGCCACGATAATTAAGCGCTTGAACCAGTTAAAAGCGGGCAAGCGCGTGGCATTATCATCAGACATCAGATAAGCAAACAAAAATAACAAACTTGCTGCCAAGGTCATAATTCCCAGACCAATCGGTAATATAAAAAAGTACACCTGCCACACAGTTATCTCGCAACGGTTTTGAATACCACATCATAGCAGTATCGTGAAGGTACTGTCAGTATGCCCCGCACGTTAATTTCTTCATCTCATTAAATTATAAAAGCTATTCATCATAAATCTAAACTTGTATTCTAAAATTAAGTTGGGTATTTAGAAGTAATTCTGTATAGTGAAGTAACATTATAGATACATTGAGATTGAGATGATTAATCTGAAAAAACTGGCAGTCATAGCATTACTAACACCGCTATTTGTCGCATGCTCTAATGCACCTTCTGAAAGCACAGTTGAAGCGTTAATCGAGGCACAATACGAGCAAGCGAATAGTATGATGGACGATGCGATGGCGAACGCAGGCAATGATGAGATGGCAAAGGCGATGAGCGGCATGATGGAGGGTATGATGCCAAAGCTTGAACGCGTCGAGAATATCAACTGTGACACTGTCGAGGGCGACAATACTTATATGTGTACCGCTGATATCACTCAGACAATCGCGGGGGAGAGCCGCACTAACAAGACCAATTTCAAAGTTTATCAAGTGAACGATGAATGGGTATTAGGCAATTAGAACCAAAACTTAATATTTAAATAATTTTATAAAGGAATATATCCAGATATGCCTAATAGTACGCAACAACCCCACGTAAATATCAATAAAGACGCTAGCAATAACGATATTAATAATGTTCAAGCAAGCAGCCATAGAACAGATATGCAAGCTGCTAGTACCAAGCAGGACTCTACAAACATAGCTCTCCTAAACTGGTTAGGCTGTTTGTTCTTTGGATTTATTCCACCACTCATTATTATGCTAGTCAAAAAAGATGATGCTTATGTGCAAACACAAGCTAAAGAGGCGCTGAACTGGTCGATCACTTTCGTTATCGGCTATATTGGCTTATGGATTGTGGCAATGATACTTGGCTTTATTCTAGCCTTTATATTTGCGCCTTTAGCGATGATTCCAATGCTAGCGCTGGTATTATTTGGCTTCTCGCACTTAGTGTTTTGCGTAATGGGAGCAATCAAGTGCTCTTCTGGTAAAGATTTTAGAGTGCCTTTTAATATTCGTCTGATCAAGTAACATCAATTTAGTGGTGAACGTTAAAAAAGTATACTGATATAAAACAACCCCATAAGTTGCTTAACACTTATGGGGTTGTTTTATAGAGTAGGCTTTCTATTAATACTACCTAATCAAACTAACGCATTGTCACAAACTCTTCTGAGCCAGTTGGATGAATGGCAACCGTATTGTCAAAGTCCGCTTTAGTCGCTCCCATTTTGATGGCGACGGCAAAGCCCTGAATCATCTCATCGACACCAAAGCCAAGACCGTGTAGACCAATGACTTTTTCCTCATCGCCCAAGCACACCAGTTTCATCATACATTTCTGACGATGCTGGGTCACCGCGCTATACATAGAGGTAAATGTTGAGTTATAGCATTTGATATTGTCCTTGCCATAGCGCTCAACCGCGTCGATTTCAGACAAGCCAATCGTACCAATAGCAGGATGGGTAAAGATAACCGTTGGTATCAACGTATAGTCCAAATGCTCATTAGGTTTGTTGTTAAACAAGCGCTCGGATAAACGGCGACCGGCGGCAATCGCTACTGGCGTCAAATCAACACTGTTTTCGATGATATCGCCTACTGCATAGATGTTCTTAACATTGGTATTTTGGAACTTATCGACTTTGATTTTGCCAATTTCGTTCGTTTCCACACCCGTCACTTGCAGGTTGATATTGTCTGTCGATGGCGCACGACCAATCGCCCAAATCAAGCAATCTGTCGTGTCTAGGCTGCCATTTTCGGTACACAAAGTCAGGCTACCATCTTCGTTTTTATTGACTTCCGTGAGCGTGGTATTGGTATGCAATTGAATACCGTCTTGCTCCATCTCTATCAGCAATGCCTCTACTACACTGTGGTCAAAGGAGCGTAGCGGTGAGTGTTGGCGTACGTATAAATGCACCTCAGCGCCCAAACTGTTTAACACGCCTGCGATTTCAACAGCGATATATCCAGCTCCCACAATCGCCACGCGTTTTGGCAAATGATTCAACGCAAAAAAGCCATCAGAGTCGATGCCGTATTCTGCGCCTTTGATATCTGGCTGAATCGGGTGACCGCCGGTGGCAATCAAAATATGGTCAGCGGTAATCAGCTCACCATTTACTTCTACCGTATTGGTATCGACAAATTTGGCAAAGCCTTTGATCACTTCTACGCCATTTTTGGCCAAGTTATTGTCATAAGAGCGATGAATATTTTCGATATATTGTTGACGGCTCTGCACCAGTTTTTGAAAGTCAAAACCTTTAACATCCACATCAAAGCCATAGTCTGGTGCATATTTATGAATAGCCTCGGCAATTTGCGCGCCGTACCACATCACTTTCTTAGGTACACAGCCCAAATTCACACAAGTGCCGCCCAACTGGTTGGCTTCGATAATGGCGCATTTTTTGCCATAGCTCGCCGCACGGTTGATGGAAGCAATGCCACCGCTACCGCCGCCAATGGCGATATAGTCATAATGTTTTGTCATGGTTAAGTCTCTTTATTCAGGAAGTATTGATGCGTATTGGTGCAATTTTGCCGTCTATTATTTTTTAATTCTGTTGTTTTGAACTCTATTGTGATGGGTATCATTATTAATCTTACAAGGTTTTGCTTATAAGGATATGCCAGCTAGCATCAGAATATAAAAGCATTTAGGCAAAAATAGCCTGACATCTAATCATCCTATCTAAACCCAACTGGACTCATCTAAACTTACTTAAACAATGGCACGTCGTCTATAAAATAACAGTCCCGGAATAGATAAGCCAAGCACCAATCCTGAGGTGACAAATAAAGCTTCGAACAAGTACACCATCATTTGGCTAAATAACTCGTCTGAAAAGCCAAAATAACCAATCTGTACCATACTAACCATCGCCTTATAAGCGGCGATACCAGGCATCATACAAATGACACTAGGCGAGATAAGTGCTTTGGGCGGTAGGGTATACTTTTTAGAAAAGTAGACACCCAAAAAGCTAGCAAGCATCGCCCCAAAAAAGCTAGCAACCACGATATGTACATGTTGATAAACCAGAGCAGTCTTTAATCCAAAGCCAAACGCAGTCATCAGCAAACAAGGCAGAATATAGCGTTTGGGTACGCTGAACATCAGCGTCCAACCAAGGGTAATAATACATGAAAGCACAACAGTTTCAATGAACCACATCTCAAAACCCCCAATGCTGTATGCGTAGTAAAACCAACGCCATCACGATACCAACGCACGCGGATAGGGTGAGCATATAGGTAAATACCGCACGCCCAACGCCAATATTGACATAGCCTTTTAAGATATCTGAGAAAGAATTGATCAAAGGAAAGCTAGGCACCAGTAGCAAGACGCTAGAGGCAACCGCAATATCGGCATTATTACCAATATCAAAATAGTAGGTCGTCGCTCCAATTAAAGAAGCAATAAAAGCGGTCACAATGACGGTGATAAAAGGATTAAAGTGGTGTTTGGACAGATAAATACGGGTGAACATCGCTACCATACCCGCAATAAATGTCACGGCGGTAATCGACCAACTGCCCCCATTCAAATACGCAAACGCTGCGCAAGACGCACCAACAAATATGCCCACCAGCCACGTTGGGTATACTGTCTTATCTAACTCATCAAAGGCAAGGGTCGTGCGGTCAATCAAATCGGTACTATCGACGGTAGCTTCAGTTTTATTGATAATTTGCTGGATTTGTACCAATAAATTGACATTGATGCTCTGATTGATCGTGTCTCTGGTGGTGGTGATACAGCGCTCGTCACAGATGGTCGTCAGGGTGATGGCGTTAAAATTCAGTGAACATTCGACGCTGTTCATCCCCAAAGCAAGCCCTAAACGTTTAGACAAGTCCACGACTACGGCAGACTCAGCGCCATACTGCATGAGGAGTAAGCCGCAGCGCACGCATAGTCGAGTAATGCGTTGCTGCTTTACGTAACTGATAGAGGTCATGGGTGAGATACGCAGGTTGGTATTGATACGCTATTATAAAGGGTCTGGGAGCTGACGCGCAGACATTATTGGACATTATGTTTGATGCTACGATAAATTATAAACTTTTTGGCAAAGAGAAAATAGAACGTACGGTAGCTGCGCGAGTGATAAATGTGATACGAGCATTTATTTAGGTGGGATCTATTGCAGGATGCTCTCTGAGCAGCGATTCTAATTAAAGGAATAAAGTTGTAGGCGTCAAATGGAGGTTGGCTGGGGCTTGTGATATCAAACAAATAATAGATTATAAAATTAATAGACTTTTGTTTTCTATAGTGATAATCTCTTCCTCGATAATTTAGACACATTACTTACATGATAATTACATATTAATTGAATTTTAGTTACGTTATCAATTATATGTCGCTCTCAATTAATGTGTGGCAAGATATGAATTTCGATAGTGGAATGTTAAGCCTATCAATTCATTGCCTTTAGCTCAGCTATTTAACTCAATTGCATCTCTCAACCAGGACGTCTAATGACCACTTTTAATAACATAAAGAATGCTCTATTACTGACTACTATCACTACTTTAGCAGGGTGTACTACGGTCGCCGATATGGCAGGGTACGATACGGCTACATTAAATACTGATGCGGCTAAAAGTTACTCTCAAGTGGTCTCTAAAGCCAGTAGTCAAGGCGCGGTAGATAATACTTCTGCTACCGCCATTCGAGTTAAAAACGTCTTTAATCGTATGAAGCCCTACGCCGTTCGCGCTAATACAACAGGGGTCCCTTTTGATTGGCAGGTCACGGTTATACGTTCACCTGAATTAAACGCTTGGGCAATGCCGGGTGGTAAGATGGCTTTTTATACCGGTATTGTAGAAAAGTTACAGTTAACAGATGCAGAGATCGCTGCGATCATGGGACATGAAATGACCCATGCGTTATCTGAGCACAGTAAAAAAGATGCTGGGCAAAAAATTCTGACAGGCTTAGCGCTGCAGTTAGGTGGTGCCGAACTACAGTCAAGAACAGGGTTAAGTGATGATGCGTTGGGTTTGATTAGTGACTACGGACTTGATAAGCCATTTTCTCGTAGTCAAGAGTCACAAGCCGATGCGGGTGGTTTACGCTTAATGGCGCAGGCAGGCTACAATCCAGAAGCTGCCGTTGCAGTATGGCAAAAAATGGAGGCTGCCAATGGTCGTAGCAACACCATAGCTACTTTAATGTCTACGCATCCAAACTCTGGGCAGCGTATCGCTAAAATTCAGGCACTCTTACCTGAGGTTACGCCAGTTTATCAAGCGGCTGCTAAAGCACCTGCTAACGCAACTAGTGGGGCAACGACTGGAGTAACTACTAGTAGAACCATTAAACGTAAATAATTCAGTAAATGTTATCAAGAAAGGTAAGTCTTTTGACTTACCTTTTTTCTTGCAGAAAAATTTTGAAAATTGGCTGATTTGATTTTTATCTTACTTTGTGATTTTGGATGTCGCGAGCTGCGCCCGATTCAACCTACAGGCTTTGGCAATACGCCAAGCGTTGCGGTCTGTGAGAGTGGCGAGCGTGATCGTCATGATGCCGGCGAGTGGACGTTTGTAATAGTCGGGCTATCTAAACGTGAGGTTGAATCTCAATGTAGCCAAATGGAAGAGAAGATAGAACGCATTGTAGATGCGCGGATAATGAATGTTGAAAGAGAGTTTATTTAATTGAGAGCGTTTTTGTAGGTAGCTAATCCCACTTTTCTTCTAATCCATGAGTTGGTAAGCAGGTTTTTGATTGAATAAAATCTATATTCGTAGACTTAAGAATTTAGGTTTTTCAGGTTGTTTGAATATTCTAACCAGTTTTCAATAGCAGCTTTAGTACTAGGCTTCTCAACAATTCTTTCTCGTAATAACTTTATTATCCAACCTCTCAATTCCTCACTCTTAAGGAGTAATATAGAAGGTTGAAAAGGACTGAAAAGTATGTTTTTCCGATAGTTAATATCTACTAATATCCAAGTTCTATCACTTAGTATAGTTTCATTAGTAAATATAATCTGCACTATTTTTCTAAACCTAAAGACAGGATGCTGTAGTATTTTACGGATATACTGTTTTCTGTCTCTTTCGTTATCAATAGGTTGCCAAAGGACTGCTTTCAAGTCATCTTCTTGAATATCTCTCATAGCTTCATATAACTCTTCACTATTATAGCCACTTTGATAAAAGCGTTTAAAAGCTTCACAAATTAAATTTATATCATTTCTCTGCTTTATTTCTAATTTTCTATCTTTGACTACCTGAACCAGATAATCATAAAATATATCGTATGACTCTATACCAAAAAAGTACCACTTCTCTTTATGCCAGTAGTCGGAGCTCTCAGAGACTTTTCTTCTTATATAGTCTTTTACCAAGCCTTCTAAATGAATCGATAATGCAATCTCACCATTTTGCTTAAGAGTGTTGCAGTAAAAGCTTAAGTTAGTTAAATTTTCTCTACCAATCTGCTTTAGACTACTTTCAAAAAGCCTCTTGTCGAAATTCTCTCCTGCATTTAGACTATGATGTTCAGTAATTAAGATTTCTTTTTCTCTATCATTCTCAAGATCTTGTTCATTTATCAAATCTTGGTTAAGAGTTTTTTCGAATTTTTCACTATCTATATCAATATTTGTAATGGTAATCATCCCAACCATAAGACACTTATCAAATAGAATTAAGCTGCGTGGTTTAGTTTCTGCATTGGCGTAAAACCGCCATTGCCCATATTCGGGCGCTCGTGGTTGTAGTGATATAA